>MKSH01000037.1:31496-34289 GCA_001898095.1 Solirubrobacterales bacterium 70-9 | reverse complement strand
CCGCGGCGTCGGCGGAGAACTCTTCGTAGGCGCGGCGCAGGCCGATCCGGCAGGGGAAGCACTTGCCGCAGCTCTCCTCGGCCCCGAAGCGGAGCAGGTGGCGGGCGACCTCGCGCATGTCGGCGGTCTGGTCGAAGGCGAGGATGCTGCCGTGCCCGACCATGCAGCCGACCGCGGCGAGCGGGTCGAAGTCGAACGGCGTGTCGAGCAGCGAGGCGGGGAGGATGCCGCCGAGCGGACCGCCGATCTGCAGGGCCTTGATCTCGGCGCCGCCCGTGAGGCCGCCGGCGACGTCCTCGCAGAGTTCCCGCACCGTCATCCCGAAGGGCACCTCGTAGACGCTCGGGCGGACGAAGCGCTCGTTGAAGCAGACCAGCTTCGAGCCGGCGGTCTCGGTGCCGGGGCTGAGCGCCCGGTAGGCCGCGGCGCCGCGGGCGGCGACGAAGGGCATGTTGGACAGCGTCTCGACGTTGTTGACCACGGTCGGCTTCCCGTACACCCCGCGCTCGGCCGGGAACGGCGGCCGCGCCGAGACCGTCCCGCGCAGGCCCTGCACGCAGGCCAGCAGGGCCGTCTCCTCACCGACGACGTAGGAGCCCGCCCCCTCGATGATCGTCACGTCGAAGTCGAAGTCGGTGCCGAGGATGCCGGTGCCGAGCAGGCCCGCCTCGCGGGCGCGGGCCGCCTCGTCCTCCAGCGCGGGCTTCGCGCGCGGGTACTCGGAGCGGCAGAGGACGAAGCCGTGCGAGGCGCCGACGGCGAACCCCGCCAGCGCCATGCCCTCCAGCAGCAGCTCCGGGCTGCGCTCCATCAGGTACTTGTCGATGTAGGAGCCGGGGTCGCCCTCGTCCCCGTTGGCGACGACGAACTTCTCCGGCCCCGCGGCTTTGGCGACGAAGCTCCACTTCGTCCCGGCCGGGAACCCGGCGCCGCCGCGGCCGCGCACCTCGGCGGCTTCGACCTCGGCGAGCAGGCGCTCCCGTCCCAGCTCCTCGAGCGCGCGACGGAGGCCGTGCCAGCCGCCGGGCCTGGTGAGGACCGGCTCGGGCAGGACGCTCTCCCACTCGGGCTCGGTCGCGGCGCGGGTCTCGCCGGCGACGGCGCGGTCGAGCGCCCCCGGCCCGGCGTCGACGACATCCCCCACCCGCACCGCCGGCGAGGAGTGACAGAAGCCGAGGCAGACGGTCTCGGCCAGCGAGACCGAGCGGTCCGCGGCGCGCTCCCCGGGGGCGATGCCGAGGTCGGCGCTCAGCCGCTCGACCGAGGCGTCCCCGGCGGCGACGAAGCAGGCGGTCCCGGTGCAGACGCGGACGTGGCGCTCGCCGCGGGGCGCGAGCAGGTCGTCGTAGAAGGTCGAGACCCCGTAGACGGCGGCCTCGGGCATCCCGGAGAGCTCGGCGGCGCGGACGCGGTCGGCGTCGGTGAGCTCGCCGTGATCGTCCATCGCGTCCTTCAGCACCTCCAGCGCGGTCGGCGCCTGGACGGTGTGATGGCGGCGGATCAGCTCGACAAGATTCCTGGACACCTCCCACCTCACGGTAGGCCAAAGGGCGATGCATGTCCAATATGCGATGTTTGCCTATCGATAACTACAGTTAATGCGCGGATCGCATGAATCTACGCCAGCTCGAATATCTGGACGCGCTCGCGGGCGAGGGTAGCTTCGGCCGCGCCGCCGCCCGCTGCAGCGCCTCGCAGCCCGCCGTCTCGGTGGCGATCGCGAAGCTCGAGGCGGAGCTCGGGGTCGAGCTCGTGCGGCGCGAGAGCCGCGGCGCCGTGCTCACGCCGCCGGGCGAGGCGCTGGTGCGCTGGGCCCGCCAGGCACTGGCCGGCGTCGATGGCCTGAAGGTCGAAGCGACCCGGTTCGCGGGCGCCCTCAACGGGCGCGTCACCCTCGGCGTGATCCCCACCGCGCTCCCCGCCGTCGCCAGGATCACCCGCGGCCTGATCTCCGCCCACCCCGGCATCCACCTCGAGATCCGCTCGCTCTCCTCCGACTCGATCGTCGACGAGCTCGCCGCCTTCCGCATCGACGCCGGCCTCACCTACCTCGACAACGAGCCGGTCGGCGCGGTCACCACGACCCCGATCTACACCGAGCGCTACGTCCTCCTGACGACCGAGCGCCGCAGCGGCAACAGCGTCCGCTGGTCGGACCTCGACGGCTCCTCGCTCTGCCTCCTCACCCCCGACATGCAGAACCGCCGCATCATCGACGACGCCCTCGACCGCAACGGCGCCATCGTCACCGCGGTGGTCGAGACCGACTCGATCTCGGCCCTGATCTCATACGTCCGCGCCGGCTGGCCGAGCATCGTCTCCGACGCCTGGGTCGAGCTCTACGGCGTGCCCGAGGGGATGAAGGCGCTGCCGCTCGTCGCCCCGCAGATCACCCACTCGGTCGGCCTCGTGACCCGGATCACCGAGCTGACGCCGCCGCTGGTCAGGGCGCTGACGGAGAGCGTCGCGGCGCACGCCGGCGGGCTCGCCTAGCCGAGCGGGTACCGTTTGCCCATGGCCTTGGAAGACGCACACGGCAGGTTGATCGGCGATCTGCGGGTCTCGGTCACCGACCGCTGCAACTTCCGCTGCCAGTACTGCATGCCCGCCGAGGGGATGGATTGGATGCCGCGCTCGGAGATCCTCGACTTCGAGGAGATCGAGCGGGTGGTGCGGCTGCTGGTCGATCTCGGGATCCGGGACGTGAGGCTGACCGGCGGCGAGCCGCTGGTGCGGCGTGAGTTCCCGGCGCTGGTCGGCAGGCTGCGCGCGATCGAGGGGATCGAGGACCTC
>MKSH01000037.1:30729-31381 GCA_001898095.1 Solirubrobacterales bacterium 70-9 | reverse complement strand
ACCGGGTGCTGGCCGGGCTCGACGCGATCGCCGCCTTCCCCGAGATCGGCCCGGTGAAGGTGAACGCGGTACCGATGCCAGGGCTCGACCGCGACGACGTGCTGCGCTTCTGCGACCTCGCCCGCGAGCGCGGCTTCCAGGTCCGCTTCATCGAGTTCATGCCGCTCGACGGCGACCGGTCCTGGAAGGCCGAGAACGTGCTGACCGGGGCCAAGGTGCGGGCGCTGGTCGAAGAGGTCCACCCGCTGCGCGAGCTGCCGCGCGAGCCGAGCGCGACGGCGCGGGTCTACGCCTTTGCCGACGGGCTCGGCGAGATCGGCTTCATCAATCCCGTCTCGGAACCGTTCTGCGCCGACTGCAACCGGGTGCGCCTGACCGCCGACGGGAAGCTCCGTACCTGCCTTTTCTCCCTGCACGAGACCGACCTGCGCGAGCCGCTGCGGGCGGGCGCCGACGATGCCGAGCTGGCGGAGATCGTCCGCGCCGCGGTCTGGCGCAAGGAGCTGAAGCACCACATCGACGAGCCCGGCTTCCGGCCGCCGGCCCGGACGATGAGCGCGATCGGCGGCTAGCCCGGCGCGACCGGCGGCCGGTCGGGACCCGTCTGGCCGGTCACCCGCCCGGCGCCGGAGTAGACGTTGGTGCGGCCGCG
>MKSH01000037.1:25592-30625 GCA_001898095.1 Solirubrobacterales bacterium 70-9 | reverse complement strand
GCGGGAGGAGCCCGTCGCGCAGCGCCCGTCCCACCACCTTGTCCATCGCGTTGTGGCGGCCGACATCCTCGCGGGCGAGGAGCAGCGCCCCCGCCGCGTCGAAGAGTCCGGTCGCGTGGACGCCGCCGGTCGCCGCGAAGGTCGGCTGCTCGAGCCTCTCGGGGAGCGCCGCGAGGAGCTCCCGCGGGACCACCGGCCCCGGCCCGAGCGGCGCGCTCACCACCGCCACCTCCTCCAGCGCCCCTTTGCCGCAGACCCCGCACGAGGACGTGGTGTAGAAGCGGCGCTCACCCGGGTCGCGGAGGAGCGGGCCGGCGACCTCGATCGTGTTGACGGCGAAGTCCTCGGTCAGGCCCGCGGCGCGCGGCCGGTCGATCAGCCCCTCGCCGTAGAGGAAGCCGAGCGCCAGCTCCTCGTCGTGCCCGGGCGTCCGCATCGTGACGCTGAGCGGCCTGCCGTCGACGCGGATCTCGAGCGGCTCCTCGATCGCCACCGCGTCGCGCTCACCGTCGTGCTCGATCTCCTCGTACTCGCGCATCGGGGCGAAGCCTAGGAGGTCGCCGGCCCCTAAATCAATCCGGGCGATCACCTGGATCGAGAGTACGGTGCCGACCCGCTGCCGACGCTGAACCTCTTCGTTCCAGAAGCAGGACGGGGCGATCAAGGTCGTCCTCACGCCCTAGATGATTGATTCCACGACATCGCGCACCCGGATGGCGCGCCCGGCACACCGCGCATCTCTGCGTCCTCGGGTTTGCCTTTGCCCACCGGCAAAGGCTGCACCCTGCGTCCTTGATCTGCTTGGCCGGGCCCGCCCCCGGTCACACCCTGTCGTGGAATCAATCATCTAGGCCAGGACCCCCTCGCAGGCGGAGACGGTCGCCGCCGTGAGGCCGGCCGCCGCGGCCCGCTGGAGCAGTCCCTCGGTCAGCCCCACCGTCGCGGCGCAGCCGTCGCGCAAAGCTCCCGGCCCGAGCGCGTCGTGCATCAGGATCACGTCGCCGTCGCGCAGGCCGCCCTGCGCTTTGAGCGAGTCGAGCATGCGGGCGGTGGAGTCGCCGCGCCAGTCGTGCGTGTCGAAATTCCAACCCCAGAGGCGCATGCCCCACTCGGCGGCCAGTTCGCGGGTCACCTGGGTCTCGTCGCCCCACGGGGCCCGCCAAGCGCACGGCCGCACCCCGACCTGGCCCAGCAGCTCGAGGCCGATCTCGAGGTCGGCGCCGACCCCGTCGCTGCCGCGCCGCGAGTGGCGTACGTGGTCGAGGCAGTGGAAGGCGACCTCGTGGCCGCCCTTCCGCATCGCGTAGATCAGATCGCGGTGCTCGACCGCCCGCCGGGCCTGGACGAAGAAGGTCGCGTGGGCGCCGCGCTGCTGCAGCGCGGCGAGGATCAGCGGCGTCCAGACCGGATGCGGACCGTCGTCATAGGTGAGGGCGATGGTTCCGGCCATGCCGGGGCAGGTACCCGGCTGGGCAGTTGGATCTCAGGACCGCGCGATCAGCGATCCCAGGGCGGGCGGTTCGTCCGCCCGATGCCGGTGGCGAACTCCCCGGCCCGCCACGGGCCACCCGCGCCGGGATCGAGCGGCGGCGTGTCGCCGGGATACGACGCGCTGATGGCGGGTAAGGAGAAGGTCGTGGGCGGATCGCTGAAAGACAGACTCCAGACCGCGGTCGCCGGCGTCATCCCGGACTCGACGAAGGGCGAGATGCACCGGACAAAGGCCAAACCCGGGTCGGATGAATGAACCCCAGGGGGAGCCGGTCCCCCCTGTCGATCTCCCGGCCGAAATCGACCTCGGCCGGCACCGGGACTACGAGGGGCGATTGGAAGCGAGGTGGCTGCGGCGCGGCTTCCTCACGCTGCTGTTCGTCTTCATAGTCGCCGCGCTCGCCAACGTCTTCGGTCAGGCAGCGGCGACCGACACCGCGAGCGGCGCGGCGGGCTCGCTGAGCGTCAAGGCGCCGAGCCGCGTCCGCGGCGGGCTCACCTACCAGGGCGAATTCGTGATCAGCGCGGCGCGGGATCTGGGCGCGCCGACGCTGGTCCTCGACCGCGGCTGGGTCGACCAGACCACGGTCAACACCGTGCAGCCCGAACCGGCGGGCTCGACCACCGACGCGGAAGGGAACCTGAAGCTACGCTTCCCGCCGCTGTCCGCCGGGCGCACTCTGGTCGTCTACGTCGAGTTCCAGGCCAACCCGATCAACGTCGGCTCCCACGACGCCGACGTCTCACTCGACGACGCCGACGAACGCATCGCCACGATCGAACGCACCCAGCTGGACTTCCCCTAGGAGGACGCCATGGACATCGTCATCCGCGCCGCGGTCATCTTCCTCTTCGTCTTCACCCTCACCCGGATGCTGGGACGGCGGGAGCTGAACTCGCTGGAGCCCTTCGACCTGATCCTGCTGGTCGTCACCGGCGACCTCGTCCAGCAGGGCGTGACCCAGAACGACAACTCGATCACCGGGGCGCTGCTGGCGATCTCCACGATCGGGCTGCTCACCGTCGCCCTGTCCTACCTCAGCTTCCGCTTCAAACGGCTGCGGCCGATGCTGAACGGCGAGCCGATCGTCCTGGTCGAGGACGGCGAGCTGATCGAGCCGAACCTCCGCCGACAGCGGCTGACCCGCGAGGAGATCGGCGCCGAGGCGCGCCTCGAAGGGATCTCCTCGCTGGCCGACGTCCGCTGGGCGATCCTCGAGACGAACGGCCAGATCAGCTTCGTCGAGCGGGACTGATCCTCCTCGCCTTCTCGTTCGGCTTCGCGAAGATCTCCCGGTGCCCGTGGGACGCGGTCCCCGGACGCGATTGTCGGTGCGGTCGCGAGTATCCGGGGGCAGGGCCTGATAACGGGGCGTGCCAGGGACGGCGCGATTCGTGGCCGGGGCGGCGGAGGACCGGCCGTCCCGGGCGTCTCGTGGCGGCCCGGGCAGGCTGCCCGCTTGCCACGAGACGCCCAGGACGCGAGGCTTCCGGGGGGAAGCGCGCGGGTCCCGTGCGCTTACGGGGAGTGACGTCACGCCTCCACGACGCCCACCAAAGTGAGTTCGCAGTTAGCCACGCTATGCGGTGCTAACTGCGAACTCACCGCGGGGACATGTGGCGGAAGGGTCACTTCGCGACGCCTTCCCTTAAGGAACGTGGAGTTCTCGGCATCTCCCTCGCGGCTCTCCGCTCCGGCGGCGGCCTGTGGAGCCTTTCCGCCTCATCGGGACGGCTTCTCTCCACACCGGGGACCGCACCCTCGCTCCTCTCCCCGAGGGACGGCCTCTCGGAGGCG
The DNA here is from genome assembly GCA_001898095.1 of Solirubrobacterales bacterium 70-9. Lineage (GTDB taxonomy): Bacteria > Actinomycetota > Thermoleophilia > Solirubrobacterales > 70-9 > VAYN01. The sequence continues at coordinate 27,336 of MKSH01000037.1, read as the reverse complement.
GCCTCAACCTGCCCGGATCGCCTCCGAGAGGGCCGCGTCCCTTACGCGTACCTCGCAAACCGCCCGTCCACACGCACGGCTAGCCGCCGGTGCGGAGGCGTTCGCGCTGGGGGTCGACGGTGTACTTCGGGTCCTTCGCCGACGCCATGCCCGCCTCGAAGAGGCCGAAGCGGGTGAGGGCGGAGCCGGCGAGGAGGGCGGTGCCGGCGGCGAGCGCGGCGGGGCGGTGGCGGCGGGCGAAGAGGGCGGTCGCCGCGCCGGCCGCAGTCAGCGCCTTGGCGACGCGCAGCCGCTTGCCCGCTTTGCCCTCGTGCAGCGTCTCGGCGACCATGCCGAGGCGGCGCTCCATGACCTTCTCGGCGCCGAGCTCGACCAAGGCGCCGAGGACCGCCATGCGCACCGCGGGGTCGTTCTCGGCGGGCGGGGCGACGATCAGGCCCCAGCCGGCGGCGGCGCTCGCGGCGGAGCCGGCGAAGAGGAAGGGCAGGTCCTTGCGTCCCCCGTGCCAGGCGGGGACGGCGGTGTTGGCGATCAGGGCCGCCGTGTAGGTGGCGACGGTCGAGCCGAGCGCGGCGGCGCCGAGGCCGGCGGCGCGGCCGAGCTTCGGCAGGCGGCCGGTGACGTCGCTTGCCGCGGCACCCGCCGCCAGGGGCGCGTAGCCGACCAGGATCCAGACGCCGACGCTCATCGGCGAGGTCGGCTTGAAGACGCGCAACATGTTGAGGAAGCGGAGCGGCCGACCGAGGTCCTTGACCAGGGCGAGGAGGGAGACGCCGATCGCGCCCGTCGCCATCAGGCGGGAGCCGCGGGCCAGGGCCGAGCGGCCGGTGAGGTCGGCGCCGGCGGCGAGGATCGAGGAGGCGCCGGCGAGACCGCCGGTAAAGAGGTAGCCGGCGATCTCGCGCTCCTCCCAGACCGGCGGGTTGATGATCGGGCGGCCGTAGTAGGAGTCGCCGGGGTGATCCTCGCGGAGAAAGTCGCGATCCCGGCGGCGACCTTTCCGCCCGGGCCCGCCGTCTCGGCGCCGCACGTCGGTGCCGCCCTCGCCCGGCCTCGCCTGCCCGTCGCTCATCGCCGTGCTCCGGCGAAGCAGGCGGCCGCGCCCGCGAGCAGCGCGCCCGCCGCGATCCCTACCGCCTTCCACGTCTCCGGCAGGTCCCGCGTCGTCACCACCGGGTCGGGCGGCAGCCCGTAGACCTCGGGCTCGTCGAGCAGGAGGAAGAACGCCCCTGCCCCGCCGACCCCGTCGCCCGGGTCCTCGCCGTAGAGGCGCGCCTCCCCCATCCCCCGCTCGTGCAGCTCCTGCACCCGGTCCCCGGCCCGCTCGCGCAGCTCCTCCAGCGGCCCGAACATGATCGAGTCGGTGGGGCACGCCTTCGCGCAGGCCGGCTCCTGGCCCTCGCCGAGGCGGTCGTAACAGAGGGTGCACTTGAAGATCCGGCCGTCCTCCTCGCGCTTGTCGAGCACCCCGTAGGGACAGGCCGGGACGCAGTAGCCGCAGCCGTTGCAGATGTCGGGCTGGACGACGACGGTGCCGAACTCGGTGCGGAAGATCGCCCCGGTCGGGCAGGCGTCGAGGCAGGCCGCCTCGGTGCAGTGCTTGCAGACGTCGGACTCCATCAGCCAGCGAAAGTCACCGCCGTCGCGCTGGAAGTTCGCCTGCTGGGTGCCGAGCGGCGCCCGCTGCTCGACGAAGGCGACGTGGCGCCAGCGGTTCGCCCCCAGCCCCTCGGAGTTGTCGTGC
>MKSH01000037.1:23391-25494 GCA_001898095.1 Solirubrobacterales bacterium 70-9 | reverse complement strand
GGAGGCGGTGGCGGCATCGTCGCCGCGGGTGAGGGCACTCGCGGGATCGGCCATCAGCGCACCCGCGTCGCCGCGGTGATCCCGGCCCGGCGCCGGTACTCCGCGACCAGCTCGGTGCGCGCCGCGCCGCGTGGCCGCCGTCCCGCCACCACGTCGACGGAGAGCGCCTTCACCTCCTGGATGTGGGAGCTGGGGTCGAGCGCCATCGAGGAGAGCTCGTTCATCGAGTCCCCCCGCGCGAGCCCGTTCGGCCCCCAGTGGTAGGGCATGCCGACCTGGTGGACGGTGCGCCCGTCGACCCGCAGCGGCGTCATCCGGTCGGTCACCATCACCCGCGCCTCGACCGCCCCGCGAGCGCTGACGATCGTCGCCCAACCGGCGTGCTCGAGCCCCCGCTCCGCCGCCAGCTCGGGCGAGACCTCGACGAAGAACTCCGGCTGCAGCTCCGCCAGGTAGGGCGTCCAGCGGGACATCCCGCCGGCGGTGAAGTGCTCGGTCAGCCGGTAGGTGGTGGCGACGATCGGGAAGACCTCGGCGCCCGGCTCGTCGGGACCTGGGTGGTAGCGGTTCCACTCGTGCTCGTAGAGTTCGCGAGCCGGGTCGCGCTGGTGCTCGTGGAGGCGGTTGCGGCCCGGCGAGTCCTGCGGCTCGTAATGGGTCGGCAGCGGGCCGTCGGCGACGCCCGCCGGGGCGAAGAGCCAGCCGCGCCCGTCGGCCTGCATGATGAACGGCTCGTCGCCGCGGATCGCCGCCGGGCCGACGGCGTCTTTGTCGGGGACGTAGTCGGGCCGCTTGGCGGGCTCGAAATCGGGCGTGTCGTGGCCTACCCATTCGCCCTTCTCCTCGTCCCACCAGACGAGCGCCTTGCGCTCCGACCACGGCTTCCCGGACGGGTCGGCGGAGGCGCGGTTGTAGAGGATGCGACGGTTCGCGGGCCAGGCCCAGGCCCATTCGCCGCCGGTCCAGTTCTGCTCCGCCGCGGGCGTGCGGCGCGCGGTCTGGTTCACGCCGTCGGCGTAACACCCGCAGTAGATCCAGCAACCGCAGGAGGTCGAGCCGTCGGCCTTCAGCTCGGTGTAGGCGGAGAGGAACTCGCCGTCGGCGTTCCAGCCGTTGATCTCGGCCAGCACCGCGTCGGCGAGCGGCTCGTCGTGCCGGCCCTCGGTCGGGTAGTCCCAGGTCAGGTCGAGGATCGGCCGGTCGCGCTCGTCCTCGGAACCCGCCAGCCGCTCGCGGATCATTCGTCCCAGGTGGAAGGTGAACCAGAGGTCGGAGCGCTGGTCCTCCACCGGATCGACCGCCTTGTGGTGCCACTGCAGCATCCGCTGGGTGTTGGTGAAGGTGCCCTCCTTCTCGGTGTGGGCGGCGGCGGGCAGGAAGAAGACCTCGGTGTCGATGTCCTCGGTCCGCATCTCCCCCGACTCGATCTCCGGGCCGTCCTGCCACCAGGTGGCCGACTCGATCAGCGAGAAGTCGCGCACCACCAGCCAGTCGAGCTTCGACATCCCCAGCCGCTGCATCCGCGTGTTGGCCGAGCCGACCGCCGGGTTCTGGCCGAAGAGGAAAAATCCCTTCACCTTGCCTTCGACCATCGCCATCGTCGTGTCGTAGGTCGAGTGGCTGCCGGTGAGGCGCGGCAGGTAGCCGAAGCAGTAATCGTTGTCGGCGGTCGCGGTCTCCCCCCAATAGGCCTTCAACAGGCTGACCACGTAGTCGCGCATGTTGGCCCAGAAGCCGCGGGCGGGCGCGTCGGCCGAGACGAAGTCGTCAAGGTCGTCGTGGCCGTGGGCGTGCGGCATCGGGATGTAGCCGGGGAGCGTGTCGAAGAGGGTCGGGATGTCGCTTGACCCCTGGATCGAGGCGTGGCCGCGCATCGCCATCACCCCGCCGCCCGGCCGCCCCATGTTGCCGAGCAGCAGCTGCAGGATCGAGGCGGCGCGGATGTATTGGGAGCCGATCGTGTGCTGGGTCCAGCCGACGCCGTGGACGAAGGCGGTGGTGCGCTCGCGACCGGAGTTCTCGACAAAGAGGCGGCAGACCTCGGCGAAGACGTCCTGCGGCACGCCGCAGACCTGCTCCACCATTGCCGGCGTGTAGGCGGCG
>MKSH01000037.1:17232-23377 GCA_001898095.1 Solirubrobacterales bacterium 70-9 | reverse complement strand
CGCGCTTGATCTCGCCGCGCCCGCCCGGCCCGCCGAGGTCGCTCTTCTGCAGGCGGTCGACGTTGCCCTCCTGGTCGCGCTGGCCGGAGGCGGCGCCGACGAACGCCCCGTCGTACTGCCAGCTCTGCGGGTCGTAGCTCATCTCCTCCTCGTCGTAGCCGGAGAAGAGCCCGGCGGCGCCCGCGTCCTCGAAGGCCTCGCCGACGATCGTCGAGGCGTTGGTATAGGCGAGCACGTACTCGCGGAAGTCCGATTCGGTGCTGAGGACGTGGTTGATGATGCCGCCGAGGAAGGCGATGTCGGTGCCGGCGCGGAGCGGCACGAAGTGGTCCGCCATCGCGCTGGTGCGGCTGAAGTGCGGGTCGACGTGGACGATCGTCGCGCCCCGCGCTTTCGCCTCGACCACCCACTGGTAGGCGACCGGGTGGGCCTCCGCCATGTTCGACCCCTCGAGCACGATCAGGTCGGAGTTCTGCAGGTCCCCGGGGAGGGTCGAGGAGGCGCCGCGGCCGAAGCTGGTGCCGAGCCCGACCACGGTCGAGCTGTGGCAGACCCGCGCCTGGTTCTCGATCTGGATGATCCCGAGCGCCGTCAGCAGCTTCTTGATCAGGTAGTTCTCCTCGTTGTCGAGGGTGGCGCCGCCGAGCGCAGCGATGCTCATGCAGCGGCGCAGCCGGTCGCCGTCCTCCTCTTCCTCCCAGCCCGCGCGGCGGTCGCGGACCACCCGGTCGGCAATCATCCCCATCGCCGTCTCCAGGTCGAGGCGCTCCCACTCGGTCCCGCCGGGGCGCCGGTAGAGGACGCGGCGCTCGCGCGAGGCGCCGGTGGTCAGCTGCTTCGTCGCCGAGCCCTTCGGACAGAGCCGACCGCGGCTGTGCGGGGCGTCGGGATCGCCCTCGATCTGGACGATCCTCCCGTCCTTGACGAAGATGTTCTGGGCGCAGCCGACGGCGCAGTAGGGACAGACCGACTTCACCGTGCGGTCGGCGGTCGCGGTGCGGGCGCGGAGCTCCGCCGAGCGGCGCGACTTGGCGGCGGCGCCGCGGGCGAGCCGGTCCTCCCCGCGCAGCTGACGCAGGAGCGGATAGTCGCCCGGCGTCGGGACCCGCCTGCTCATCCGGCGCTGCGGAGGTCGCGAGCGGCGCGTTCCTTCACCCAGTCGATCACCGCCTGGTTGCGGGTCGGGTTGTGGGCGGGCGGCTCGAAAAGGTCCTGGGCGGGCGCCACGGCGTCGTCGGCCGGGCGGCCGGTGGCGATCATGTACGCGAGGCCGGGACGGATGCCGAGCTCCCGGGCGGCCATCTCATAGGTCAGCCCGCGGTCGAGCAGCTCTCTCACCTGCGCGCGCGTCGCCACGACGCGTGGGTACCCCCGGGCCGGGCGTTGAACCGGATCTCGACAGGTCTCGACCGGCTTCGCGCGGGCGCTCGACCAGGCGGGCGCCGGAGTCCCGGCCCGGGTGCGCGCCACTGTCGCGCAGGTGCCGGCAGATCGCCCGGGTGGCGAGGAAGACGGCGATCGGCAGCAGGATCGCCAGCCCCCGGTACAGCCAGAGCTGGAATTCGTAGGGGACGCCGAACTGGACGAAGGCCCGGTCGGCGGCGCCGGCGAAGAAGATCGTCGCGACGAAGGTGAAGACGGCGGCGCCGATCGCGGTGCGGGTCGGGTTGTCCCGCGGGCGGTCGAGCAGGTTGTGGGGGCGGCGGTCCCCGAGCCGGCGGCGCTCGATCGTCGGCCACAGGTAGAGGAAGCCGAAGACCGCGCCGGGGAAGAGCACGCCGCCCCAGAACGGGTTCGGGATCAACGTGTAGTCGCCGATGACGACGTCGAAGTGGGGCATCAGGCGGAGGGCGCCGATCAGCCAGCCGAGGTACCAGTCGGGCTGCGCGCCGTTCGTCCCCAGCCACGGCTCGTACGGTCCCCACTGCCAGATCGGGTTGATCTGGACGAGGCCGCCGAGCGCGAACAGCACCGCCGCGGTGGCGGCGAAGAGGCCGCTGCTGCGGAGCGCGTAGGCGGGCCACATCGGCGTGCCGATCACGTTCGACTCCTTCTGCCGGCGGCCACGGAACTGGGTGTGGTGAGGGCGCGCTACCAGCGCCAGGTGGACCGCCATCAGGGTGGCGATCAGCGCCGGCAGGACGAAGACGTGGACGAAGAAGAGGCGGGAGAGGAAGTCCGGCGTGCCCGGGAAGCGCCCACCCCAGATCAGCACGCCGAGCTGGCCCCCGACCAGGGGGATCGAGAGCGCCACCGCGTTGCCGATCGCCAGGCCCATGCCGGAGAGCAGGTCGTCGAGCAACGAGTAGCCGACGTAGCCCTCGAGCACCGCCAGCACCAGCATCGTCAGGCCGACGTAGTAGTTGAGGTCGCGCGGCTTGCGAAAGGCGCCGGTGAAGAAGATCCGCATCAGGTGGACCGTGATCGCGGCGAGGAAGACGTCGGCGGCCCAGTGGTGGACCTGGCGGATCAGCAGCCCCGCCTGGACTTCGAAGCTCAGGTTGATCGCCGAGGCGTAGGCGCGAGTCATTTCCGTGCCGCGCAGCGGGGCGTAGGCGCCGTGGTAGACGACGTGGGCGGTGCTCGGTTCGAAGAAGAGCGCCAGGTAGGTCCCGGTCGCGACCAGGATCAGGAACGAGTACATGGCGATCTCGCCGAAGAGGAAGGTCCAGTGGTCGGGGAAGACGTAGCGGAGGGCTTTGGCGAGGGCGCCGGTGCCGCCGGTGCGGCTCTCGACCGTGCGCAGGAGGCGACGCGTGGTCATCGCCGGCTCACCCCTCTTCCCGCACGCGGCCCCAGGAGGCGCCGACCGCGCCGGAGAGCGGCCCGGCGGCCACCAGCACGCCGTCCTCGATCCGCAGCGGCAGCTGCGGCAGCGGCCGGACGGCGGGGCCGAAGATGCGCTCGCCGCCGTCGAGCACGTTGAAGGTCGAGTAGTGGCAGGGGCAGACGAGCGCCGGACCGGGCGAGCGTTCGGCGAAGAGCGGATAGCGGAAGAGGCTGACCGCGCACTGGGCGTGGGTGCAGATCTTGGAGAAGGCAAGAATGCCTTCCGGGGCCCAGTCGGCGCGGTCGGCGGGGAGTTCGAGTTCGTCGGGCGCAACCCGGACGACGGCGAGCGAGGTGGCGAGCTGCTCTTTGTCGGCGCCCTTGGCGAAGGCGGTGAGGAAGGAGCCGACCTCGAGGTCCTCGGCCTTCACCGCGATCCCGTTCTCCTCGACCAAGGCCACCCCGTCCTTCCACGGCGACGCCGCCAGCCGACCCCCCACCGCGGGCCCGAGCGAGGCCAGCGGCACCAGCGCCGCCGCCCCGAGCCCGATTCCGGCCGCCGCGCCCGCCGCCCCCAGCAACCCCCGCCGCGTCACCCCGTCGGTGCCTTCGCGCAGCGTCAGCGCCGCCGCCTCCACCTCCTCCTGTTGATGGGCCGAAAAGCGCTCTATATCAGCGCTTTTCGGCCCATCAACGCTGAAGTCGGGGCGGGGCTCTTCGAGGGTCTCCTGCGGGACGACGCGGGCGGCGGCGAGGATCAGGGCGGCGGCGACCAGGGCGAGGGACACGGCGATCGAGAGGCCGAGGAGCTGGGTGTTCGCGTCGTCGAAGGCGTAGATGGCGACGAAGGCGAGGCCCGCCAGGGCGGCGGCGAAGAGGAGGGCCGCGGTCCCGGTCTCGGCGCGGGTCGAGGCGGGGAGCTCGCGCTCGCGGTGGATCGTCCGCCGGCGGGATACCCGCAGGACCGCGCCGGCGACGACATAGCGCCAGACCCAGGCGAGGACGGCGGCCGCGCGGCGCCTCACCGCGGCTCCTCTGCCTCGTCGTCGGCACGGCTGCCGCCGAGGCGCTCGCCGATCGCCCTGGCGACGAGGAGCAGCGCGGCGATCGCGGCGAGCCAGGCGACCATCCCCTCGGGCACCGGCCCGATGTGGCCGATGCCGAAGCCGCCCGCGTCTTCGGGGTTCTGGGTGAGTTGGATGTAGCGGGCGATCGAATCGACCTCCTCGGGGGTGATCGCGTCTTCGGAGAACTTCGGCATCAGGTAGGGCCCGACCCGGATCGCCTCCCCCACCTCGGTCGGGGTCGCTTCGCCGAGCGGCGGCGCGTAGCCCCCGATCGCCACCCCGCCCTTGGCGCCGATCCCGTGGCAGCCCGCGCAGGAGTCGGTAAAGAGGCGCATCCCCTCGGCGACGGAGCCGGCGGACGGGTCGACCTTCGGGATCGGCGGACCGTCCCCGAGCGAGCCGACGTACGCGTCGAGCGCTTCGATTTCGGCGTTGCCGAAGCGAGGTTCGCCGCGCAACGGCTCGTCGCCGACCTGGCCGAGCGGCATCCGCCCGGTGCGCAGGTAGAAGTCGGCGGCCGCTTCGCCGGCGTGGGTCAGGGACGGGGCCTGGCCTTCGACGCCTTCGCCCTCGAAGCCGTGACAGCTGGAGCAACCGGTCTTGTACAGCTGACGGCCTTCGGCGACCAGGTCGGGTGACCGCGGGGCGGTGAGTTCACCGGTTCCCGTGACGTCGGCGCCCGACGAGGTCGGCTGCTGCGCCCAGATCGCGATCGCGAACAGGCCCAGCAGGGCGGCGAGCGCGAGAAGGAAGACGCGCCTAGGCCGCATGGGCCACCTCCCGCCGCCGCTGCCTGCGCTCTTCGCGCAGGACGGCGAGCCAGACGATCGCCGCGGCGCCCGCGCCGAGCGGGAGCATCGAGGCGAGCATCGCGACGCCGGCCGCCTGGTAGCCGTCGACCATGAGTTTCACCGCGCCCGCGTCGCTCGCCGACATCGCCGCCATCAGCAGCCCCGCCCGGACCCATGGCGACCAGCGGCCGGGCAGCGGCTCGACCGCTAGGCAGACCGACCAGAGCCAGATCGCGGTGACGAGGAAGATCAGGTGCTCGGCCGCGTGCAGGCCTTCTTCGCGGAGGGCGTCCCAGAAGAGCGGCGTCAGGTGGAAGGCGAGTTGGGCGGCGACGAAGGCGGAGAACGCGAGCGGCGGCCAACAGAGCCGCCGGGCCCAGGGCGAGCGGAGGAGCGTGGCGAGATCGCGGGCCGCCGGGCGCGGCAGCGAGCGCAGCATCAGCGTCACCGGCCGGCCCAGCACGATGAGCGGGGCGCCGACCGCGACGATCACCCCGTGCCCGGCCATGTGGACGGCGAGCGAGATGTCGTCGAAGCCGAGCCCCGCGCCGACGACCGCCAACCCCGCCGCGAAGCACGCGGTCCGCTCCCACGGCCACTCGGTCCACCCGGCAAGCCACAGGTAGCCGCCGAACAAGGCCGACGACGGGAGGACGATCTGGAGCGCCTCGCTCATCCGCCCGCCCTCCGGCGCTCGCTCCTGATCTCGACGATCAGCCAGACCAGGCCGAAGACGCCGACCTCGGCGCCGACCAAGACCAGCCAGAGGCCGCCGGTGAGGCCGATCGCGGCCAGCGCGACGCCGATCGCCACCACCACCACCGGGATGCTGACCCGAGCCAGGAGGCGGGGGCCGCCGGGCGCCGGGCGCAGGCGGCTCCAGGCGGCGAGGAGGAGCAGCGGCACCGGGCCGACCAGGAAGAGCAGCGCCGCGGCTTCGCCGCCCGACCAGATCGCGAGCATCAGGCCGAGCGCGATCATGATCGAGGACCAGGCGAGGAGCGGCCCGCCGCCGGCTCTCGGCCCACCGGTCACGCCGGTACCTCCACCCGCCGTTCGCGCACCTCTTCCTCGTGCTCACGCAGATCGAGCAGCGGCGCGTGGGAGGTGATCTGCGGCAGCGGTCGCTCGAAGTTGTGCTCCGGCGGCGGCGAGGACGTCCACCACTCGAGCGTCTGCGCGCCCCAGGGATCGTCCCCGGCGGGCTCGCGCCGGCGCAGCGAGACGACCAGGTTCGCCAGCACCATCAGGACGCCGATCGCGATCACCCCCGCCCCGATCGAGGAGAGGAGGTTCAGGTCGCCGAGCCGCGGTTCGTAATCCGCCACCCGCCGCGGCATCCCGTCGTAGCCGAGGAAGAACATCGGGAAGAAGGTCAGGTTCGCGCCGAGGACCAGCACCCAGAAGCTCGCCTTGGCGAGACGTTCGCGCAGCATCGCCCCGGTCGCCTTCGGGAACCAGTAGTGGACCCCGGCGAGCAGGCCGAAGAGACTGCCCGCGAACAACGTGTAGTGGAAG
>MKSH01000037.1:3930-17212 GCA_001898095.1 Solirubrobacterales bacterium 70-9 | reverse complement strand
AACTGGGCGATGAAGCCGAGCGCGAAGAGCATCGGCGCGCGGAGGACGATCGCACCGCCGATCATCGTCCCGATCAGGTCGAGGTACTCGATCCCGGCGGGCACCGCGAGGAGGCTCGAGGTGAGCGAGTAGTACTGGTTCTTCACCGCTCCGGTGATGAACATGTGGTGCCCCCAGACCGCCATCGAGAGCGCGGTGAAGAAGAGCAGCGAGACGACCAGCGCGCGGTAGCCGAAGAACCGTTTGCGGGAGAACGTGGCGACCGCTTCGCCGACCGCGCCGACGAAGGGGAAGAACATCACGTAGACGACCGGGTGGCCGTAGAACCAGAAGAGGTGTTGGTACACGATCGACCCGGTCGAGCCGGTGAACACACCGCCGAGGTGGCGTTCGGCGAGCAGCAGGCCCATCGCCACCACCAGCACCGGGAAGGAGCCGACGACCATGAAGGTGGTCGCCAGCATCGTCCAGCTGAAGACGGGCAGGCGCAGCATCGTCATCCCCGGCGCCCGGTGCCGGAGGATCGTCAAGAGGATCGTGATCGCGATGAGGAGCGAGCCGAACACCGCCAGCGCCACCCCGATCACCCAGAGGTCCATCCCCATCCCGGGCGTCCCGGTGCTGTTCGACAGCGGGATCGTCGCCGTCCAGGTGTCGTCGCCGGCCCCGTTGTTGGTGAGGAAGCCGGAGTACATCGTCAGCCCGCCGCAGAGGTAGAGCCAGAAGCCGAAGAGGGCGAGCCGCGGCGCCGCGATCTGCGAGGCCCCCACCTGCAGCGGCACCAGGTAGAGCCCCAGCCCGAGCGCCGCCGGGGTCAGGAACAGGTAGATCATCCCCGAGCCGTGCATGGTGAACAGCTCGTCGTAGGTGTGGTCGGAGACGAACTGCAGGCCGGGCTGGGCGAGCTCGGCCCGCATCGTCAGCGCCAGCAGCCCGCTGAGCAGGAAGAAGAAGATCGAGGCGACCGCGATCTTCGCCGCCGTCTGCTTGTGGTCGGTGGCGGCGAGCCGGCTCATCGGTGCGCCGCCAGCCAGCGTTCGTAGCTCGCGTCGGAGAGGACCCAGACGCCGAAGCGCATGTTCGAGTGGCGCAGGCCGCAGAATTCCGAGCAGAGGCCCTGTTCCCGGCCTCGCCCGCCGAACTCCATGTCGAAGTGGTTCACCCGGCCGGGGATCGCGTCCTTCTTGAACTTCTGTCCCGGGATCCACATCGCGTGGATCACGTCGCTGGAGGTGAGCGCGAACGACACCGTGCGCCCGGCGGGGACGGCGAAATTCGGTTCGCGGTCGCTGTTGCCGATCACCGTCACACCCTGGCCCGGATAGGTGAACTTCCACCCCCACTGGAAGGCGTCGACGCGGATCCGCACCGCGCCCGCGGCGGAGGAGTCGTCCTCCTTCGCCTCGGTATGGAAGGTGCGGAAGACGAGCAGGGCGACGATCGCCAGGATCACGATCGCGACACCGACCTCGAGCAGGTTGGCCTCGGCGCGCCGCGAGGGCGCCCGTCCCGGCCGCGCCCGGTAGCGGACGACGGCGAAGAGCACGGCGGCGAGGACGAGGACGGCGACGGCGATCCCGATCCAGAGATAGAGCGACCAGACGCTCGCGAAGTCGTTGCGGGTGCTCGCCACGAACCTGGGTACCCCCGCCCGACCCCACCGCACCCGAGGGCGAATCTGGTTCCACGACGGGGCCAGATCAGGCCGTCGCCTTCTCACCTCGCTGCCCCGCCTGCGGACTGGTCGTGCCGTTCTCGGCCTCCGTCCGCAGGCGCGCCAGCGTCGACCGCAGGAGGCGGGAGACGTGCATCTGCGAGCAACCGATGCGGGCGGCGATCTTCGACTGCGGCAAGTCATCGACGAAGCGCAATCGCAGTACCTCGCGCTGGCGCTCGTCCAGGCTCGGCAGCACCGATTCGACCGTGATCCGGTCCTCTACCAGCTCGTAGCTGTCGTCGTCCTTGCCGAGCCATTCGGCCGTCGAAGGGCCTTCACCATCGGCATTGTGGATCGGCGCGTCGATGCCCAGCGGCCGGCGGTTCTCCTGCGCGACCAACGTCTCCAGCACGTCCTCGACCTCGATCCCGAGGCTCCTCGCGATCTCCTCCGGCGAGGGCGGCCGGCCGAGCTCCTCGGTCAACTCCTCGGTGATCGTCTCGATCGCCGCCATCCGGTCGTGCAGTGCGCGGGGGACGCGGATCGTCCACACCTTGTCGCGGAAGTAGCGTTTCAGCTCGCCCATGATCGTCGGCTTGGCGAAGCCGACGAAGGGCGTGCCGCGGTCGAGCTGATAGCGGTCGATCGCGTTCAGCAGTCCGAGGCTGGCAACCTGGACGAGGTCGTCGTAAGGCTCGACCACGCCCGCGTAGCGACCCGCCATCCGCCGCGCCATCGGCAGGTACATCTCGACCAGCTCGGCCCGTGCCGCTTGATCACGCTGCTGGTTGAGTCGCCGCCACAGTTGCTCCTCGTGGAGGCGCTCATTTGCTCCTAAGGTACGGGTCATCGGATCCCTCTCTCTGGGTGGAATCCCGCCTCAGCCGCCCTGGGCCCTCGAGCGTGCGGATGCGTGCGAGTTGTGGGGCCGCCGAGCGTCGCTTTGACTCCGCTGTCTGACCCGTGACCCGACTTACCCTTGCGCCGGATTCCCTAACCAGAAAGGCGCACGGCACTCTCCAGCAGCAGCGCGTGGACGAAGGCCTGCGGCAGGTTGCCGCGCAGTTGGCGCTGCTCGACGTCGAACTCCTCGGCGAAGAGACCGGGCGTGCCGCAGGCGGCGCGCGTCCGCTCGAAGACGGCACGGGCGCGGACGACGTCGCCCGCCTGGGCGTGGGCGAGCGCGAGCCTGAACCCGCAGACGAGGAAGGAGCCCTCGGCCTGGCCGAGCGGCCCGCCTTCGGCGCGGTAGCGGTAGGTGCAGCCATCCTCGACCAGGTCGGCCTCGACCGCGCCGAGGGTGGCGCGCGAGCGCGGGTCATCGGCGGGGACCGCGCCGCGCAGGGCGGCGAGGAGGAGGGCCGCGTCGACCCGGTCGTCGTCGGGCGCGCGGCGCCAGCGGCCGGCGCGAGACACGCCGGTCGCGGCCGCGGCGGCGACCAGGCTGTCGGCGAGGGCGAGGAGGCGCGGACCGCGCTCGCGCCCTTGGGCGTGGGTGGCGATCGCCCGCAGGCCGGCGGCGCAGATCAGCCTGCTGTGGGTCCAGCGGCGCGCCTCGAGCTCCCAGATCCCGGCCTCGTCCTCCTCGTGGCGGGCTTCGATCGCGGCGACGGCAGCCTCGGCGGCGCGCCAGGCGTCGGCGTCGAGGCGGTCGCTCCGGGCGGCGGCGGCGAAGAGGAGCAGCGCCTCGCCGAAGGCGTCGAGCTGGAACTGGTCGCGGACCCGGTTGCCGACGATGTCGACGCCGCCGGGATAGCCGGGCAGGTCGAGGTGGGATTCGTCCGGGACGGGGTCCCCGGTCACCGTGTACGCAGGCATCAGGTCGGGGCCGTCGGCGTTCAGCCGGCCGGCGACGAAGCGGACGGCGTCGTCGAGCAGCGGCATCGACCCGGCCGCGGCGGCAGCCTCGCCGGCGTAGGCCTGGTCGCGGATCCAGGCGTAGCGGTAGTCGTAGTTGCGGGCGCGCTCGGCCCGCTCTGGCAACGAGGTGGTGGCGGCGGCGACCATCGCCCCGGTGGCGCTGGTGAGGCCGCTCAGGACCGCGTGGGCGTGGCGGGCGTCGCGGCGCGCGAGGTCGACCTCGGCGAGCTCGGGGACCCGCTCCGCCCAGGCCGCCTCGGTCGCCTCCCAGAGCCGCTCCGGCGGCGGCGGGCCGGAATCGTCGCCGCCATGGTCGAGGACGAGCACGAGGTCACGGCTCTCCCCCGCGCCGAGGCGCAGGTCGAGGGTCAGCGAGTGGCCGTGGACGCCGTCCTCGGCGGGCTCCGCGTCGCCAGCGCCGAACCAGCGCATCCGCTCCTCACCGAGCGCCGCGGTCCAGGCGCCGTCCTCACGGCGCTTCAGCCGGACCATCCCGTGGCGGTCGAAGCCGGCGCCGGCGGCGAGCGAGACGCTGAGGCGGGCGTCGCCACGGACCGCCGTGGCGCGACGCAGGAGCACGGCGCGGTCGGGGCGGGACGGGAGGGCCAGGGCCTCGCGGCACTCGACGATGCCCTCCTCGGTGACCCAGCGGCTGCGCCAGATCAGGCCGCCGCCCTCGTAGTGTCCGCCCCAGACGAAGCGACCGACCGGGGTGACGGTCCAGCAGGCGCGGCCGCCGACCAGCGCGCTGAAGACCGCATCGTCGTGCCAGCGCGGGAAGCACATCCAGGCGAAGTCCCCACGCGGCCCGACCAACACCCCGCGCTCACCATCGGCGAGCAGGGCGTAGTCGCGCAGCGCGTGCGGCGCCAGCACCGCACCGCCGCTCACTTTGTCGCCTCCTGGGCGACAAAAGGACGGGGGTTCATCGACGTGCGAGGCGGGCTGCCGCCAGGGCACCGGCGCCGGTGGCCGCGCCGGCGGCCATCGCCCAGCGGTGGCGGGTCGCCAGCCAGGCGAGGCTGCGGCCGTGGGCGCGTTCGTCGTAGGGACCGTGGGCGCCGGGGTCGCCGGGCGGCGGCGCCATCAGGTTACCCTCGCGGTTCTGCCGGTCGGGCGGCGCCTCGCTCTGCTGGCCGGAGACCGCCGTCTTCGCCAGGTAGAGCTCGGCCAGCCAGGGGGCGACTTTGCTCCCCAGCACCGTGTAGTAGGTGGGAAGGCCGACGTAGACCTGGCGGCGGCGGTGGCCGGCGGCGAAGTGGATCGCCTCGGCGGCGACCTCGGGCTGGTAGACCGGGGCGACGGGCTGCGGCCGGCGGGGCATCTTCGAGCGGCCGTGCTCGAACTGCGGCGTGTTGTGGCCGGGCAGTTGGACCATCGTCACGTGGACCTTCGAGCCCTTGTTCCGCAGCTCCGTGCGGACCGAGTCGAAGAACCCCTTGATCGCGTGCTTGGCGCCGCAGTAGGGCGACTGCAACGGGATCCCCTGGTAGGCCATCGCCGAGCCGACGAGGACGATCGTGCCGCGGTCGCGTGGCCGCATCCGCCGCAGCGCGGCCCGGGTCGACCAGACCGCGCCGTGGTAGGTCACGTCGGTGGCGCGGCGGAACTCGTCCGGCTCGATGTCCTCGAAGAAGGCGAAGACGGTGGTCATCGCGTTGGAGACCCAGACGTCGATCGGCCCGAGCCGGCTCTCGACCTCGGCGGCCGCCGCCTCGACCGCCTCCGGGTCGGCGACGTCGGTAGGCACGATCAGCGCCATCCCGCCCGCGGCCTCGACCTCCCGCGCGGCACCCTCGAGCTCTTCCTCACCGCGCGCCACGAGCGCCACCTTGTCGCCGTCGGCGGCGAAGCGAAGTGCGGCGGCGCGGCCGATGCCGGCCCCGGCGCCGGTGATCACGACAACCCGCGGTCCCTCGTTCTTGCTCATGCGTAGGGGTACCCGCGCCGCGGGCCGGTGATCTACCCCGACGCCTCGATCTCCCAGGCGACGGGGCGAGCGGGGACGCGCTTGTCGGCCAGCCGTTCGGCGAGCCGCGAGGCGAGCGCCATGATCGTCAGCGCCGGGTTGGCCGAGCCCTGGGTCGGCATCACGCTGCCGTCGGCGACGAAGAGATTCGGCACCTCCCAGGCGCGGTGGTCGGCGTCGACGACGCCCGTCTCCGGCGAGGCCGACATCGCGCAGCCTCCGACCAGGTGCGCGTAGCGGTCGATCGTCAACACGTCCTCGGCTCCCGCCGCCTCGAGGATGTCGTGCAGCCGCCGCTTGGCGAAGGCGATGTTGGCGCGGTCGTTGTCGCACTGGGAGTAGTCGAGGCGGGCGACCGGCATCCCGTGGGCATCGGTCTCCGCGGCCAGCGTGACCCGGTTGCCGGGACGCGGGAGGAGCTCGGAGAGGGCGCCGAGCGTGTACCAGTGGTTGTAGTCGCGCATGTACTCGCGCAGGGCCTGGCCCCAGTGGCCGTCGGCGAGCACGTGCTCGGCCCAGGCGATCGGCAGCGGCCCGACCGTCTGCAGGGAGAAGCCACGGACGAAATCGCGCGCCGGGTCGGTCTCGTAGAACTGCTCCGAGCAGATCTCCGGCGGCGGTGCCTTGTACATCCGCATCTCTTCCGGGAAGCGGCCGGCCACCTGCGGGGCGCCCTGGACCATCACCCCGCGTCCGACCTGGTCGTTGCCGTTGGCGAGTCCGCGCGGGAAGCGGCGGCTGGTCGAGTGCAGGAGGAGGCGCGGCGTCTCGATCGAGTACCCGGCGACGGCGACGGCCGCGGCGCGCTGGTGGTGCTCGACCCCGTCGACCACGTAGGTGACGCCGCCTGCCCGCCCCGCTTCGTCCACCTCGATCCGGGTCGCCATCGCGCCGTCGCGGATCTCCACCCCGTGGGCGAGCGCGTCGGGCACGTGGGTGACCAGCGGCGAGCCCTTCGCGTTCACCTTGCAGCCCTGCAGGCAGAGCCCGCGGTAGATGCAGTGGGGACGGTTGCCGAAGGAGCCGTTGGCGATCGCCACCGGGCCGACCTTGAACTCGATCCCCAGCCGGCGCGCCCCTTCGATCGCCCGCTCCGCCCCACCCGCCACCGGGTGCGGCGAGTGCGAGTAGCCGTGCGGGTCGCCCCAGGGCCAATGCTCCCCGGCGGCGGGCAGCTCGCGCTCGACCCGCTCGTAGTGGGGCTTCAGGTCGGCGTAGGAGAGCGGCCAGTCGGCGCCGACGCCGTCGCGCGTGCGCACTTCGAAGTCGGAGGGGTGGAAGCGGGGCACGAAACCGGCGTAGTGGACCATCGAGCCGCCCACCCCGCGCCCGGAGTTGTTCTTCCCCAGCTCGACCGGGTCGGTGCCGCCGATCACCCGCGGGTCGTTCCAGAAGAGGTGGTGGGACCCTGCCTCGTCGGAGACCCAGTCCTCATCCGGGTCCCAGAACGGCCCCGCCTCGAGCACGACGATCTTCCAGCCGCGGCGGGCGAGCCGCTGGGCGAGCGTGGCGCCGCCGGCGCCGCAACCGACGATCAGCAGGTCGACCTCCTCGCGCTCGTCGTGGCGGGCCATCGTGGCGCGGCCGGGGACGGCGCGGCGGTGGCGGTCGAGCAGGAAGGCGGAGTCGTTCTCGGGCGGTCGGCGGGAGCCGCGCAGGAGGTTGGTCGCGCTCACCTTCACGCCCTCACTCACCTTCCACCCGGCGCGCCCGGACGTCCTCGACCGGGTCCACCTCGAACTCCGGCGGCCGCTCCCAGTGCTCGCGTTCGCCGGCCCCGAGGCGGGCGAGGCCGCGCGGGTAGGCGGGCCCGCCGAAGCCGATCTCGCTCCAGGCCCAGGGGTGCGAGTAGAAGGCGGCGAGGACCATCCGCATCACCACCGACCAGGCCTTGGTGACCGGCAGCCCCTCCCACTCGAGCTCGCCGGCGGCGAAGGCGCCGACGATCGCGTCGCGGGTGTCCTGGCCGGCGGCGGCGAAGGTGGCCGCGGCGAGCCCATCGGCCCCGGTCGTCGTCCGCGCCGCGCCGCGCCGCGCCGCCTCGGCGTCGAGCCGGCGCGCCACCTGGCGCCAGGCCTGGCCGTCGTCGGGCATGTCGACGTGGCGGTAGCCGTCGAGCTGGTGGGCGTGGAGCTTCGCGTCGACCATCGCCAGCACCGGGATCCGCGGCTCGCGATCCTGGGCGAGGACGGTGTCGCAGAAGGCGCCGAGGGTCGCCGCCTCGGCTTCGTCGAAGAAGCGGATCGGCGGCAGGTTCTCCACCCGGCCGAGGACGACGCGGCGGGTCGCCTCGTCCCAGTGGTCGGCCTGCTCCAGCACGTCGAAGTCGGGGTAGCGGCCGTACCCCTGGGGAGTCGTCCCACGGCGCTGACGCGGCAGGCCCGGCGGACGGCCCTCGTGCGGCTCGGGGCCGCCCTTGTGAGGCAGGTGGCCGGTCGAGCCCGACATCAGCGCTCGCGCCGGGCGACCGCGGCGACCAGGCCCATGCCGCCGACCAGGGCGAGCGAGCCGGGGGCGAGCAGCGGCGGCCCCATGACGATGTTGTAGAGCGGCTCGGAGAACCCGCCGGGGCGCTTGCGCACGCCCTGGACGTGGGTGTAGACCCCGATCGCCCCGTCGAGGCAGTAGAGCGCCGAGATCGCCGGCAGGACCGTCGTCGCCGCCCGCTCCGAACGCATCGCGGCGACCCCGGCCGCGGACAGCGCCGGCGAGAGCACCACCGGCGTCCACATCCACTTGTCGCCGAAGGAGCCGCGGAAGTGCTCGAACCAGATCTCCAGGCCGAGCGGCAGGGCGCTCGCCGCCGTCGCCGCGGCGAGGCTGCGCTGGACGCGGCCGCGGCGCAGGTTGCGGAGTGCCTTGCGGGCGGGCCGGGGGAGCTTCCTGCCGCCGATCATCGGCGCCCGTTCATTTCCCCCCGGGCAGCGCGCCGGCGACTTTCTGGCGCAGCGACTGGGTGATCAGCCGACGCGAGTGCGGGTCGCCGCCGAGGACGGCGGAGGTGAAGGCTTTCGCCTGTTCGAGGCTGATGTGCGGCGGCAGCGGCGGCACCTCGGGGTCGGTGACGACGTCGAGCACGGTCGGCCGGTCGGCGCTCAGCGCCTGGTCCCAGGCGAGCCCGACGTCGTCCGGGCGGGAGACCCGGATCCCCTTCAGCCCGATCATCTCGGCCCACTGCGCGTAGTTCACGTCGGGGAGGGACTGGGAGCCCTCGAATTTCGGATCGCCGTTCATCGCCCGCTGCTCCCAGGTCACCTGGTTCAGGTCGCGGTTGTTCAGCACCATCACGATCAGCCGTTGGTCCGGCCAGCGGTCGCGGTATTTGGCGATCGTGATCAGCTCGGCGAGGCCGTTCATCTGCATCGCCCCGTCGCCGACGAGGGCGATCACGGGCGCGCCGGGGTGGGCGAACTTGGCGGCGATCGCGTAGGGGACGCCCGCCCCCATCGTCGCCAGCGTGCCGGAGAGCGATGCCCGCATCCCCTGCCGCAATTTCACGTCGCGGGCGTACCAGTTGGCGGCAGAGCCGGAATCGGAGGTGATGATCGCTCCGTCCGGCAGGCGCTTCGAAAGCTCGCCGAAGACCAGCTGCGGGTTGATCGGCTCGGCCGGCTCCTTCGCCCGCGCCTCGATCGTCCTGTCCCACTCGGCGACGTTGCCTTCGATCTTCTCTCGCCAGGCGCGGTCGCCCTTGTAGGCGAGCAGCGGCGCCAGCTCGCGCAGCGTCGTCTTCGCGTCGCCGACCAGGTTCAGCTCCATCGGATAGCGGATGCCGAGCACGCGACCGTCGATGTCGATCTGGATGCCGCGCGCCTGACCCTCTGCGGGGAGGAACTCCGAGTAGGGGAAGCTCGAACCGACCATCAGCAGCGTGTCGCATTCCTGCATCAGGTCCCAACTCGGCTTCGTGCCGAGGAGGCCGATCGAGCCGGTCACCCAGGGCAGGTCGTCGGGCAGCGCCGCCTTGCCCAGCAGCGCCTTCGCCACCCCGGCGCCGAGCGCGTCGGCGACGGCAGTCACCTCCTCGTGGGCGCCGAGGGTGCCGGCCCCGATCAGCATCGCCACCTTCTCGCCGGCGTCGAGGATCTCGGCGGCGCGGGCGAGCTGCCCCTCGGTCGGGACGATCTCGGCGCGCGACAGCCCCGGGCCGGAGTGCACGGTGCCGTGTTTGTGCGGTGGCGCATCCACCGCGTCGGCCTCCTGCAGGTCGTTGGGGAGGATCACGCAGGTGGGGCTGTTGGTGAAACGGGCGATCCGCATCGCCCGGTCGACGAGGTGACGGATCTGCTCCGGCTCGGTCGCCATCTCGACGAACTCGTGGGCGACGTCCTTGAACAACGTGACCAGGTCGACCTCCTGCTGGTAGCTGCCGCCGAGCGCGGCGCGCGCCTGCTGGCCGACGATCGCGACCACCGGCTGGTGGTCCAGTTTGGCGTCGTAGAGGCCGTTCAGCAGGTGGATCGCGCCGGGGCCGGAGGTCGCCATGCAGACGCCGATCTCGCCGGTGAACTTGGCGTGCGCACAGGCCATGAAGGCGGCCATCTCCTCGTGGCGCACCTGGATGAACTCGGGCCGCGGGCCGTCGCTCTCGAAGGCCCCCATGATCCCGTTGATGCCGTCGCCGGGATAGCCGTAGATCCTCTCGACGCCCCAGTCGTCGGCCAGCCGGGCCAACAGTTGTTCGCCCACGGTCTCGCTCATCGCCGCTCCTTCTCTTCGTGGTCGCGCGGGGGTACCCCCTGCGCCGATGACGCACCATCCGACTCCAGAAACCGGGCGGCCTCGTCGCGGAGGGTGAGGCCGAGGCCGGGTCGGCCGCGATCGGGACGGAGGCGACCCTCGACCGGGACGATCGTGCCCTCGAACAGCATCGACTCGAGCCGCGCGTGGTCGTGGAAGTACTCGACGTGGACGGCGCGCTCGAGCGCGCAGCAGAGATGCGCCGACACCTGCGGCGCGCAGTGGGCCGAGAGCGGGATCCCCTGGGCGGCGCAGATGCCGTCGAGGAGGCGGGCGCCGGTGATCCCGAGGCAGCGGGTCGGGTCGACCTGCAGGGTGTCGACGCAGGGCGCCATCCGCCCCGCTTCGGCGGCGTCCCAGAGGTACTCGCCGGCGGCAACCTCGATCCCGGCGGGGACGCGGTCGCGCAGCCAGGCGAGCCCGTCGAGGTCCTCGGAGGAGACGGGCTCCTCCAGCCAGCTGACGTCGAAATCGTCATAGAGCTGCGCCTGGCGGAGCGCCTCGCGGCGGTCGAAGGCGCCGTTGGCGTCGACCATCAGCCGCACCGCCGGGCCGATCGCGCCGCGGGCGGTGGCAAGGCGGTCGGCGTCGCGCGCCGGGTCGCGGCCGACCTTCATCTTCACCGCGGCAAAGCCTTCCCTGGCCCAGCCGCCGAGCTGCGCGGCAAGCTCCTCACCCTCGATCGAGGTGAAGCCGCCGCTGCCGTAGGCGCCGATCGACTCGCGGTGGCGGCCGAGGCTGTCGGCGAGCGCGAGGCCGAGGAGCTTCGCGCGGAGGTCCCAGAGGGCGATGTCGACGGCGGCTATCGCCATCGCCGCGATCCCCTGGCCGCCGAGGTTGCGGACCGCGCGGCGCATCGCCGCCCAGGCCATCGGCGGGGCGGTCGGGTCGGCGTCCTCGAGCACCGGGGCAAGCACTCCCTCGATCACCCGCGCCGCCGCGGCGTCGGAGTAGGTGTAGCCCAGGCCGCGCCGGCCGTCGGCCTCGATCTCGACCACGACGATCGTGGTCGAGTCCCACCCGAGCGTGCCGTCGGACTCGGGCCGTTCGGTGGGGACCGTGTAGGCGCGTGCCGTCGTCTTCAACGGCCCTCGGTACCCACTGGCTCGGGACCGTCGATCTGATCGCGAAGATGCTCGAGCGCGGTCTGCAGTCGGCGCGACACCCACATCTGCGAGCGGCCGACGCGCTCGGCGATCTGCCGCTGCGAAAGTTCCTCGCCGAAGCGCAGCCACAGCAGCTCGCGCCCGCCGTGGTCGAGCGTCCCGAGCGCGAAGGCGGTGGCGGCGCGGTCCTCGATCCGCGCGAAGTCCGGCTCCTCGGCACCGATCAGCTCGACCCGCGGCGCGCCACCCTCCGTTTCGGAGGTGGGCGCGTCGAGCGAGACCATCCGCCGGCTGCGGTCGGCCTCGAGCGCCTCGAGGACCTCCATCTGGTCGATGTCGAGGCGCTCGGCGATCTCGCCCACCGACGGCGAGTGGCCGAGCTCACCGGCCAGCTTCTCCAGCACGCGGTCGATTTCGCCGGCTCGGTCGTGCAGTGGGCGCGGGATGCGGACGGTCCAGACCTTGTCGCGGAGATGGCGCTTCAGCTCGCCGAGGATCGTCGGCTTGGCGAAGCCGACGAACGGCGTGCCGGCGGCGGGGTCGAAGCGGTCGATCGCGTTCAGGAGGCCGAGGCACGCCACCTGCAGGAGGTCGTCGTAGGGCTCCAGCACGCCCGCGTAGCGGCGCGCCAATCGCCGCGCCAGCTGCATGTGGAGGTCGACCAGCTCCTCGCGCGCCCGGCCGTCGCCTTCGTCGAGGCGTCGCCAGAGCTCCGCCTCGCGGGACCGTTTCTCTGTACCAATATATCGTCCCACGATATTTTCTCGTAGGCCATATTCCCAGCTGGACGGCGTCTAAACACGACGATCGGCTTGTCTTGCCGAGAGCCGGCTTGGGGCGGTGCTGCCCAGCTCGGGTACAGGGCGAACGATCGAACCGACCGCCCCCCATCCCGCCGCTCAGGTCAGTGCCCGCAGCCTGCGGCCCGGGCGCAGCGCCGAAAGCCGCCGCACGGCGACGATCGCGCTCGCCTCGAACGCGACGATCGCGGTGGCGAAGATCGCCGCCGGGGCACTCAGCGGCTCGGCGGCGATGCTGGCCGAGGCGGCGCACTCGCTCGCCGACACGACCAACCAGACCTTCCTACTGATCTCGATCGGGCTCGCCGAGAGGCCGCCGGACGAGGGGCACCCGTTCGGCTCGGGGCGCGAGCGCTTCCTCTGGACCTTCGTCGCGGCGGTCGGCACGTTCCTCGCCGGGGCGGTCTTCGCGATCGGCTGGGGCGCCTACGAGCTGGTGAACCCGGCCCGGGCGGAGACCGAGTTCGTGCTCCCCTTCGCGGTGCTCGGGCTCTCGCTGCTGACCGAGGGGTTCTCCTGGTTGCGGGCGCTGCGCCAGACCCGGCGGGAGGCGCGCGAGGCGGGGCTCGGCTACGGCGCCTACGTGCGGATGAGCCGCGACCCGAACGTGAAGATGGTGCTCTTCGAGGACTCGGCGGCGCTGATCGGGATCGCCTTGGCGACGCTCGGCATCGGCCTGCAGGCGATCACCGGGGTCGAGTTCTGGGATCCGCTCGCCTCGGTCGCGATCGGCGCACTGCTGATCGTCGTCGCCTTCTGGATGGCGCGCGACGCCCGCTACATGCTGGTCGGCGCGGCGGCGCGGCCGGACGAGCGGGCGGCGCTGGAGCGGGCGTTGATCGAGTTCCCCGAGGTGCAGGAGGTGCGCGAGCTGCTCACCCTGACGCTGGGCCCCAACGCGCTCCTGGTCGGCGCCCGGATCGACCTCGCCGACGGCCTCGACGCCGAGCGGGTCGAGTGCGTCTCCGACGAGATCGACGCCCGCCTCCGCGAGGTGGTCCCCGACGTCACCGAGGTCTTCGTCGACGCCACCCCGCCGGCCCGCGACTGAACCTAGAAGTCGATCAGGGCGTGGGACGGGGCGGCGAGCCGGTCGCGGCCGTGGAGGTCGGCCAGCTCGATCAGGAAGCCGTAGGCGACGACGTCGCCG
>MKSH01000037.1:0-3901 GCA_001898095.1 Solirubrobacterales bacterium 70-9 | reverse complement strand
TCGTCGTGGACGACGACGCGGGCGCCGGGACGGATCGCGTCGGCGTGGACGTGCAGCTCGGCGGCGCCGTACTCGAGCTCGTAGGCCGCCCGCTCGGTGGCGGCCGGCAGCTTGCCCTCGCGCCGGGCGGGGATGAAGCCGGCCCCGAGGCGCAGCGCCAGCGCCGGGCCGAGGATCAGCCCCCGCGCCTCGGCGCCGCAGACGTAGTCCACCGGCCCCTCCCCCGCCAGCCGCTCGGCGAGCAGGTCGACCGCGCTCCGCAGCCCCGCCGGGTCGGCGAAGAGCGGCGTCACGTCGCGGAAGACGATCCCCGGCCGGGGGAAGTCGGGGATCGACCGGATCAGCCCGCGGAGCGCCGCGATCTCGGATTCCGGGGGCGATGACACCGCCCCATCCTGCACCCTCAGGCGGCGACCAACCCGTGCGGGTCGATGACGAACTTCTTCGCCGCGCCCTTGTCGAAGTCTTCGTAGCCCTCGGGCGCGTCGTCGAGCCTGATCACCGTCGCGTTCACCGCCTTCGCGATCTCGCAACGGTCGTTCAGGATCGCGTTCATCAGCTCGCGGTGGTACTTCATCACCGGGCACTGTCCGGTCACAAAGCTGAGTGACTTCGCCCAGCCGGCACCCAGTTTCAGCGCGAGCGAGCCTTCTTTGGCCTCGTCGGATTCCGCGCCCGGGTCCTCGACCACGTAGAGGCCGGGGATGCCGAGTCGGCCCGCAGCGCGGGTGACGTCCATCAGCGCGTTCAGGACGACCGCCGGTTCCTCGCCCGCGTCGGGGCCATGGCCCTTCGCCTCGAAGCCGACCGCGTCGACGCCGCAGTCGACCTCCGGCACGCCGAGGATCCCCTCGATCTGGTCGGGGATCTCGCCCTTGTCGATGTTCAGCGTCTCGCAGCCGAAGCTGCGGGCCTGCTCGAGCCGCTCCTCGTTCGCGTCGCCGACGATCACCACCGCGGCGCCGAGCAGCTGCGCCGCGTGGGCGGCGGCGAGGCCGACCGGGCCGGCGCCCGCCACGTAGACGGTCGAGCCGGTCCCGACCCCGGCGCTGACCGCGCCGTGGTACCCGGTCGGGAAGATGTCCGAGAGCATCGTCAGGTCGAGGATCTTCTCCATCGCCTGGTCCTTGTCGGGGAACTTCAAGAGGTTCCAGTCGGCGTAGGGGACCATCACGTACTCGGCCTGGCCGCCGATCCAGCCGCCCATGTCGACGTACCCGTAGGCGCCGCCCGGCTGCGCCGGGTTCACGTTCAGGCACACCCCGGTGTTCCGTTCCTTGCAGTTCCGGCACCTTCCGCAGGCGATGTTGAACGGCGTCGAGACCAGGTCACCGACCTCGATGAACTCCACCCCCGGCCCCACCTCGACCACCTCGCCGGTGATCTCGTGACCGAGGATCAGCCCTTCCGGCGCGGTGGTCCGCCCGCGCACCATGTGCTGGTCGGAGCCGCAGATGTTGGTGGCGACGAGTTTCACGATCGCCCCGTGCGGCAGCTCCCGGCCGACGCTCTCCGTGGGCACCCCCGGGCCCTCCTTGATCTCCCAGGCCGGATAGTCGATGTCCTGCACCTCGACCTTCCCGGTCCCCATGTAGGCGACTCCGCGATTGTCCGCCATGCTCCTACCTCCTCTGGTCGCGCCCGTTTGCGGGCTGCGCGCGGGTACCCAGGGGCGCGCGGACGTACCGGTCGTCGGCGCCGCGACATCTACGCCTCGATCAGCTCCGAGCTCGCCAGGGCGGCGAGCAGGTCGGCCTGGGTGACGAGACCGGCGATCGCCCCGTGCCCGAGCGCCTCGCCGACGGCGAAGCCGGTCAGCGCCGAGAGCGCGTTGCCGCCGATGATCGGCCACGGCTGCGCCATCGAGCCGGCGGCGACGGCGAAGAGCAGCGCCGACGAGGCCCCGAGCGGCGCCACGATCCGGGGCAGCACCTCACCATCGCCGTGGGCCGGCGCCCCGATCAGCCCGGCGAGGAAGATCCCGACGACCGCGCCGCGACAGGCGAAGAGGCGGTCGCGAGCGGTCGCGCCGGGCCGGATCGGCCGGAACAGGAGCATGGCCGAGGAACCCTGGAGATGCGTCCGCAGCGGCCACGGCGGGCCGGGCGCCCGCGGCGACGCTCAGGCGCGCTTGGCGTCGGCGGCGAAGATCGCCTCGCGCAGCGAGTCGTGGTGGTGCTCGGCGAAGAGGCCACCTGGTCGGCCGCTTCGCGATGTTCGCGATCGGGGTGCCGATGGCGCCGGGCCAGGGGGTCGCGATCGAGGCCTCCCTGAGCGAGCTGATGGAGCGGCTGGCGCCCTGGGACACGGGCCGTCGCTACCTCAACTTCGCCGAGAACGTGGGCGGCACGCGGCGCGGCTTCGAGCCCGCCGGCTACGCCCGCCTGCGGCGGGCGCGGGCGACCTGCGATCCCGACGAGCTGTTCCTCCCCGCCCACGCGATCACCGAGTGATCGGCGGGCGGGGCGTAGGAGAGGGACGCGGGACGCGCGAGGCCGGGCGAGGGACCAGGTACGGGACGCGGAAAGGGACCAGGTACGGGACGGGCAAGGGACGCGGCCCTCTCGTAGGCGGTCCGGGCAGGCTGTGACCGCCTACGAGAGGGCCGGGTCACGGGGGGAGTGCGAGGGCGCGCGTCCCGTGCGGGTCACGGCGGAGGTCCGCGACGATCCGCGCGGGTCCGGTGCGGAACTCCGGGTTCCTTAAGGAGGTTCCGGAGCCCTGAGTGAGTTGACCACACCAGGGTGTGGTCAACTCACTCAGACCGGCTTTTTCCGCCCCCCGGCCCGGAAAAGGCCGACCGCGTCCCCGACCTGCGCCGGAACCCGCGCACTTCCCCCCGAAAGGCTCGCGTCCTGGGCGTCTCGCGGCGGCCACAGCCTGCCCGGGCCGCCGCGAGACGCCCAGGACGCGGCCGTCCCCCGGCGCCGGCGTCCCGAACGACGCCGTCCCCTCGCATGCGTTCGCACTTTCCCGTACGGGCTACGGGAAAGTGCGAACGCCCGCCGCGGGCGCCCCGAATCGCGCCGTCCCCCATCACCTCCCCCACCGGCCACGTCGCGGACGCGGGCGCAGTTCGTTCAGCGGGCGGCGGCCGCGACGGCCTCGGCGAGGCGGTCGTCGCCCCAGAAGAGCTCGGTGCCGACCACCACCGTCGGGACGCCCTGGAGGCCCGCGTTCCACGCCTCCTCGGCGGCCTGCCGGAGGCGGTCTTTCGTCTCCGGGTCGGCGATGCCATCGATCACCTCGGGGCCGATCCCGGCGACGCCCGCGGCGGCGGCGATGGTCTCGGGGTCGGCGAGGTCTCGGCCCTCGGTGTAGGCCCCGCGGAAGGCGGCGAGGGCGAACTCCCGGGCGCAGGCGGGGCCCGCGGCGGCGGCGACGGTGGCGGCCCGCATCGCGTGCAGCGAGTTGGCGGGCAGCGGGTCGGGCCAGACGAGCGGCGGCAGCCCGTACCCGGCGGCACGACGCTCGATCTCGGCGAAGTGGCGGTCGCGCTGGTCGGTCAGGCCCCAGGGCGTGCGGTCGAGCTCCTTGATCAGGGCACCAAAGAGGATCGGCCGCCACTCCGGCTGCGGCAGCCCGGCCTCCTCGAAGAGGCCGGTGACGCGCTCGGCGGCGAGGTACGAATAGGGCGAGGCGAGGTCGAAGTAGAAGATCGACGGCATCGGTACCCCGCCCTACCCGACCGTCACATCCGGTAGACGGGCGCCGCCGGATCGGCCAGCGGGGCGTTGGCGCAGGCGCCGAGCGCGAGGCCGAGGACGCGGCGGGTGTCGAGCGGGTCGATCACGCCGTCGTCCCAGAGCCGCGCGGTCGAGTAATAGGGGCTCCCCTGGCGCTCGTACTGGTCGCGCAACTTGGCGCCGAGCTCGGGCTGGCCGACCTCGGCCATCACCGT
>MKSH01000036.1:623-2758 GCA_001898095.1 Solirubrobacterales bacterium 70-9 | reverse complement strand
CACCCCCGCCGTCCTCTTCCCGTAGGGCCGCCTCGATCGCCCGACGCATCTCCTCGCCACCGAAACCGCCCTCGATCCGAGTGCTCACCCGGCCGTCGCGCCCGATGACGAAGAGCCACGGCTCGGTTTCCAGATGGAAGGCGCGGAGCTGGGGCCGGATCCCCTTGCCGGGATCGTTGTCGCGATAGACCTCCATGTGGATGAAGGCGACCTCGTCGCCGAACTCGTCGTTGATTTCTTCGGCGATGTCGGCGACGGGCCCGCAGACCCGGCTCTCACAGAACTGCGGCGTCGAGAAGAGCAGGGCGATCGGCTTCTTGCCGTAGACGTCGGCGAGGTCGACCTTGTGCATCTGGTCCGGCGGGATGCGGGTGTCGATCTTCGACAGGTCGCCGCCGACGTCGGCGGCGGTCGGGGTATGGATCCGCGGTGCCCGCTCTCCACGGGCCGGGATCGCCGGGAATCCGCCCACCTCGATGCTGCGGACGAGGGTCCCGGTCAGGCTGCCACCCTTGCGGATCACGGCGAAGACCCGCCACTCCCCGTCCGCCGGGAGGTCGACCCTCGGCACCACATAGACGGCCAGGGCCGCTTCGGGATCGAGGGACGTCGTCTGCGCGCGGTATGCCGGTCGGGTCTCAAGTGACTCGACCCGGGCCGGGAACGGGCCGATCGCCTTGCCGTCCGCCCCTCGGGCGAAGTAGAGCGCCACGTCGGCGTCGGTCACCTGTTCCTTGCCGAGGGTGAAGACGCCGAACGCGTAGCGGTTCGGGCCGCGGTCGAAGGTGAGGCCGGTGGGCGAGACGACGAGGTTGCCCGGCCGCATCCCGGACGCGATCTCGGCGAGGGTCCGGCCTTCGGCCGCGGGGAAGATGGCCGCGCTCGGCGCCGCGCGTTCCGGGCTCGGGGGCGAGCCGCCGCCGCATCCGGCGAGGGCGGCGAGCGCGCTGAGGACGAGGAAGGCGAGACGCATCACGCGCAGTGACGCCCTCATCGCCCCTTCCCCTTCCTGAGCTTCGCCGACCCCGGCTTCCCCTTGGGCCGCCCGCCGCCGCTCCGTCGGCGTCGCCGGTCCTCCATCGTGCTGCGGACGACGCCTGCGATCACGATCACCACCGGCAGGACGTAGAAGACCCACGTCCAGTGTTCGATGTGTGCGAGCGGCGGCGTCATCGGTTCGACACCGAGAGCAGGTAGAGACCGAAGCAGGTCAGCGCCACCATCACCGCGAGCATCCAGTACTGCGAACGGGTGGCGTCGCGGTAGTCGCCCCAGTAGGCGATGGCGCGGTCATGCGCCAACACCAGCCCCAGCACATGGCCTGCGATCAGGGCGACGACCTGCACGTACCAGATGGTCCGCGCCCCGAAGGCCGCGTAGTCGATGCCGCCGCCCGCAGTGCCGAAGAGGTCGGTCGTCCCCGTCCCCAGCGGGTCCGAGAGCAGGTAGGTGAACTGCGCCTGCTCCTGGAAGACTAAGAGGCTGAAATAGTGCGCCAGTAGGTAGGCGAAGGCGATCGGGATCAGGGTGTGCGCGAATGCCGAGCGCAGTTGCGCGAACGACGGGGCGTCGCCGATGTTGCGCATCCCCCACACGCCGAGCAGGTAGACACCTGCGATCGCCGCGATGGCGAGCGCGAGGAAGACGGTGTCGGTCAGGCGCAGCGCGGCAACCGCACCGAAACCGGCGTCGAGCAGCCATCCCCCGAGGGCTTCGATGCCGCCCTTGAAGGCTCCCTCCTGCGCACCGTCGAAGCTGGTGGTCCCGATCGAGGCGACGACGACAGCCAGCGAGCCCGGGACGCCCGCCCACTGGGTCGCGGCGGCCAGCGGCCGGCGCCGGCCGAGCCTCCCGCCGCGCGCCTCGAAGACGCCGAGCTGGGAGAACATCCCAAAGTAGACCGAGAAGACCTCTCCCCGCGCGCACCAGATCTCGACCCCGAACACCGACATCATCGCGAACGTGTAGCCGCTGTACACGAGCGCGGCGACGGCGACCGTGTGGGGCGAGAGCCCGGCGCCGCCGACGCCGTAGACGACCTCGAGCCAGACGAAGGCGACGAGGCCGACCGCGGCGGGCCAGCGGCCGAGCCGCTCGGGGTAGGGCCGGTGGGCGACGCCGACGTCGGCTGGCCC
>MKSH01000036.1:0-487 GCA_001898095.1 Solirubrobacterales bacterium 70-9 | reverse complement strand
GAGCGCGCCGAAGAGCGCCTGCGCCGCCGCCGACGCCACAGCCCGCGCCGCCGGTGAGGTCAGCGCCCGCCATCGCTCGTCCTCCAGTCGCGGCTCCCGCCAGGCGACCGAGAGCGCGAAGAAGGAGACGATGAGGACACCCGACGCCGCCCAGGCGAAGAGCCAGGCGGGGATCGGGAGATCGCCGCGGGCGGCCAGCGTGTGGCCGAAGGGAAGCGCGGGCAGCGGGATCATGGGTTGACCGCGAGCTCGGCGATGGGCGTCGCGCGCTCCTCCAACTCGACCTCGAAGACACCTTCCAGGTCGGCCGGGAAGTCGAAGGTGACCGAGCCGCCGGCGTCGATGTCCTTAGAGATGTCGTAGCCGTGCAGGTGGATCTCTTCGGCGATGTCGGAGGTGACCCGAAAGCGGACGCGCTCGCCTTGGTCGTAGGTGAGATCGGCGACGCCGCCGACCGGCTCGCCGTCACGAATGACGATCGTCGGCA
>MKSH01000035.1:98523-101187 GCA_001898095.1 Solirubrobacterales bacterium 70-9 | reverse complement strand
GTCCGCGGTGATGAAGTTCAAGGTGCCCTTCTCGTCGTCGTCCCCCCATCGTCCCCAGTTCGACAGGCGCTTGCCGTCGCTGCGGAAGTCGTACTCCTCGGTGCTCATCTCGCTCTCCTTTTTCACGCTGTCATCGTCGGCTGGGCAGATCGGTCAGGCCTCCAAGATCACCTTCAGCTGGCCGCGGGCGGGCGTGTTCGCCTTCGCGAACGCGTCCTGCGCGCGACTGAACTCGAAGCTGTCGGTGATGTAGGGCGCGACGATCTCGGGGTGCGCCCGCAGGTACTCCTCCGCCCGCCGCAGGGCCGAGCGGCGCGCGCTCGAGGGCGTGTAGCCCGAGTAGAGCCGGCCGTGGACGCGGAGGAAGTCGAGCATCGGGAACGGGTAGATCGGATCGTCGGGGATGCCGAAGTAGTAGATCTGCCCGCCCTCGGCGATCGTCCGCGTCGCGTCCACCAAGGTGCCGACCTGGTGGCCGACGGCCTCGACCACGATCCCCGGCCGGTCGGCGCCGCCGCTCACCCCCGCCGCCCAGCGGTCGCTGGTGCTGTGGACCATCTCGTCGATCCCGTAGATCGCCGCGATGTCGCTGCGGTCGATCCGGTCGATCGCGGTGACCCGGGCGGCGCCGGCGCTCTTCAGCACGTGCGCGAACAGGACCCCGATCGACCCCACGCCGATCACCGCGACGTGGCTGCCGGGCACCTCGCGCAGGACATCCACCGCGTGGATCACGCAGGCGAGCGGCTGCAGCATGATCGCCACCGAGGGCGCGAGCTCGGAGGAGTACTCGAACACGTCGACCGCGTCGACGACGAGGTACTCCTGCATGCCGTCGAGGAGGGTCGCCCAGCCGACCACCAGGGCGCCGACGGCAAGGTCTGCGCCCTGCGAGGCGACGACCTCGCCGACCACCTCGTGCAGCGGCGAGCCGAGGCGCGGCTCGGCCGGGCCGCCCTCGGCGGGGACGACGCCGTGCGGCATCAGCAGCCCGCGGAAGAAGGGGAGGTCGCTGCCGCAGATCCCCCCGACCATGACCCGCAGCAGCACCTGCCCGTCGCCCAGGTCCGCTGCGGTCGGCCTCGGCACCCGCGTTTCGGCGATCGTGCCGGGCCCGGCCACGGTGTAGGTCCACATCGACGCTGTGCTCATCTGTCTCCCTCTTCGCTTGCTGCCATCGCCATCCACCACAAGTCGTTCAGCCGCAGGGCGCCGGCGGCCAGGTCGGCGTCGGTCTGCACCGCTTGCAGGTGACAGCTGAAGCCGTCGATCACGAGCCGGCGCCCGGCCCCGCCGCGCCGCAGTCGCGGCAGCCACTGCTCGCGACCGATCGCGTCGGAGACGGACTTCTGCCCGGGCTTGAAGCCGAAGGAGCCGGCGAGGCCGCAGCAGCCCGAGTCGATCACGGTGGCGTCGAAGCCGAGTGCGCTCAGCAGCCGCCGGTCGGCCCGGTGGGTACCGATCGCACGGCCGTGGCAGTGCGGGTGCAGGGCGACCGGGCCGATGCGCTCGACCGCCGCCGCGGTCGCCGCGATGGGCGGGGCCGAGGTGTCGCGCGCCGCGAGCAGGGTCTCGGAGAGGCTCTTCGCAGCAGCGGCCAGCGCCGCCGCGCGCGGATCATCCGCGAGCAGCTTCGGCAGCTCGATCCGGAACGAGGCCAGGCAGCTGGGCTCGAGCACGACGACCGGCATCCCGGCATCGACGTAGGGCGAGAGGATCCCGACCAGCCGGGTCAGCTCGCGCCGCGCCCGATCGAGCCGGCCGGAGTCGTAGAGCGTGCGCCCGCAGCAGGCCCACGCGGCGGGAACGGTGACGCGGAGGCCGTGGCGCTCGAGGATCTCGATCGCGTGCTCGAGGTCATCCGGCGCGTAGGCGTTCGTGAAGGTATCCGCCCACAGCACCACCTCGCCGCCCGCCGACGACTGCGGCGCGGTCCGCGAACTGGCGACGGCCCGGTGCCCGCGGCGCCGGAACGGACGGGGGGCGATGCGCGGCGTCGGGCGCTCCAGGGTGACCCCGCCCAGCCGGCGCGTCAGCCGCCCGAGCGGACCGTCGCCGGTGGCCGCGTTCGCCAGCGCCGGCCAGCGGGTGCCGAGGCGGAGGGCCCAGGGCAGCAGCGAGAGCGTCCGGTCCACCCGCGGCCGGCGCCGCCCCGCGTAGTGGTGGTACATGAACTCGGACTTGTAGATCGCCATGTCGACGTGGGTCGGGCAGTCGCTGAGGCAGCCCTTGCAGCCGAGGCAGAGGTCGAGCGCCGCGCGCACCTCCTCGCTGCGCCAACCGTCCTCGACCACCTCGCCGCGCACCATCTCGGCCAGGACCCGGGCGCGGCCGCGGGTCGAGTCCCGCTCCTCGCCGGTGGCGCGGTAGGACGGGCACATCGAACCGGCGTCGGCACTCCGGCACCTGCCGACGCCGACGCACCGTTCGAGCGCCTGGCCCAGCGAGTTGCCGTCCTCGGGCAGCGCGTAGGCGAGGTCGCCGAGCGCTCGCGAAGTCGTCGCGGGGCCGTGCTTGAGGTTGCTGTCGAGCGGCAGCGGGTCGACCGTCTTCCCCGGGTTCATCCGCCCGGCCGGGTCCCAGAGCGCCTTGAACCGGCGGAAGGCATCGATCGTCGCGGGCTCGAACATCCGCCCCAGCAGCTCGCCGCGGGCCTGTCCGTCA
>MKSH01000035.1:95687-98492 GCA_001898095.1 Solirubrobacterales bacterium 70-9 | reverse complement strand
AAGTCGAAATCGTTGCGGGAGTGGACGCACCCCTGGCCGAAATGGCCGTACCAGGCGCCCTTGTAACCGAACTCCTGCCAGAGCGCGGCGATCGCCCGCAGGTACTCGCCGAGGCGCTCGGGCGGGACGGCGGCGTCCTCCCAGCCCTCGTGGTTGGGCTGCTCACCGGGAGGGTGGGCGGTAGCCCCGAGTCCCGATTCGCGGATCGACCAGACCAGCGCCTGCTCGGTGGGGTCGGTGAAGACCCGCGGCGCGGCGCCCCCGTCGAGCCCCTCGAGGAACCGCTCGGTCAGTTCGCCCAGCGAGTCGGCGTCGTCGGCGCCGAGCTCCGCCAGCAGCCAGCCATCCCCGGCGGGGAGCAGGTGGAGCGCGCCGATGTTCAGGCCCGCCCGCTCCATCTGCGAGACGAGCACCCGGTCGAAGCCCTCCAGCCCGATCAGGCCGTGGGCCCCGGCGATGTCGGCGGCGCCCGCGCCGCTGCGCAGGATCGCCGGGACGCGGTCGGCGGCGGCGTAGATGTCGGAGTGGCCGATGACGACCAGGCTCCGGTGCCGTGGCCGCTCGATCAGCTTCAGCGTCGCCTCGGTCACCAGCAGGCAGGTCGATTCCGTTCCCACCAGCGAGGCGGCCACGTTCAGCCCCGCCTCGGGCGCGAGCTCGTCGAGGTTGTAGCCGCTGACCCGGCGCGGCAGCGAGGCGTACCGTCGTCGCATCTCGCTCCCGTGCGTGCGGCCGAGCTCCGCCAGGGTCGGCAGGACCTCGGCCAGCGGCCCGCCCGCGGCGAGCTCCCGCGCGTATGCCTCGCCGTCGTAGCTGCCGACCTCGGCGTCCCAGCCCGGGTAGGTGACGACCCGCAGCGAAGCGACGTTCTCCGCCGTCTTTCCCGCCACCAACGCGTGCGTCCCGCACGAGTTGTTGCCGATCATCCCGCCGATCGTGCACCAGCCGTGGGTGGCGGGATCGGGGCCGAACATCAGCCTGTGGACCGCCAGCTGTTCCTGCAGGCGGTCGAGGACGACCCCGGGCTGCACCCGCGCGGTCCGCGCCTCGGGATCGATCTCGAGGACGCGGTCCATGTGGTGGGTGAAGTCGAAGACGACGGCGACGTTGCAGCCCTGGCCCGCGAGGCTGGTGCCGCCCCCGCGACCCAACACCGGGGCGTCGAACTCCCGGCAGACCGCGATCGCCGCGATCACGTCCTCGTGGTCCACCGGGAAGACGACGCCGAGCGGGATCTGGCGGTAGTTCGAGGAGTCGCTGCCGTAGAGGGCGCGCGTCTGGGCGTCGAACCTGACCTCGCCGCGCAGCGCCGCCGCCAGGCTCGCCTCGAGCCCGGAGGCGCCGCGTGTGGCGTGTGGCATGTTACCTCTGTCCGACCGCTCTTTTGGACGCGCTCCCACGATCCGCGGCTTAAGGGGCGATCGGGCTGCCGTTGTAACCCGGCAAGATGCCGTGGCCGGCATCGACGGGGAGGGCCACGCCGGTGACGTCGGCGCTCTCGTCGGAGGCCAGGTAGAGCACCGCGTTGCTGACGCTCTGAGGATCGATCAGGCCGCGGCCTTTCAGCACCGCCCAGTGGCGCGGGCTCTCGATGCGGTCCTGGGGGGTGCCGCCCGCTTCGCCGGCGAACATGTCGTAGGGGAGCTGCCAGTCGTTCATCGGCGTGTCGATGACCCCTGGGCAGACGGCGTTGCAGCGGATGTTCAGGGGTCCGGCCTCGAGCGCGATCGAGCGCATCAGGCCGATCACGCCGGTCTTCGCGGCGCCGTAGTGGGCGTAGTCGTAGTTGCCCTCGAAGGCGGAGATCGAGGAGGTGAGGACGATCGAGCCGCCGCCGTTCTCGATCATCGAGGGGGTGACAGCCTTGGCGGTGCGCCAGACGCCGGAGAGGTTGATGTCGATCGTCTCCAGCCAGTGGCGCTCCTCCAGCTCCCAGTATTTGCCGAGGGTCCAGATGCCGGCATTGGCGACCGCGACGTCGATCTTGCCGAAGCGCTCGATCGCCTTGGCGACGACCCAGTCGAGGGCCTCCTGGCCGCGCACGTCGACCGGCTCGGCGATCACGCCGACGCCCAGCTCCTCGACCTCTCCCGCCACCGATTGGAGCTGCTCGTCGGAGCCGAGCGGGGAGCCGATGTCGCTGACCGGCCCGGGCACGTCGACGATCACCACGTCGGCGCCCTCGCGGGCGAGCGTCAGGGCGTGGGCTCTTCCCTGCCCGCGCGCCGCCCCGGTGACCAGGGCGACCTTGCCGTCCATCCTTCCCATCTGATCTCTCTCCTCTTGCTGTTGGCGGTGTTCAGTCGGCGTCGGGCCCGTCGGCGAAGGCCTCCGCGTACTCCTCGTCGGAGACCTCGTGCATCCATTCGGTCTTGCCGACCGAGACGGCGACGTGGACGAGCAGCGAGCCGGGGGCGGCGCCGTGCCAATGGACCTCGCCGGCGGGGATGTGGGCGACGTCGCCGGGGCGCAGGGTGCCGCCGGTCCCGTCCGCCGACTGCAGTCGGCCCTCGCCGGTGGTGACGAAGAGGACCTGCGCGACCTCGTGCTTGTGCCAGTAGGTCCGGCCACCGGGCTCGAAGACGACGGTGTTGACGACGATCCCGTCCGCGGGCGGCAGCACGGCGTCGGCGAGCACGCCGCCGCTGAAGGTGTCGGTGCGGCGCTCCGAAGGTTTACCGGCGCGCCCTTTCGCGATTCTCATCTACTCCTCCTCTTTCCAGTCGGCCTGGACTCGGGTACCCCCGGCAAGATCGCCGATCGCGTCGACGACCCGGTTCGAGATCTGCTCGCCGTAGCCGAGCG
>MKSH01000035.1:94604-95627 GCA_001898095.1 Solirubrobacterales bacterium 70-9 | reverse complement strand
CGCCATCAGGTTCGAGGTCAGCCCGCCCTCCAGGTAGTCGCCCTCGATGATCTTCGGGAAGCGGTTGGTGGTGGCGAAGTTCACCCCGCTGGAGGTGTTGACGACGTCGAGGAACTGGCGCATGTCGAGCCCCGCCTTCTTCGCCGCGACCATCGCCTCGGCCGCGGCGGAGAGGTTCACCCCGTTGAGGAAGTTGTTGATCAGCTTCGCCACGTGGCCGTTCCCCGAGCCGCCCATGTGGTGGACGGTGGCGGCGAAGGAGTCGACCACCGGCTGCACCCGCGCCAGCGCCTCGGCGGAGCCGCCGGCCATGATCGTCAGCGCGCCCTTCTCCGCCGCGGCCGCCCCGCCCGACACCCCGGCGTCGAGGTACTCGACTCCCTTGGCGGCGAAGTCGGCGTGGATCCGCCGGGTCGAGGCGGGGTCGGCGGTGCTCAGATCGACGATGACCTGGCCCTCGCGGCAGACGTCGAGCACGCCGTCTTCGCCATACACGACCCGCTCGACAACCGAGCTGTCGGGAAGGGAGAAGAAGACGGCGTCGGCCTTGGGGGCAAGGGAGGAGATAGAACCCTCCGCGGCCAGCCCGGCGTCTGCCGCCAGGGTCGGGTCGACATCGAACCCGAAGCCGGACCAGCCGGCAGCGCTGATCCGGCGGGCGATCCTGCCGCCCATGTTGCCGAGTCCGATGAAGCCGATCTGCTTGATCTCGGTGGCCATCGGTTCAGGCGGCCGCCTCGAGGCTCTCGAGCCGGCTGGCTTCTCCGGGCGCGAGCGAGATCTCGGCGACGCGCAGCGTGTCGTCGAAGGTGTGGGTGGGGAACTTGTCCCACATTTCCTCGGCGTGGAAGGGCACGATCCGCTCCACCTCTTCGTCGACGTACTGCCACATCTCCTCCATCGTCAGCACGCACTGCTGCATGCTCCCGAAGGCGAGGCCGATCGGCACGAACATCCCGTCCTCCTGCGAGCCGAGGAAGTTGTCGTAGGTGTAGCAGTTGTCCCCGGCGAGCAGCCAACGGC
>MKSH01000035.1:86097-94572 GCA_001898095.1 Solirubrobacterales bacterium 70-9 | reverse complement strand
CGGCCTCGCCGTCGAGCAGGGTCAGCTTGCCCTGCCGCATCCGTTCGACCAGGGAGATCATCAGGTCGGGATCGGTGGCGGTGGTCAACCACTGCATCCGGTGCGGCAGCCCCTTCGCCCACATGTAGTTCTGCACCTCGCGGGACTGCAGGTAGATGTGGGCGTTGGGGAAGAAGTCCACCCCGCCCGCGTGGTCGAAGTGGTTGTGGGTGAGGATCATCGTGTCGACGTCCCGGGGGCTGAAGCCGATCCGCGACATCACCACCTCGGGCGGCTGCCAGTCGCTGACCCCGTAGGTGTCGGCGAGGACCTTGCCGAACTCGGCGTAGTCGAAGCCGGTGTCGACGATCGCCAGGTGGTCGTCGCTCTTCAGCACCCCGTAGCAGTAGGGGAGCACCAACGAGCCCTGGTTGTGACGACCGTAGAGGGCGGCGCTGACCGGGTACTCCTTCACCCGCGCGTACTCGACGATCCACAGCGAGTAATCAGACATCAGTGGTTCCTTTCGTGTCCGCACGGCACGTACTCACAGTCGAAGACCTCCCAGACCAGGCGGCGCAGATGGCGGTGGGTGCGGCGGACGGCCTCCAGCCGCCGCTGCGTCGGCACCAGCCCGTCTTCCGCTTCCCGCGCCAGGTCGGCCAGCGCGACCGCCGCGTCGCGGCAGGCCTCGAAGTGGGCCTCGAGCTCCTCGCCCTGGTGCTCGGCGGCGGCGCGCTCGCAGACCCAGACGTGGGCGTCGATCTGCTCGGCGCCGACCTGCGGCGGCAGCTGCATCGCCAGCGCCGCCGAGACCGAGAGCGAGAGCGATTTGTTGGCGCCGTAGAGCTCGTTCAGGCGCGTCGCGTCGGCGCTCTGCGGCGGGCTCGCGACGGCGGCGCTCACGTCGTCCCCCCGTTACCGGCGGCGGCCAGCTCTTCGACCAGGATCGGCACGCCCACGGTCGCCGCGTGGATGCCGATCACGCTGGCCAGCTCGATCACCTCCATGATTTCCTCACGGGTCGCGCCGTAGCCGATCGCGTTCTTGATGTGGGCGCGCAGGCCCTTCACGTAGAGGTGGGTGCAGGCGACGTCGAAGGCGGTGTAGATGAACTCCTTCACCTTCGGCTCCAGCACGCCGGTCTTCCAGGGCACCGACGAGAACTGCGTGTAGGTGTCGAAGAACTCGGGGTCGAGCTGGAGGATGTCGTCCCAGAACGGGTTCCAGTAACCGCGGTTCTGTTCGAAGTCCTTTTTCACTTCGAGCCGGCGGTCGTCCATGGTGCGGTCGATCGGCTGTCCGGCCGCCTCCAGCTCTTCGACCAGGATCGGCACGCCGATGTTGGCGGCGTGGATGCCGAGGGTCGAGGTCAGCTCGATCACCTCCATGATCTCCTCGGCGGTGGCGCCGAGCTCCAGCGCCTGCTTCATGTGCTGGCGGATCCCCGGCTCGTAGAGGTGGGTGGCGGCGGCGTCGCAGGCGATGTAGATGAACTCCTTCACCTTCGGCTCCAGCGGCCCGGTGCGCCAGGGCACCGAGGAGAAGTCGAGGTAGGCCTTGAAGAAGTCCTCGTCGAGGGTCAGCAGGCTGTCCCAGAATTCGTTCCAGTAACCCCGGCTCTCGATGAACTCCTCGCGGAGCTCCCGCTGTCGGTCGGTCAGTTGCGATGCCATTACCGCCCTCTCCTTCTCATCGTTTGCGTCCCCTGACCTGCACTGCGAACTCCTCGGCTCCACCCTCCCCGGCGAAGCGCTCCATCA
Organism: Solirubrobacterales bacterium 70-9; assembly: GCA_001898095.1. GTDB lineage: Bacteria > Actinomycetota > Thermoleophilia > Solirubrobacterales > 70-9 > VAYN01. Next base: position 92,830 of record MKSH01000035.1, on the reverse strand, counting down.
CCGCGGGGTCGTGGCCGGCGACGATCGCCGCCCCCTCCCCCGCCAGCGTGGCGATCGTGTCGTAGGCGCTGTACATCGCGCCGAGGTCGGCGATCACCCCGAACGGCCGGTCGGTGTCCATCTCCTCGTAGAAGTGGACGGCGTCGGAGGTGAGGACCACCCGGCCGCCGTCGTCGGCGTCGATGACGAGCAGCAGCTGTCCGGGCGAGTGGCCGCCGACCTCGATCGAGCGGACCCCCGGCAGCACCTCCTCCTCGCCGCGCGTCGTGCGGGCGCGGCCGGCGGCGACCGCCTCGGCGATCCGCTCGATGTCGGGCTGATCGACGTGGGGGGCGAACTGGGCGCGACGGGCGAGCGGCCCGGTCCAGAAGTCGAGCTCGGTCTGGCCGACGACCAGCTCGGCGTCGGGGTAGGCATCGAGGTTGCCGACGTGGTCGTAGTGGAAGTGGCTGACGATCACCGTGTCGACCTCGGCGGGCTCGACTCCTACCGAGGCGAGCGCCTCGACCGGGTCGACCAGGACGGTGCGGCCGCGGCGCTCGGCCGCCGCGGTGGCGAAGCCGGTGTCGACGAGGACGGTCCGCTCGGCGTTCCGCAGCAACCAGAAGTAGTAGGCCATCTCCAGTTCGCCGTCGGGTTCGCCGTAGGAGCCCCAGCGGTAGTAGAGGGCCTCGCGGGTCGCGCGCAGGCTGCCGTAGCGGAGCGCGGTCACCTCGTAGGTGGCGGTCGGCGCGGCGGCGCCCGCAGCGGCCGGCTCAGTCCTCGCCACGGAGCGACTCCTCCCGCGCGGCGATCTCGACCCCGGCCCAACCCTCGTAGACGCGGGCGACCTCGGTGTGGTCGGCACCCTCGCCGGCGACCGTGTCGGCGAGCCGCCAGAGCTGCTCGACCAGGCCGCCAAGCGGCATCGAGACCCCCTGCACGTCGGCCTCGGCGAGCGCCAGGCCGACGTCCTTCAGCATCAGCTCGAGGCGGAAGCCGGAGTCGAACTCGCGGGTGAGGACCTGCTGCGGGAACTTCGAGACGGTGGCGCTGTTGCGACCGGAGCCGGCGTTGAAGGCCTCCAGCAGCGCCGCCGGATCGAGGCCGGCGCGGGCGGCGACCGTCATCGCCTCCGAGGTGATCGTGACCGCGGTGGCCGAGAGCAGGTTGTTCATCACCTTCGCCAACTGGCCCATGCCGGGCTCCGCGCCGACCAGGACGATCACCTTGGAGAAGGGCTCGAGCAGGTCGCGGTTGGCCTCGAAAACGTCGGCCGGGGCGGCGGCGAAGACACCGAGCGTGCGGGCTTCGGCGCCGGCGACGCCGCCCGAGAGGGGCGCGTCGAGGTAGGCGACGCCGCGCTCGGCGAGCAGCGCGGAGAGCTCGCGGGCGGTCTGCACGCCGGTGGTCGAGAGGTCGATGAACGTCTCCATCGCGCCGCCGGCGAGCAGGCCGTCCTCGCCGCGGAGCACCTCGACCACCACCGGCGGGGTCGGCAGGCTGGCCATCACCGTGGGGGCGAGGGCGGCGACCTCGGCGGGGGACGAGCAGGCGCGGGCGCCGCGCTCGACCAACGGCTGCATCGCCTCGGCGCGGGTGTCGAAGACGGCCATCGGGCGCCCGGTGGAGGCGACCGCGGCGGCCAGATGGGACCCGATCGCGCCGAGGCCGACGAATCCCACGCAGGCGGCGTCGGCCGCGTTTGGTTGTGCTCCTCCTGAGCTACCCACGGCAAAAAGTATAACTGACTGCTCGTCATACAAACAGGCGAATTGCGGAATTTATTCCAAATTCCTGCTTTTCCCCTGCAAGCCGGGACGAAAGTCCATTCCTATCGCTTTACGACGTTTGCGCATGATCGTCTTTCTGTAGCATCGGCTGACGATGGCGACCGGACAGGGCGACTTAGGGCTGCGCGTAGGGCGCGTCGCCGCGCCGCTGCGCGAGCAGGTCCTCGAGGTGGTCCGCCAGGCGATCCTCGACTTCCGTTACAAACCCGGCCAGCGCTTGATCGAGCGCGAGCTGATCGAGCAGACGGGGGTGTCGCGGACGACGATCCGCGAGGTGCTGCGCGAGCTCGAGGCCGAGGGCCTGGTCACGACGATCCCGCAGAAAGGCGCGATCGTCGTCGTCCCGACGCCGGAGGAGGCGGCCGAGCTATACGAGGTGCGCTCGGCTCTGGAGCAGCTCACCGTGCGCAATTTCGTCGCCCGCGCCAGCGACAAACAAGTGACGGCCCTGCGCCGCAAAGCCGACGACTTCAACCAGGTGGTCGAGCGCGGCGAGGACACCCGCGCGATGCTGCGCGCCAAGGACGCCTTCTACGACGTCCTCTTCGAAGGTGCCGGCAACAAGCAGGTGAGCGCGATCCTCGGCAGCCTCCAGGCCCGGGTCCGCATGCTCCGCGCCGCCTCGATGTCGGATCCCGACCGCGGCGTGAAGATCGTCGCCGAGCTCGACGCCCTGGTCTCGGCGATCGAAGCCCGCGACGCCGACGCCGCCGCCGAGGCCTGCGCCATCCACCTCGGCCAGGCCGAGACCAGCGGCGTCAAGGGCATCTCCTCGTACTCGCCATCTGACGAGTAACGACCCGGCAATCTCCGCGGAGCCGCGCGGAACTCCACGTTCCCTAAGGAGGTCCGGATACAGGTCCCGGCGGGGAGACGGGGCGCACGGCGTCGGGAAGGGGCGCGGAGACGCCGATCCATACCGATCCCTCGCAGGTCCCTGCACCAATCGTCTAGCCGTCAGACAGTCATATAGACTCCGCGACATGGACAACTCGGGCATCGACGGCAAGGTCGCGCTGGTCACCGGCGGGGCGAGTGGGATCGGGGCGGCCACCGCGCGCCAGCTCTCCGAGCAGGGCGCGAAGCTGGTCGTCGCCGACCTCGACGCCGACGCGGCGGCGGAGCTGGCCGCCTCCCTGCCCGGCGAGGCGATCGGGATCGGCGGTGACGTCTCACGCGAGGCCGACGTCGAGGCGATGGTCGCGAGCGCGGTCGAGCGCTTCGGCCGGGTCGACCTCCACCACCTGAACGCCGGTATCCCCGGCTCGCTCGCCCCCTTCGAGGAGCTGAGCGTCGCGGACTTCGACAAGGTCATCGACGTCGACCTGCGCAGCGTCTTCCTCGGCCTCCGCGAGGCCTTCCGCCAGTACGCGCGGCAGGAGGGCGGCGGGGCGATCGTCACCACCGCCTCGATCGGCAGCCTCCGCGGCGCCTCCGACCTGATCCCCTACCACACGGCCAAGCACGGGGTGGTCGGCCTGACCCGCTGCGCCGCCGTCCACGGCGCCGAGCGCGGCGTCCGCGTGAACGCGATCGCCCCCGGCATCGTCCTCACCGGCCTCTTCTCCACCACCAAAGGCACGACCGGGGGCGCCGCCGACTGGGAGAAGCGGGCGAAGATCGCCCCCCAGCGCCGCGCCGGCACCTCCGAGGAGGTCGCCGACCTGGTCGCCTTCCTGCTCAGCGACCGCGCCGGCTTCCTCACCGGCGAGGTGATCTCGATCGACGGCGGCGCCACCGCGATGAACCCGGCGCGGCCCTCCGGCCAGCGCGTCGGCTAGTCCCCGAGCCTCACTCGGCGCCCTCGAGGACGAACCCGGCGAGCTCCAGCGCCACCCTCACCTCGGTCGGCTCCGCCGGGGCGTCGATATGGGCGAAGAGGGTGAGCGCGACGTGGGACATGTGACGGGCGGAGAGCTTCGCGCAACCGGTCGCGTCGCCGGCCTCGGCAGCGGCGAGGACCGCCTCGTGATCGCGCCGGGCCAGGTGGAGCAGGCCGATCTCGTCGGCGCGCTCGCGCAGGTACAGGCGGCGGTAGCGCTGGGCGTGGTCCCAGAGATCGCCGATCTCACCGCGGAGACGCTCGCCGCAACGATCGAAGAGGGCGAAGTGGAACTCTCGGTGCAGCCGCCGCGCCTCCTCCAGCCGCTGCGCTTCGCAGGCCTCGACGTGGGCGTCGAGGGTGCGCCTGATCGCCGCCAGGTCCGCGGCCTCCAGTTGCGGCACCGTCAGCCGCACGCCGAGCGGCTCCAACATCACCCGCATCGCGTAGAGCTCGGCGAGGTCGGCCGGATCGAGGTCGGCGACCTGGAGCTTGCGGTTCGGCTCGGCACGGAGGAGCTGCTCGGCCTGGGCGCGGCGCACCGCCTCGCGCAGCGGCGTGCGACCGATCTCGAGCAGCTCCGACACCTCCCCCTGGGAGTAGGCGCGGCCGGGCTGGAGCTCGCCTTCGAGGATCGCCCGCCGGAGGCGCTCGTGCGCGTCGGCTTCGGCGCTCGCCCGGCCCGCCGACATCAGATCAACCCCGGGTAGCTGCCGCCGTCGAGGTGGATGTTGTTGCCGGAGACGTAGCCCGCCTGGGCGCTGCAGAGGAACGCGCACATCGCCCCGAACTCGCTCGGCTCGCCGAGGCGACGGGCGGCGATCGACTCCTCCTGCCGGCGGCGGGCGGCAGCGTAGTCGACCCCCTCGGCGTCCATCACCCGCTGGGCCATGAAGCGCTGGCGGTCGGTGTCGAAGCGCTCGGGAAGCAGGTTGTTGATCGTCACGTTGTCGCGCGCGACCTCCAGCGAGAGGCCCTTGAGGGCGGCCGTCATCCCGGCCCGCGACGCGCTCGAGAGCGCCATCGAGGGCCGCGGCGAGGTGACCATCGCCGAGGTCACGTTGACGATCCGGCCGAAGCGCCGCTCGCGCATCGCCGGCAGGCAGGCCGCGATCAGAAGCAGGTGGGAGACCATGTTGCCCTGCACCGCCTCGGCCCATTGCGCCTCGGTGAGCGAGCCGAAGTCGGCGGGCGGCGGCCCGGCGTTGTTGGTGACGACGATGTCGGGATCCGGCAACGCCGCCAGCAGCGCCGCGCGGCCTGCCGCGGTGGTGACGTCGGCGACGACCGGCTCGACCGCGACCCGATGGGCCTCGCGCAGGCGCGTGGCCGCGGCGTCGAGGCGCTCCCGATCGCGTCCGTTCACGACCAGGTCCACGCCCTCGGCGGCAAGGGCCTCCGCGCAGGCGAAGCCGAGGCCCTTGCTCGACGCGCAGACGATCGCCCTGCGTCCCGCGATCCCTAGGTCCAAGATCTCCCATTTCGGTATACAGTTTTGCCGCACATGGCCGTTGATTCTATATATCTTTCGACGCCTTGAAGGCGGCGGTGCTCACCGAGCTCGGCGTTCCGAGCCTCGGCGCCTTCGCCGAGCCGGCCCCGTCGGCGGCGGGGCAGGAGGTGGTCGAGGTGGTCGCCGCGGGGATCAACCACCTCGACCTGGCAAAGGCGGCGGGCACCTTCTACACCGGCCCTCCCCCGCTTCCGTCGGTGCCCGGGTCCGACGGCGTCGGCCGGCGCGCCGACGGGAGCCGGGTGTACTTCGACGCCCCGGTGGCCCCATTCGGCTCGCTCGCCGAGCGGACCTTGGTCGCCGCCGAGACGATGCTGCCGATCCCCGACGCGGTCGGCGACGAGGCCGCGGCGGTCGCGGGCAACGCCGGGATCGCGGCGATGACGGCGCTCGACCGCGCCCGCCTGTCGGCCGGCGAGCGGGTCCTCGTCCTCGGCGCCACCGGCTCCGTCGGCCGGATCGCGGGGCAGGCGGCGATCGCGATGGGCGCCGGCCGCGTGGTCGCCGCGGGCCGCGACCGGACCCGCCTCGAGGCTCTCGCCGCCCGCACCGGATGTGCGGTCGCTCCGCTCGGCGAGGCAGCCCCCATGGCGGCAGAGTTGGAAGCGGCGGCGGACGGGCCCGTCGACGTGATCGTCGACCCGGTCTGGGGCGAGCCCGCCCTGGCGGCGATGGGAGCCGCCGCGCAACGCGCCCGCCTGGTCCAGCTCGGCCAGCGCGCCGGGGCCACCATCGAGCTGCCCGCGGCACTGCTCCGCAGCCGCCGGCTCGAACTCATCGGCGTCTCTGGCGCGCTCGAGTCACACGCCGACCGCGCCGCCGCCTACGCCGGCCTGATGGAGCTGATCGCCGCGGGCAAGGTGACGGTGGACTTCGAGCGGGTGCCCCTGGACGCGGTCGAGGACGCCTGGCGCCGGCAGGTCGCCGGCGCCGTCGGCACGAAGCTCGTCGTCACTCCTTGACCAGCAGCTCGCGGGCGAAGTCGAGCCCCGGGTCGCGCCAGACGCTGTGGATGTGGTTCGCGTCGCCCTCGGTGTTGTTGAACTCGACCAGGGTGACCGGGCCCTGGATCCGGTAGTAGTGGCCGCCCTCGTAGTCGTCGGCGCCGGCCCAGGCGAAGTGCAGGCGCTCGAACCCGGCCCCCTCGATCCGCTCTTCTTCGCGCGTGCGCCAGGCGGCCGGGACGCGGTTCAGGTAGCAGCCCAACAGCTCCCGGAACCTCCGCCGCGAAGCCTCTCCCATGTCGGCGACGGCGAGGCCGCGCGGGTGGTCGCGTTCCCAGCGCAGGGCCTCGGCGTCCGCGGCGGTGATCAGGACGTCGCGGCGGCCGTCGCCGTGCAGGGCCGGGCGCTCGACCGCGCCGAGCTCCGACCGGCAGGCGGTGGCGAAGTCGGGCGGCGAGACGGCGTGGATCACGGCGGCGCGGCGTTCGTCGTCGTCGAGGCCTTCGAGCAGGGCGAAGCCGAGGTCCTCCTCCTCGGCCAGCGGGCGCAGCGGGCCGAAGCGGCCGGGCTCGGATCCGAACAGGCAGGGCGTCGAGATCACCCGTTCCTGGCCGATCACGGTGAAGTTGAGCGAGACGTGGTGGCCGACCAGCCGCCAGCCCCAGGTCGCGTCGGGCTGCGG
>MKSH01000035.1:81016-86064 GCA_001898095.1 Solirubrobacterales bacterium 70-9 | reverse complement strand
GGTGCTCCAGGCTGACGATGGTGAGGAAGCGGGCGTAGGCCTCGAGCGAGAGGCAGGCGGCCACCAGCCGGTGGACGAGCAGGTTCTCACGGTGGTCGAGGTCGCGCAGGGCGATCCCGTGGCTCCCCCGGCCGGCTTCGGGGAGGAAGTTCCAGACGGTCCGATTGGCGTCCTCGAAGGGGACCGTGAGGCGCTCCTGCTTCGCGGTCGAGAGCGCGTCGTAGAGGATCATCGCGGCGAAGGTCGCGATCGTCGCGCCACGAAACTGATCGGTCAGCGCAGCACCGGAGTGCACCCCGGCGACGGGCTCACGGTTCACTGGCATCTCGGTCCTCCTTCTCCGGGGCGGCGGCGATCGATTCGACCGCCAGGTCGCCGGACTCGTACCGGGCGCGCAGCGCCCGCTTGTCGATCTTGCCGACTCCGGTCCGCGGCAGCTCCGCGACCCGGGCGAAGGTCTCCGGCACCCACCATCTCGGCAGCTGCTCGAGCAGGAAGGCGCGCAGCTCCGCCGCGTCGGCCGCGGCCTCGGCGGCGATGACGACGCAGGCGCAGGGCCGCTCGATCCAACGGTCGTCCTCGATCCCGATCACCGCCGCGGCGGCCACCGCCGGGTGGCGCAGCAGCGCCTCCTCGACGTCGAGCGAGGAGATCCACTCGCCGCCGGACTTGATCACGTCCTTCTCGCGGTCGACCAGCTTCAGCCAGCCGGCGGCATCGATCGTCCCCAGGTCGCCGGTCCGCAGCCAGCCGTCGCGGAAGCGCTCCGCCGCGTCCTCGGGATCGCCGTAGTACTCGCGGACCACCAACGGCCCGCGCACCTCGACCTCGCCCACCGCCTCGCCGTCGCAGGGCGCGAGGGTGCCGTCGGGAGCGCGCAGCCGCGCCTCGTATAGCGGCCGCAACCAGCCGACGGTCGAACGTCGGCGCCACCGCTCGTCGGGCTCCAGCGACGGGTCGTCGAAGACGCGCGAGCCGCCCGGCCCGGTCTCCGTCATCCCCCAGCCCTGCAGGACGGTGACGCCGCGGTCCTGGTACCAGTGCATCAGCTCGTCGGGCACCCGGTTGCCGCCGCAGCCGATCGCCCGCAGCGACCCGAGATCGCCGCCGACGCGGTCGACGTGGCGCCGCACGTCGGCCCACACGGTCGGCACGCCGGAGGAGAAGGTGACCGCCTCGGAGCGGATCAGCGGGACGAGGTGCTCGGGCGCGAGCCGGCGGCCGGGAAGGATCAGCGCGGCGCCGTTCATCGCGGTGATGTAGGGCAGGTTCCAGCCCATCGCGTGGAACATCGGCACCACCGCGAGGACGCGGTCGCTGCCCGGCAGCCCGTAGGGGTCGAAGGCGGCCATCGTCAGCGCGTGGAGGACCAGCTGGCGGTGGCTGTAGAGGACGCCCTTCGGCCTGCCGACCGTGCCCGAGGTGAAGCAGAGCCCGGCCGGCATGTGCTCGTCCAGCTCCGGCCAGTCGAACCCCTCCCCCGCCCCGATCAGGTCGGCGTAGGCGACCGCGCCGGGGATCTCCTCAGCGGCGGGCCCACCGAAGACGACCACCCGCTCGATGCAGTCGACCGCGGCGAGGACCTCGGCGGCGAGCGGCACCAGGTCGGTCCCGACGATCAGCACCCGCGGGGTCGCGGTCGCGACGATCTCGGCGAGCTGTCGCGCCGGGAGCCGCGCGTTCAGGGTCAGCAGCACCGCTCCGGCTCCCGGCACCGCCCAGTACGCGGTCAGGTGCTCGGGGACATTCCAAGCCAGCGTCGCCACCCGGTCGCCGACCCCGACCCCGAGCCGCTGCAGGCCGGCGGCGAAGGCCCCGGCGTCGGCGACGACCTCGCCCAGCCGCAGGCTGTCGCGGTCGCCCGACTCGCGGACCGCCACCACCTCTGCCGCGGCGTGCCGCCCCGCCGCCAGGCGGCGCAGCATGCCGAGGGTCAGGGAGCGGTCCTCGGCGCTCACGGCAGGTCGCCGTCGTAGGGAATCTCGCGCTCGGCCATCGCCCACAGCGCCCGCGCCGTCGGCCGGTCGGCCTCCTCCATCACGTGGCCGATCAGGCCGGCCGAGCGGGCGATCAGGGAGAAGCCGCGGAGGGCGTACCAGGGGTAGCCGACGTCGGAGAGGACCGCGGCGACGGCGCCGGTGGCGTTGATCGTGATGTGCTTGCCCTTCGCCTCGTCGAGGGCGCGGCTGAGGGCGAGCAGGAGCTCCTGGTGGGCGCCGGCGGTGCCGCTTTCGCGCGCGATCTCGAAGAGGCGCGGCGCCCGCGGGTCGTCCGGACGGTGGATGTGATGGCCGAAGCCGGGCACCGGGGTGCGGTCGCGGGCGAAGCCGTCGGCCAGCTCGGCGGCGACCTCGTCGACCGCGCGGCCCGCCTCGATCTCGACCACCCCGGCCTGCAGGATCCGGGCCGCGTCCTCGGTCGAGCCGAGGAACTGGCTGCCGGCACCGAGCAGGCCGGCGGCGACCGCGCCCTGGATCGACTCGGGCGAGGAGTCGTAGATCAACCGCGCCGTGATCGAGCTGGGGGTGAGGCCGTGCTCCATCAGCGCCACCAGCACCGCGTTCACCACCGCCACCTCTCCGGGCTCGGGGAGGCGGCCGCCGTTCAGGTGCAGGCAGATCATCGTGGTGAAGTCGATCTTCCCCATCAGGTCCTCGACCAGGTCGCGGCCGCGGACGACGATCTGGTCGGTGCTCGAGGTCGCGATCGCGGTCGCCGGGCTCTTCTTCTTCTCGCTCAAGGTCTGCTCCTTCCGCTACCGCAGCGCCGAGACGCCCAGCAGCTCCTTGCCTATGTTGAGGATCTGCAGCTCCGAGGTGCCCTCCGGGATCGAAGCCTCGCGCACGTCGCGGTACATGCGCTCGATCTGCATCTCCTCCATCAGCCCCGCCCCGCCGCAGGCCTGGAGCGCGTTGGTGACCGCCGAATTGCAGGCCTCGGCGCAGAAGAGCTTCGCCATCGAACACTCCACCCGGCCCTGCCCGCCGGCGTCGAGGGTGGCCGCCGCGTGCAGGCCGAGCCGCCGCGCGGCTTCGATCTGGGTCGCCGCCTCGACGATCAGCCGCTGGACCAGTTGGAAGCCGGCCAGCGGCCTGCCGAACTGGCGCCGCTCCTTCACGTGGTCGGTGGCGATGGCGAGCGCAGCCTCGGCGATCCCGACGGCGCCCATCGCCATGTTCATGCGACCGACGTTGATCGCCCGCATCGCCACCCGCAGGCCTTCGCCCTCGGCCCCGATCAGGTTGGCGGCGGGGACCTCGACGTCGTCGAAGATCAGTTCGCAGTTGTTGGTGGCGCGCACCGACATGTGGCGCATCTCGATCGCCTCGTACGGTGACTCGGCGGCGTCGACGAGGAAGGCGCTGATCCCCTTGCTGCCCCGCGCGGGGTCGGTGGAGGCGAGGACGACGCCGATGTCGTTGGAGGCGCCGTTGGTGATGTAGAGCTTGCGACCGTTGATCCGGTAGCTGTCGCCTTCGCGCACCGCGCGGGTCCGCATCGCGCCCGCGTCGCTGCCCGCCTCGGACTCGGTGATCGCGATCCAGGCGCGCGAGCTGACGTCGAGCAGGCGGCGCAGGAAGCGCTCCTTCTGATCCTCGTTGCAGGTCTGCGCCAGGACGTAGGGGACGATCGTCATCACGTTGACGGTCGTGCGCAGCGAGCCCCAGCAGCGGCCGGCCTCCTCCATCAGGACCGCCAGCGCGGTGAAGGAGATGCCGTCGCCGCCGTCGGCCGGATCGACCAGGCCGCCGACGTAGCCGAACTCGCGCAGCGCGGGCAGGATCTCCCAGGGGAAGGTATGGGTCGCCTCGTGCGGCTCGACCAGGGGCGCGACGTGGCGGTCGAGGTAGCCGCGCACCGCGGCGCGCAGCTCGTTCAGCTCGAACTCGGACTCGATCTCGCCGGCGCTCATGCAGGGGACCTCCGCAGCAGTAGTGGGGTGACGATCAGCTGGACCGCGGTGCCGTCGACCTTGCGCAGGCGGCGCTCGACGATGGCGACGCCGCGGTCGCCGGACGAGGTCGGGCGCAGGTCGGCGACCGTCGCCTCGAGCTCGACCGTGTCGCCGAAGAAGATCGGCGCCTCGAACTTGGCCTGGACCCCGAGCATCGCGATCAGCGCGCGCTGCAGGGAGCGGGAGAGGTCGGTCTCGGTGAAGAGCCCGGAGGCGATCGCGGTGCCGAGCAGCCCGTGGGCGATGCGCCGGCCGAACGGCCCGGCGCCGGCGTGGGCCTCGTCGACGTGCAGCGGATTGCGGTCGCCGGAGAGCGCCGCGAAGGCGTTCACGTCGGCCTCGCCGATCGTCCGCCGCGGCGACACCTCGCTGACGCCGACCGTGAGGTCGTCGAAATAGCGATCGACCGGCATCAGCTGAAGCGACCGCCGCTGACGTGGAGGACGTCGCCGGTGAGGAAGGAGGCGCCGTCGGAGAAGAGGTAGGAGACCGCCGCGGCGATGTCGTCGGGCGCGCCGATTCGTCGGATCGAGTTGGCCTTCGCCGCCCGCTCGATGATCTCGGCCGATTTCGGGTGGTTCAGCACCATCTCGGTTTCGGTCATCCCCGGGGCCACCGCGTTGACGGTGATCTCGTGGCGGCCGAGCTCCTTCGCCAGCGCCTTGGTCAGCCCGACCAGCCCCGCCTTCGCCGCCGAGTAGTTCGCCTGTCCCGGATTGCCGAGGTAGGCCCGCGAGGTGATGTTGACGATCCGGCCGTGGCCGGCCTCGATCATCGCCGGGGCCACCGCGCGACTGGTGTAGAAGGCGCCGCAGAGGACGACGTCGAGGACGAGGCGGAAGTCCTCGTCGCTCATCTCGGTCAGCCGTGCGTCGCGGAGGACGCCGGCGTTGTTGACCAATCCCAGGATCGGCGGACCGTCGGCATTGAGGCTCTCGACCAGCGCGTTCACCGCGTCGGGATCGACGACGTCGAGCTGCGCCGCGGTGGCGAGGATGCCGATGCCCTCCAGCTCGGCCGCCGCGGCCTCGGCGGCCTCGCCGTCGAGGTCGGCCAACAGGACTGCCCATCCCCCGCGCCCGAGGCGGGCGGC
>MKSH01000035.1:69774-80966 GCA_001898095.1 Solirubrobacterales bacterium 70-9 | reverse complement strand
GGTCGATCAGCGACTTGATCTGGGCGGAGCGCCCCTCGAGCAGCGGCAGCAGCGCCGCCTCGACCACGTCCTCGAGCGGGATCGCGGTCGGCGCCACGTCGGCCCAGCCCGCCTCGCGCGCCGCCAGCAGGTCGAGCGCTGACGGCAGGTCCTCGCGACAGACGTGGGCATGGGTTCCGAGCAGATCCAGCTCGCCGCGGGTGATCGCCATCAGGTCGAGCTCGAGCGGCTTCTTCTGGGTGCCGACGAGGACCAGGCGGCCACCGCGGTCGAGCAGCGAGAACGCCGCCCGGAACCCGGGTTCGCTGCCGCTCGCCTCGAGCACCACGTCCCAGGGCGGGCGCTCGCCGAGCTGCTCCTCGATCGCCGCCCCCGGGCCTGCCTTCACCAGCTCGACGGCGCCGAGCGCCCGGGCCAGGTCGAGGCGCTCCTCGACCGTGTCGCAGGCCGTCACCTCGGCCCCGAGCTGCGAGGCTGCCCAGACGGCGAAGGCGCCGACGCCGCCGACGCCGATCGCCAGCACCCGCTCGCCCTCGCGCACGCCGGCCCGACGCACCGCGTGGCAGGCGATCGCCATCGGCTGGGCCAGCGCCGCGTCGTCACCGCCGACGCCGTGGTCGGCGGCGCGGACGCAGGTCGAGGCGGGGATCGCGACGTACTCGGCGAGGCCGCCATGGCGGAAGACCCCGGCGGTGCGGTAGTTGCGACAGAGGTTGGTGCGGCCCTGCAGGCAGCGGTCGCACTGCCCGCAGGAGATCCCGGCGCCGCTGGCGACCAGCTCGCCGGCCGCGAAGCCGGTGGCGGGGGCGGCCTCGACGACGACGCCCGCGAACTCGTGCCCGAGGACCACCGGGAAGGTGCCGCTCTCGCGCGCCGGGATCGCGTCCTGGCCGGCGGCGAAGAGCGCCGCGTCGGAGCCGCAGACCCCCGCCCCGGTGACCTGCAGGAGCAGCTCGCCGGCCTCGATCTCCGGCACCGGGATCGCTTCCACCCGCAGGTCGCGGGGACCGTGCAGGACGGCCGCGCGCATCGTTCGATCGTCTGGGCTCATTCACTCCACCTCCGGAGGTCGTCGTGCTCGTCGAGTGCGGGGGCCGGACGGCCGGGCGGGTCGACGGGCGTCCCCGAGAGTCGCAGCGGCGATCCCATCGTGCGGATCGGCGCGGCGATCCCCGGCTGCTCGGCGTCGACCACCATCCCGCGGGCGCCGACCTGCTCGGAGTCGAGCGCCTCGCGCAGCCCGACCACCGCGTTCAGGCAGCAGTCGTGCTCGCGGCCGAAGGCCTCCCACTCGACGCAGCTGCGCCCGGCGAAGATCTCGGCGACCGCGGCGTGGGTGGGCGAGCCGGCCGCCTCGTAGCGCGAGCCGAGCAGGTCCTCCCTGCCGACGCCGCGGCACCAGGCGGCCCAGAACCGCTCCTCGAGCGCGCCGAGCGCGACCCAGCCGTCGCTCGCCCGGTAGGCCTGGTAACAGACGACGCCGCCGGAGAAGAGCGCCTCCTCGCGCGGCGGGACGGGCCACGGCCCGAGCGCGGCGCCGACCCCCATTCCGTAGGTGTAGAGGGCCGAATGGGCCAGCGAGACGTCGAGGAACTGGCCCTCGCCGCTGCTCGCGCGGGCGTTCAGCGCCGCCAGGATCGAGACCGCGGCGAGCAGCGCCCCCGCCGTGTCGGCGATCTGGATCGGGGCGACGGTCGGCGTCTCCGCCGCGGTGCCGGTCAGCGAGAGGAGGCCCATCGAGGCGAGGTAGTTGATGTCGTGGCCCGCCCGCGCGGCGAAGGGCCCGTCCTGCCCCCAGCCGGTCAGGGCGCAGTGGACGAGCCGCGGATTGGCCGCGCGCAGGACCTCGTAGCCGACCCCGAGGCGGTCGAGGACACCCGGCCGGAAGGACTCGACCAGGACGTCGGCGGTCGCCGCCAGCTCGAGCAAGGCGGCCCGCCCGTCCCCGTCCTTCAGGTCGATCACCAGCGAGCGCTTGTTGCGGTTCATGGCGATGTAGCCGGCCGAGGAGCTGGTCGGCTCCGCGCTCTCGTAGTGGGGCTCGCGGGCGCGGGCGTAGTCGCCGCCGCCGGGCGCCTCGATCTTCAGCACCTCGGCGCCGAGGTCGGCCAGGGTCAGCGTGCAGAGCCCGCCCGGCAGCAACCGGGTCAGGTCGAGGACCTTGATCCCCTCCAGGGCGCTCCGCGTCATCGGGCCCCTCCGGCCCGCGCCGCGGCCGCGCTCAGCTCGCCGCCAGACCCTCCAGCAACATCTCGATGTGGCGATCGGCGACCTGCTCGGGGGTGAGGGCGCCGTCGGCGCTCACCCAGCGGGCAGTCGAGTTCAGCATGCCGAGGATCGCCCGCCGTTCGAGCTCGTCGACCGGCTTCATCCACCCCTCGGCGGCGCCCGCATCGAGCACCTCCGCCCAGATCTGCTCGTAGCGGTCGCGCGCCGCGACCACCGACTGCCGGTGCTCCGGCGTCAGCGCCCTGGTCTCGGTGATGACCAGCGCCCAGGCGTCCTTGCGGGTCGCGTGCTCGCGCACCAGCGCCCGCGCCAGGGCCTCCAGGCGCGCCCGCGCATCGGGGTTCTCGGCGACGATCTCTTCGGCTTCCGCGATCATCCGGCGCAGCAGGCTCATGCTGATCTCGTAGAGGAGATCCTCCTTGCTGTCGATGTGGTGATAGAGCGCGCCGCGACCGAGGCCCACCGCCTGCGAGAGCTCCGTGATGCCGGTCCCGTGGTAGCCGTTGCGCGCGAACAGCTCCGTCCCGATGCGGAGGATGCGCTGCTGCGTCTTCTCTTCCCCGTCGGCCGGGGTGGCGGTGGGATCCAGGTTCTTCAAGCGTGCCTTTCCAGGGGGTCGGCAGAGCCGCCCGCCCGATCATTCGCGAGGGTACCGACTGTTCGTTCTTCACGGCGCGGATCGGGCGTCCTGGTCGACCGGATCGAGGACGAGGCGTCCGTCGGCACCCCCGGCGGCGAGCCGGTCGAGCGCCTCGTTCACCGCAGCCAGCGGCAGCACGTCGGCGATCCGCGGCTTCACCTCGCCCGCGGCGACGGCGCCGAGCGCCGCCTGGGCGGCATCGAGGTCGGCGTTGCGCGAGCCGAGGATGCGGATGTTGTCGAGGACGAGGCGACCGGAGTCCATGCCGTAGGGACGGCCGGGGGCGTAGCCGCAGCAGACGATCCGGCCGCCCGCGCGAATCGCCCGCGCGGCGGCGTCGAAGCCCTCCGGCCGACCGGAGACCTCGAGCGCCAGGTCGACGCCGACGCCGGACCAGTCGAGCACCCGCTCGATCTCCTCCGGGGCTACCGCCAGCTCCGCCCCGGCGGCGAGCGCAGCGTCGAGCCGACCGCGGTCGACGTCGACCGCCGCCACCCGCGCCCCGGCGGCGACCGCCAGCTGGACCGCGTTGCCGCCGAGGCCGCCGACGCCGACGATCAGCGCCGCCTCGCCCGCGCGCAGCGATCCGGTCCGGTGGAGGGCGAACCACGGGGTCAGCACCGAGTCCATCGAGACCGCGGCCGCCGCGAAGGGGACCTCGTCGCCGATCGGCAGGACGTGCGCGGCGGGCAGGCGGACGTATTCCGCCATGCCGCCGTCGCGGTCGAGCCCCAGTCGGGTCGCCTCGGCGCAGAGCACCGGCAGGCCGCGTTCGCACTCCTCGCAGTGACCGCAGCTGTAGAGCAGGTAGCAGGCGGCGCGGGTGCCGGTCGGGTGCAGCTCGTCGCCGGCGACGACTTCGCCCGCGACCTCGTGGCCGGGGATGTGCGGCAGGCTCGGGGCGGGCTTCGTCTCCCCCGCGCGCAGCTTCAGGTCGGTCGCGCAGATGCCCGCTGCGCGGACCCGCAGCAGGATCTCTCCCGGGCCCGGCTCGGGGACCGGTACCTCGACCAGCTCGAGCGGCTCGCCGAAGCGGTGGATCCGCGCCGCCCGCATCCGTGCCGGGACCGCGGAGCTCATGCGCAGACGTCCGGGTCGCCGTGGCCGCTGCGCTCGCGCACCGCGTCGCGGGAGGCGGTGACCTTCGCCCGCAACGCCTCGAGGTCGCAGCCGAGCAGCTCGGCGCCCCACTTCAGCGGCCGGCCGGCGACGAAGACCGCGTTCACGTTGCGGCTGTCGGCGCCCAGCACCACGGTCGCTGCGGCGTTGTTCAGCGGCATCGTGTTGACGTCCTCGGCGCCGATCGCGATCAGGTCGGCCTGCTTGCCGGGCGTGAGCGTACCCGCCCGGTCCTCGACCCCGTTGCAGCGGGCGCCGCCGACCGTCGCCATCTCCAGCACCTGGCGCACCCGCACCGGCTCCGGCGCCCCGGCCTCGCCGCCGGCGAGGCGGCCGAAGGCCAGCATCCGCTGGATCGTCAGGATCGCCTGCATCTGGGCGAAGAAGTCGGTGCTGAGCGAGCACTCGACGTCGACGCTCAGCCCGGGGAGGATGCCGCGGTCGAGCGCCTCCTGCAGCGGCGGCACCGCGTCGTGGATGCCGAGCTGGGAGTCGGAGGTCGGACAGAGCGCCACCCGGGTGTCGGAGGCGGCGATCGCGTCCCAGGCGGCGGCGCCGACTTCGGTGCAGTGGATCAGCGTCAGGTCGGGACCGAGCAACCCCTGCTCGCCCAGCTCGGCGACCAGCTCGCCGGCCCGCGGGCCGAGCACCGCGTCGACGACGATCCCGAGGCCGAGCTCGCGGGCGTACTCGAGCAGCCGCGGCGAGAGCGTTTTCGCCGGCTGGTCGATGTCGGGGTAGCCGAACGGCGCCAGCCGCAGGGTGAGCAGCCCGTCGTCGGCGCCGAAGCGGGTCTCGCGCAGGGTCGCCACGTTCTCCAGCCAGCGCTCGTCCCACTCGCCCTTCGACGGCGGTCCGGCACCGTGGACGCCGCGGATGCCGACCTCGGCGAAGGCCTCCACGGCCGCCTCCGAGTGGGCGAGGCTGCGGGCGTTGTGCATGAAGTCGAGCAGGCAGGTGACGCCGCTGTCGATCGCGCCCCAGGCGCTCAGCAGGCAGCCCGCGTAGACGTCCTCCGGCAGGTAGGCCGGGGCCAGCACCTCGTGCGCGTCGACCATGTACTCCTCGATCCGCGCGTCCGACATCTGCCGGCGGAACTGGTTCTGCCAGCAGTGGCGGTGGGTGTCGACGAAGCCGGGGATGACGATGGACCCCGACATGTCGACCCGCAGCACCGCTCCGTCATCGACCTCGGAGGCCAGGTCGGGACCGACGGCGGCGATCTGCTCGCCCTCGATCAGGAGGTCGCCGCGGGGGAGGTCCTCGACCGCGGGGTCCATCGTCAGCACGGTGGCGCCGGTGAGCAGGAGGCGGCGGCGCTCTTCGGCGCCCGCGGCGGTCAACCGGTCACGCATCTTCGCCTCCCCCTCCGGCCGGGCCGAACTCGACGAGCAGGTGGGAGAGATCGACGTCGACCGCCGCGATCCCCGCTTCGGCAGCGAGCGGCGCGATCGTCTCCGCTGACGCCTCGCCGCGCTCGTGCAGGTCGCTGAGCGCCAGCATGTAGCGCTCGAACCGCGTGCCGGGCGTGGTCAGCTCGAGGAAGCGGGCGGGCTCCTCATACGGATTGAAGATCGAGTGCGGCAATCCGGCGGGGCGGTGGGCGTAGCCGCCCGGCCCGAGCACCTGGGCCTCCCCGTCGACCCAGGTGCCGATCCGGCCGCTGACCACGATCGTCACCTGGGCATCGGTGTCGTGGACGTGGGCGGGGACGATCGCCCCGGGCCGGAGCACCGAACCGGTGGTGCAGAGTGCGCCGTCGGTCCACTCGGCGCGGGCCTTGAGGAAGGTTTCCGGGGCGATCGCCAGCGGCACGACCCCCTGGTCGGCGGCGATCGAGATCAGGCCGTCGCCCGGCGCGCGCTCAGTCACCGATCTCGAGCTCCCCGGTGCGGCGGCGGCGGAACTGCGCCGACAGCGCGATCGCGATGATGATCGCCGAGCCGTTGAAGACGTTGGTCACCCAGGGCGGCGTGCCGACCAGGGCGAGGCCGCTGACCGTGGTGCCGAGGAAGAACAGGGCGATCAGGGTGCCGGGGACGTTGAAGCGACCGGGGCGCCAGGTGGTGGCGCCGAGGAAGACGGCGGCGATCGCGGGCAGGATGAAGGTGATGCCGGTGACCTGCGGGTCGGCGGCGCCCTGGGCTCCCACCTGCATGATCCCGGCGACGGCGCCGAGCAGCCCGGCCGAGACGAAGCTGAGGACGACGATCGGCCGCACCTTCAGGCCGGTCAGTTTGGCCGCCCGCAGGTTCACCCCGACCGCCTCCAGCCGGCGGCCGAACGCTGTCTGGGTGATCAGGTACCAGACGATCACGCTGAAGACCAGGGTGACGATGAAGAGGACGGGGATCCCGGCCACGGTTTCGATGCCGATGTTGGTCAGGGTGGTCGAGAGCCCGGAGCTGACCGGGGTGCCGTGGGTGTAGGCGCTGACCAGGCCGACCAGCACGGTCGAGGTGCCGAGCGTGCCGATGATCGAGCTGACCCCGAGGTAGGCGACGATGACCCCGTTGAAGAGGCCGACGATCGCGCCGCAGGCCAGGGCGACGAACATCGCGGGCACCAGCGGCAGGCCCGATTTCGACATCGCCGCGGCGACCGCGATCGCGCAGACGCCGATCGTCGCGCCGACCGAGACGTCGAAACGCCCGCCGATCAGCGGCGGCAGCAGGGCCAGCGAAGCGACCGCGCCGACCGACAGCGTGGTGGCGATCGAGCGGAAGTTCGCAGCGGTGGCGAAGGTTTCCGGCCGCCAGATGCTGAAGACGACGATGACGATGGCGAACAGCAGGATCAGGCCGAAGCGCTCGAGCAGGTCGAGCGGATCGGTGACCGCGCCTTGCAGGCGCTTCATGCAGCCTCCTTTGCGTCGTAGACGAGTTCGGTGATCGCCTGCGCGTCGAGATCGGTCGTCGGGGCGGCGGAGATCGTCCCCGCCCGCATCACCAGGACCCGGTCGACCACCCGCGAGAGCTCCTCGAAGTCGGAGGAGACGAGCAGGACCGCCAGCCCCTCGGCCACCGCGCCGTCGATGATCGAGTAGACGTCGGCCCGCGCCCCTACGTCGACGCCGTGGGTCGGCTCGTCGAGCAGCAGCAGCCGCGGTTGCAGGCGCAGCCAACGGGCGAGGATCGTCTTCTGCTGGTTGCCGCCCGAGAGCGAGGAGAAGACGGCGCGCTGGCCGGCGGCACGGATCGAGAAGCGCTCCATGTCGCGGCCGGCGTCGGCGCGCTCGGCGCGATGGTCGAAGAGGGGCCCGCGGCGGTAGGAGCCGACGTCGGCCAGCGAGAGGTTCTCGCGCACGGTCAGCTCAGGAAAGGCGGCGTCGATGCCGCGCTGCTCGGGGACGTAGGCGATCCCCAGGTCCATCGCCGCGGTCGGCGAGGAGGGCGCGATCGGCTCGCCGTAGAGCTCGATCTCCCCAGCCTCGCGGGGGTAGGCACCGAAGATCATCCGCAGCAACTCGGTGCGGCCCGAGCCGAGCAGGCCGGCGAGGCCGACCACTTCGCCCTGGCGGAT
Source organism: Solirubrobacterales bacterium 70-9 (assembly GCA_001898095.1). GTDB lineage: Bacteria > Actinomycetota > Thermoleophilia > Solirubrobacterales > 70-9 > VAYN01. Next base: position 73,456 of record MKSH01000035.1, on the reverse strand, counting down.
CTCGAAGGAGGCGTCGCGGACGGGTTCGCCGCGCAGGCCGGCGACGCGGAGCGCGGTCGGCCGCTCGGCGGCGACCTCGGGCGGGCGGGGGAAGACGGTCTGGACGGAGCGGCCGACGATGTGCCGGATCAGCTCCTCCTCGGTGAGGCCCGCGGCGCCGCGGGTGATCACCTCGCGGCCGTCGCGCAGGACGGTGACCGCGTCGGCGATCGCCAGCACCTCGTCGATCCGGTGGCTGACCAGGAGGATCGTCTGGCCGGAGGCGGCGCAACGGCGCACCGCATCGAGCAGCAGCTCGACCTCGTGGCGCGGCAGGGAGGCAGTGGGCTCGTCGAGGACCAGCATCGCGAGGCCGCTGGAGTCGTCCTCGAGCGCCCGCGCGACGGCGACCATCGTCTGGTCGGCGGGGCGCAGCTCCGCCATCGGCTGATCCGGCCGCGCCTCGACTTCGAAGCGGGCGAGCAACGCGGCGGTGCGCTTGTGGAGGCTCCGCCAGGGCACCCGACCGCGGCCCTCGAAGCCGTTGACCAGGCCGATGTTCTCGGCCACGGTCAGCTCCGGAAACACCCCGATGTCCTGGTGGACGAAGCGCAGCCCGAGACTCGCCGCCAGGTCGGGGGTCATCTCGTCGGCCGGCGCCGCTTCGCCGGCGAGGTCGATGACACCACCGGGATCGGCCCGGTAGACGCCGGCCAGGATCTTGATCAGCGTCGACTTCCCCGACCCGTTGCCGCCGAGCAGCGCGTGCACGCTGCCCGGGGCAACATCGAAGGAGACCGCGTCCAGGGCCTTCGTGCCCGCGAACGTCTTGCTGACGTCGCGGACCGAAAGCGCGGCAGTCGTGGTCCCGGTCGAGGTCACTCGATCAACCGTTCCAGATCTTTTCGAATTCGCCCTGGTAGTCGGGCGTCTTGATTTCTTCGCCCTCGGCGGGGACGTGTTCCTTGTCGATCAGCACCCAGCCGCCGCCCTCGTCGGGGAATTCCTTGCTGTTGGCAAAGACCCGGTTGAGGGTGTCGGCCTCGCCCCACATCTGCCAGGCGAAGCCGGGCGGGATCGCGAGCGCGGCGCTCTCGAAGCCTTCCCGGATCAGTTCCTGGTTCGGCGGCGGGCCCTCGGCGCCCATGACGAAGAGGTTGCGGTTGCCGGACTGCTGGATCGCGCTGCGCAGGCCGAGGTTCATGATGTCGTCGGAGCTGGCGACGAGGACGGTGGCGTCCGGGTTCTGCTGGATCGCCGACTTCCAGATCTGCGTCGCTTCCTGGGGCACCTGGGCGTACTGCCATTTGACCGGGACCAGGGTGCATTCCGGGCATTTCGCCTCGACCGTCTTCTTGAAGGCCTCGGACTTCACCTTCGAGTTGGTCAGGCTCTGCTCTTCCAGCTGCAGAATCTTCTGGTCGCCGCCGCCGGTGAGGGCCAGCATCGCTTCCGCGCGGGCCGTTTCGTAGGAGTCGATGTAGTTTTCGAACGAGGGTCCGCCGAGGACGTTCTCGGTTTTCGTGAACAGCGGTTCGCCGCCGCCGAAGGCCTTGAAGTCGCAGTCGAAGCCGCCGAAGTTGACGACCGGGATGTCGGCGGCTTTGGCCGCCAGCAGGCCCGACTTGATCGTCGGGCAGTCCCAGGCGATCGAGGCGATGCCGTCGACGTGCGCGGCGACCGCCTGTTTGATCAGTTCGTTGGCTTTCGACGGGTTCGCTTCGCCGTCGACGACGGTGACCTTCCAGCCCAGCGCGGTCCCGGCTTCCTTGAATTTTTCCGACGCGATGGAGCAGTTTTCGAAGGCCTGGCCACAGGAGATGAACCAGACTTCCTTGCCTTCTTCCGCCGCCGGCCCGGAGGTGGGCGGCATCGTCCATTCGCCCGCGTAGAGCGCGTCCAGCTCTTTCGCTTCGCCGCCCTTCGTTTCGCTCGTCGTCGTGCCGCTGCTGCTGCTGCCGGAGCCACAGGCCGTGAGGGCCGCGGCAAGCACCGCCACGAGCCCGACCGCCAGCACCAAGCGGACAGCAACAGATCGTCCTCTGGACATCTATCTCTCCTTCGGTTCCCAGTATCCCGGCGCGGGGCCGCGCCTGGGCGAGGACTATACCGAACATCCGGTACAACGCGAAGAAGACAGAGAACTTAGCTTATACAAACCAAATTACACGGCAGTGCGCCGATCCAGACGCCCGACAAGGACCCGCGACGGGGGCGAATCGGGGTTGGCTAGGCGGCGACGCGGCGCTCGCGCGCCAGCCACCAGTCGACGACGTAGCCGCCGAACGGGACGACCGCCCCGACCAGGATCCAGAAGGTGACCTTCGCGCTCCAGCGCTCCGCCGTGCGGATCGCGAAGACGTTGATCACGTAGGCGAGGAAGAGGGCGCCGTGGATCGGGCCGAGGATCGAGACGCCGGTCGCGCCGCCGTCGCTGTGTTTGATCACGGTGGCGACGAGCAGCGCCAGGAAGCTGGTGGCCTCGAGCAGCGCGATGTAGCGGAAGGACTTCAGGGACAGAGTCACTGCCGTCCAGGGTAGGCGGCGCGGCCCGATCCCGAGGTGATGCGGATCACTCAATCAACCAGGATCACCGTCGAAGCGGGGAAGGAAGCAGAGTGCCGCGAGACCGTCTACGAACCGAGCGCCGAAGGCGGCCTCAGTCGGCGATCAGCTCGCTGAGGGGGCGCCGCTGCCGGCCCTCGGCGTCGAAGTTGCCGGGATCGAGGAAGGTCTCGAAGCCGGCCTCGATCCGCGGCCACTCGCTGTCGACGATCGAGTACCAGGCGGTGTCGCGGTTGCGGCCCTTGACCACGATGTGCTGGCGGAAGATGCCCTCGAAGGTGAAGCCGAAGCGCTCCGCGGCCCGCCGCGAGGGGGCGTTCAGGGCGTTGCACTTCCACTCGAAGCGGCGGTAGCCCAGATCTCGGAAGGCGTGCCGGGCGAGCAGGTAGATCGCCTCCGTCGCCGCCGTTGTCCGCCGGAGGCGCGGCCCGAACCAGATGTTGCCGATCTCGATCGACCCCATCGGCGCATCGATCCGCATGTAGGTGCACTGGCCCGCCGCGACCCCGAGGTCCCGCGGTTCGATCGCGAAGAAGATCGGGTCGTCGCCGGCCGCCGCCGGAACCAGCAGCGCCCGCATCTCCTCGACGTCGTCGAAGGGCCCCTCGAAGAGGTAGTCCCAGATCTCCGGATCCCCGTCGGGCTCGTGCGATTCGCGGAAAAGCGCCTCGACGTCGCGGTCGACGTCGAGCGGCCGCAGCACGACCGTCCGCCCCTCCAGCGGCTCCTTGGCCGGGACCTTCGCCCCGCCCCACTCCACCTTCTCGCCCAGCGGCCGCACCTCGCTCATACCCCGATGCTAACCAGGCGACTGAGGCCGCCCGACCCGGATACTCGTCGTTCCCAGTAGCCGGCAAAGGGCCTGTTAAGTAATGCTTTCCATACTCTGAACCGCTCCTCCCTCGTCCTGGCTTACGCACTCGTCGGTACGGCGGCGGCTGCGCTCGCCCTCGTCGACGTGGCGCTGGGACTGAATTCGGAGTCGCCGGCGCCTGGATGGATCCTGGTCTGCGCGCCGGTCCTCGCCTCGACCTTCGTCGTCGCCGGGATCCTCGCGGCGCTGCGCCGGCCGGCCGGCCGGATGGGCCCGCTGATGGTCGCCGCCGGGCTGGTCTGGCTCGGCGGGGAACTCGCCAAC
>MKSH01000035.1:68395-69740 GCA_001898095.1 Solirubrobacterales bacterium 70-9 | reverse complement strand
TCCTCGCGACGGTGCCGCTGGCGATCGTCTTCCACCTGCTGCTCGCCTTCCCGTCGGGTCGGCTGCGCGGGCGGGCGAGCCTGATCACGGTCCTGGTCGGCTACTTCGTCTGCACCGTGATGCAGGCGCCGCAGTACCTCTTCGGCGGCGGCGCCGAAGGGCCGTTCACGGTGCTCCAGGTCTACAACTCGAAAAGCCTCGCCGACGCCGGGCTCTGGGCACAGTGGGGCGTCGGCGCCTGCGTCACCGTCGCCACGGCGACGATCCTCTGGCGTCGCTGGCGCCTGATCGCCCCGGAGGGACGGCGCCGGGTGGCCCCGATCCTCGCCTACGGCATCTTCGCCGTCCTTTACGTCGCGGTCAGCGGCCGGCTCATGGTCGGCGTCGGCGCGCCCGCCTCGTGGGGCCCCTGGATCTCCTTCTCGCAGCTGGTCGCGGTGGCGATCGTGCCGATCGCCTTCGGCGCCACGATCCTCAGCGGCGGCTTCGGCCGCACGCTGGCGATCGACGAGCTCGCCGCGCGGATCGAACCGGGTGAGGACGAGTCGATGACCGCGGCGCTGGCCGCCACCCTCGGCGACCCATCGGTGGAGCTGGCGTTGTGGCTGCCGGAGCGCGAGGCCTACGCCGACGGGCTGGGCGCGCCGGTGGCGGTGCCACCGCTCGGCCCGCAGCGGGCCGCGGCCGAGGTGCGCGGGGCGGGCGGGGAGCGGCTGGGCGCCGTCCTCTACGACGCCACCCTGGCGCCCGACTCGGGCCTCGCCGAGGCCGCCGCCCGGGTGATCGCGATGCAGCTCGACCGCGACCGGCTCGCCGGCGAGGTGCGCGCCTCCGCCGTCGCCGCCCGCGACGACGAGCGCCGCCGGCTCGCCCGCGATCTCCACGACGGCATGCAGACGCGCCTCCTCCTGCTGGCGATGGCGGCGAACGAGCTGAGCGAGGAAGCGCAGCTCGCCCCCGCCGACCGCGAGCGGGCGCAGCGGCTGGAGCGCGGTCTGGTCACCGCCGCCGACGAGCTCCGCACCCTCGCCCACGGCTTCCTGCCGCCGGCGCTGGTCGAGCGCGGCATCTACGCCGCCGCCGAAGACCTCGCGGGCGCCTACCCGGGGGTGGTCGACCCCGAGATCGCCACCGGTGCCGAGCGCCCGCCCGCATCGGTCGAGACCGCCGCCTACTTCGTCGTCTCCGAGGCGATCGCGAACTCGCTGAAGCACGCCGGGGCGGACACCGTGCGCCTCTCGCTGGCGCGTGAGAACGGCTCGCTGCTGATCGAAGTCGAGGACGACGGGCGCGGCGGAGCCTCCGCCGAGGGCAGCGGGATCAGCGGGATCCGCGACCGGGTCGA
>MKSH01000035.1:58354-68088 GCA_001898095.1 Solirubrobacterales bacterium 70-9 | reverse complement strand
TCTGGGCCGACGTGAAGCGCATCGGCGCAGGTGGCACGGTGGTCGACCCCGAGGTCGTCGCCGCCCTCCTCGACCGCTCCGACTCCCCCGAGCTCGCCGAGCTCACCGCCCGCCAACGCGAGGTCCTCTCGCTGATGGCCGAGGGCCGCAGCAACGCCGCGATCGCCGACCAGCTGGTGATCAGCGAGAAGGCGGTCGTCAAGCACGCCTCCCAGATCTACGACCGCCTCGGCCTCTCGATGAGCGGCGAAGACCACCGCCGCGTGCTGGCGGTGAACCGGTATTTGGCCCGAACGCCGAGCTGAGGTGCGCTCGGCCGGGGCGGTGCGGCCGGGGACGGGCCGTCCTGGGGGAGCTTTCGGGGATCGGGGGAGGGTGCGGAGTCCTGCCGGAGAGACGGGCGCGTCCTGTCGGGAACGTCGCGTTCATTAAGGAGAGACGCCGGGAACGTCACCTCCGCGTGCGGGTCCGTTGCGCTCTCCCAGAGGCCGAATCGCGCTGCGTGAGTTGACCACCCTATAGGGGGGTCAAACCGTGGTCACAAGTTTGTAACCGTGGAAGAACCCCGCGACAGGTGACGTCTCCGTCGATTCGTCGTGACGTTCCCGGCATCTCTCCCAAGCCGAGGTGACGTTCCCGGCGTCTTCGTAACGCACCTCCGCCTCTCCCCGCAGACCCGGCCCTCTCGTGGCGGCCACAGCCTGCCCGGGCCGCCACGAGAGGGCCGTCGTCCCTTGTCCGTCAGCCGACCAGCCCGCTATTCCGCGGGTTCCAGATTTGCGCCGTTCACCAGGTGCGGATCGAGGACCTGTTCGGCGCTGCGGCGCAGGAGTTCCCATTCGCCGGGGCAGCTGGCGAGGCGGTCTTCGGGGAGGATTTCGTGTTCGAGGAAAGCTTCGAGGACCGCTTCGTCGGAGCCGGCGACCCAGCAGAGGATGTTGTCGGCGCGCTGGCGGTCGAAGGAGTGGTTGTCGGCGTATTCGGCCAGGTCCGGCGGATCTTGGCGGCCGGAGAAGGCCTCCCAGAATTCGGCCGCGTCGATCGCGTAGAGGCCACCTTCTTCGGCTTTCAGGAGGACCACGGTGGAGATGCCGTCGGCAGCGTCCTCTTCGCGGCCGAGCACCGGCAGTTCGAAGTTGTGGATCAGCGCGTGGGCGAACTCGTGGGCGAGGATGAAGCTGTTCACGGCGCCCGCCGCTTCGCCCCATTCTTCCGGCGTCTCTTCCGGGTTCGACTGCATGATCACTTCGAAGACGACCGCCGGGAATTCGTAGGGCAGGGTGATCGAGTTGTCTTCCGGGTTGTAGAAGGGGCCGCCGCCGAAGCCGTTCACGCCCTTGACCAGCAGGGGGTTCGGGAGTTCGAAGGCGGTCGCCAGGGACTTCGCCAGCGAGCGCGTTTCGCTCGCTTTCAGCAGTTCGTAGCCGGTCATGTTCGCTTCGCCGTGGGGCTTCTCCCATTCGGCTTCGACCGTGCCCGCGACGACTCGTTCGCCCGCTTCGGCGTCTTCGCCGCCCGAGGAATCTTCGTTCTTCACGTCTTCGGTTTCACCGGCGTCGGCGGCGCTCTTGCCGTCGGAGCTGGTGCTGCCGCTGCTCGAGGACCCGCCACCACCGCAGCCGGCGACGATCCCGGCGAGCAGGAGACAGGCGATGGACAGGGCCAGCAGGGCCTTCGGTCGGGCGTTCACAGTCCCCTCATCGGCAGCTCGGCGCCTCTTTGAAAGGGAAAGCTCGGCTGAAATCGATCTTGCCCCAATTTCGGGGTGCGGACAGGGCAGTTGGTACGGAGAGGGGATCTGGGTCCCCTGGACAGTGCCGCGACGCCGGGAGAGGATCGGGTGTCGTATCCGATCCCACCTGACCAAGGAGTTCTTCATGTCACCACGTCGCCTCTTCGGCGCCGTCCTCCTGGCCGCCCTTGCCGCGGTCAGCTCCCTTGCCCTCGTCACCTCCAGCGGCGCCGCCGGCCCACCGCTGCCGAAAGCGGCCGGCGGCCAGACCGTCGAAGTCGTCGGCACCGGCGTCCCGACCCCGACCGCCTTTGCCTTCGCGGGCTCGACCGTCTTCGCCGCTTCCGGGCCGGACGAGTCCAACAACGGTCCCGGCGGCCTCTTCACCCTCGCCGGCGGCAAAGCCACCAAAGTGCCGAACACGCCGGCGGTGATCTTCGGCCTCGCCTGGAAGTCGAACCAGCTCTACGTCTCCACCGGCCCGACGATCGTCGCCCTCTCCGGCTGGAACGGCACCACCTTCAGCACGGAAAAAACGATCTACCAGAACAAGCAGAAGGGCTTCCCCGGCTTCAACGGGCTCGCCTTCGGCCCCGAAGGCCGCCTCTACGCGGGCCTGGCGCTGAACCCGAAGTACGACCACGCCGCCGATCCGTTCCCGATGTCCCAGGGGGTCGTCTCGATGACCGCCGCGGGCAAGGGCATCAAGATGGTCGCGAGCGGGATGCGCCAGCCGTTCCAGCTGACCTTCCCGCAGGGGTCGAAGTACCCCTACGTGACCGTCCTCGGCCAGGACAAGGGCACGAAGACCGCCCCGAACGACCAGATCGACATCGCCAAGCCGGGCTCCGACTTCGGCTTCCCGACCTGCATCTGGACCGCGGCGCAGAAAAAGAAGGGCGGCTCCTGCGAAGGGTTCGACGAACCGAAGATCTACCTGCCGCCGCACGCCTCGCCGATGGGCATCGGGGCGATCGGCAAGACGCTCTACGTCTCCCTCTTCGGCGGCACCGGCAAAGGCCCGGAAGTCGTCGAAATGTCGGAGCGCGGCCAGCCGATGCCGTTCCTGACAGGGTTCGCCGCGCCGGTGATCGCGCTCGGCATCAACGGCCAGAGCATCTACGTCGGTGACCTGACCGGGCAGGTCTACAAGGTCGCGGCCAAGTAGTCGCCTAGTTCGCGGACGAGGGGCCGGTCGTCGCGGCCGGTCCCTCACCTCCGCTCGGCCGTTCGTCGGTCGAGTCGACGATGCCGCGGTTCAGGTAGGCGACGTCGCGCAGCACCGTGCCGGGGCGCAGTCCCTTCACCCAGGGGCGCTTGCCCGGCCGGGCGAGGATTTCGCGTTTGCCGAGGATCGCCGAGGTGTCGGGGTCGAAGATGTATTCGGTGCGGATGCCTGCCTGTTCGTAGCCGGTCGCCTTGCGGCCGGTGTAGGAGAGCGCGTAGCCGTCGCGGCCGTCGAGGTCCCGCGCGTGCCGGGAGAGACCCATGCCGGGCTCTTCGGCGAGCGCGTTGAAGACGGCGGCGCGGAGCGCCGGGCTGGTGTTCGCTTTTTCCAGGATGTCCCAGAGTTCGGCGATCACCTGCCCGTCGTCGACCTTCCCCTTCTGGTTGCCTTCGATCGCCTTGCGCAGCGCCGCTCCCTCGGTCGGCAGCTTCGCGAACCGGCCGTAGCCGGGGCCGTCCAGGACTTCGACGTCGCGAACCCCGCGGCGGATCTGCCGCACGTGAACCTCCGGGTCGGTTTCCCTTTCGCCCGCGAACAGGCCCGGCAGCGGCGAGCCCGCCGCCTTCCAGCGCTGCCGTTCGGCGGTCGAGAGGAACGCCAAGCTGCCGAGCACCAACCGGTCGCGGCCGCGCCGTTTGTTGCTCATCCACGCTTCTTCGGTGAACCGCACGGCGCCTTTGTAGACGGTCACCGGTTCGGCGAGGACGATCCCGCCGTAGCTGGCGGTGAACGAGCCGGGCGCCCATTCCTGCAGTTCCAGGTGGTCGGTCTTCGCGTAGATCAGCTGGTGGGGATCGGGGAACAGACCCGGACCCGTTTCCGCCGCCGCGATCTTCGCCGTCGCCCGCAGCACCTCGGCGGCGCTCGCCTGCTGGGTCCTCGAACCGGAGCCGAAGACGAGCACGGCAACCAGGATCGCGGCGAACCCGGCGGCGCCCGCGAGGGCGAAGAGGCGCCGGCGGCGCGGCGAGCGGCCGGCGGCGGTCCGGGCCGCGGCAGGGTCGGCGGCGCGCCCGGCCGCGGGCGGCGCGTCGCTCACCAGGAAGCTCGCGGTCGCCTCGGCCTCGGTCCGCGCCTCGAGCGCCCGCCGCGCCAGCGCCCGCGCCACGTGGTTCGGCTGCACGCGCTCGGCGCCGAAGCTCCGCATCAGGGTCAGCTCGTCCATCACCCACCTCCGTTCGAGTTCGTGTTGGCGCCGACCGCCTCGGCGCCCGCTTGAAGTCCGAGCGCGTCCCGCAACCTGCCCCGGGCGCGCGAAAGCCTCGACTTGACCGTCCCCACCGGGATCGAGAGCGCGTCGGCGATCTCCCCCTGCCCCAGTTCCGCCCACACCAACAGGCACAGCACGTCCGCCTCCTCCGTCGGCAGCTCCGCCAGCGCCCGCGCCAACGGCCCCCGCAGCCGCTCCGCGTCGACCCGCGCCTCGACCCCCTCCACCGGCGCCCCCGCTTCCGGCCGCATCGCCGCCATCGCCCGCAGTTCCACCAACTCGTGCCGCCGATGGTTATGCGCCAGATTCGTCGCGATCCCGAACAACCAGGGCCGTGCATCCGCCCGCGACCGATCGAACCGCCGCCGCCCGTCGAAGGCGATCAGGAACGTCTGCGAGGCGATCTCGTCCGCCCGCGCCGGATCCAACCGCCGCTGCAGGTACCCGTGCACGGCGTCGTAGTGCCGCTCGAAGATCGCCCCGAAGACCCCCGGCTCCCGCAGAGACGCCGCAATGAGTTCGCTGTCGGTCCGGATCTCGCCCATCTACCCCTTCTTGTAGGAGCTTGGGGGATCGGTTCGCCGCCCGACGTCGACACCTCGGTACGTTTACGGTTGCCATCGGGAACCTGACGGCGTATATTCACCCCGCGCGTATCTAAGAAAAGGGCGGCCCCGAAGGCCGCCCTTTTCTTTGCTCGGATTCGAGGGCCGCGAGGCGACCCGCTCGAATCGCTACTTACCGGTGCAGGCGCGGACGATTTCGGTTTCCGCTTTGGTCCCGTCTTCGAACTTCGCCGCGACGTGGACCTTCAGCTTGCCGTCGGCGCACTTGGCGCTGATCGGGTTGATCCCGTTGACGCTCTTCTTGATTTTCAGGTTGAACGCGGTGATCGACCCCGCGCCGCCCGTGATCTGCGGAATTTTCGTCACCGTCAGGGTGCCGAAGCGACCGTTCGGGTGCTTCGTGATCGTGACGGTGGAGACGATCGCCCCGCTGATCGGGTTCGAGAAGTAGGCGTGTACGTACCAGGTGATTTTGCCCCCCTTTTCGCCGCCGTTGAACAGCAGCAGCTTCGAGGGGACGCTGATCGGCTTCGATTCGGCAAACGCCACCTGGGCGGTCGTCGTCCCTTCGCCGATCAGTGCCGATTTGCAGGCCGCCATGGCCGCGGTGGTGGTGGTCGCCTGGAGCTGTCCCGATTTACAGGTCGGGATGCCTTTGACGTGGACTTCGGCGTTTTTGTCGCCTTCGATGATGACTTCGCGCGCCGCGGGCGGGTGGCCGCCGTCGGCCAGCTTCACTTCGCCGGAGGCTTTGAGTTCGATCGGCGTCTGCTTCGTCTTCGACAGCGTGGTCGGGCTGAACCCGCCGTTCGCCGTCAGTTCGAGTTCGCCCACTTTGACGGTGACCGGGGTTTCACCTCCGGCGGCGCCGGCGACACCGACTGCCGTGATCGCGACCAGCGCGCACACGGCCATGATCAGCGCTACGTACTTACGCATGACTCTCCTTTAGGCCGGCTGCCCCCCATAGGCGCCGGCGATCCGAGCACGGTGAGACCGGCTGTCCCCCTGCCTCACCCCGAATCGGACCAGGATATCGATTGCGTACCGCTAGGGGACGGCGAATTACTCATCCCGCCGCCATGCCCCTCGCTACCGTCATCCCATGGCGAGCCCCGAGCAGATGATCGAGGCCGGTGGGCGCGAGGTCCGGGTCTCGAATCCCGAACGGGTGATCTTCCCCGCCACCGAGCGGACCCCCGAGCAGACGAAGCTCGACCTGGTCGAGTACTACCTCGCGGTCGGCGAGGGGATCCTGCGGGCGGTCTCGCACCGGCCGACCACGCTGGAGCGCTGGCCGAAGGGCGTCCATCCCGGCATCGTCGTCTCGACCCGGCAGAAAGGCGGCGGCGACGCCTTCTTCCAGAAGCGGGTGCCGCAGGGCGCCCCCGACTGGGTCGAGACCGCGCGGATCGACTTCCCCTCCGGCCGCCACGCCGACGAGGTCTGCCCGACCGAGCTCGCTGTCGTCGCCTGGGCGGCCCAGATGGGCACCATCACCTTCCACCCCTGGCCGGTCCGCGACGCCGACGTCGACCACCCCGACGAGCTGCGCATCGACCTCGACCCCCAGGACGGCACCGACTTCGCCGACGCGGTGCGGGTCGCCGCCGAGGCCCGCACCCTGCTCGCCGACCTCGGCTACCTCGGCTTCCCGAAGACCTCAGGCGGCCGCGGCATCCACATCTACGTCCGCATCGAACCCCGCTGGACCTTCACCGAGGTCCGCCACGCCGCGATCGCCTTCGGCCGCGAGCTGGAGCGCCGCCTCCCCGACGAGGTCACCACCAAGTGGTGGAAGGAGGAGCGCGGCGAGAAGATCTTCGTCGACTACAACCAGAACGCCCGCGACCGCACCATCGCCTCCGCCTACAGCGTCCGCCCCAAGCCCGGCGCCCCGGTCTCCACCCCGTTCACCTGGGACGAACTCCCCACGATCGCCCCCGAGGACTTCACCGCCGCCACCGTCCCCGCCCGCTTCGCCGAGATCGGCGATCCACACGCCGCGATCGACGAGGTCGCCCACTCGTTGGCGCCGCTCCTGGCGCTGTATGAGGCGCAGGCAGCAGAGGGCGAGGGCGACATGCCCTACCCGCCGAGCTACCCGAAGATGGAGGGCGAGCCGAAGCGCGTGCAACCTTCGCGGGCGAAGGATCCCGGCGAGGAGTGAGGGAGGGAGGCAGGGTGGCGCGATTCGGGGGCGGTGCGGCTAGGGACGGCGGGATTCGGAGCGGTGCGGCCGGGGACGGCTCGATTCGGGGCCCGTACGGGTGGGGACCGGCCGTCCTGGGCGTCTCGGAGGCGACCCGGGCAGGCTGTGGCCGCCTCCGAGACGCCCAGGACGGGGGAGCTTTCGGGGGAGTGCGGAGAGACTGGAGCGTCCTGTCGGGAACGTTGCGTTCACTAAGGAGAGACGCCGGGAACGTCACCTCCGCGTGCAGGTTCGGTGCGCTCTCCAAAGGGCCGAATCGCGCTGCGTGAGTTGACCCTCCTATAGCAGGGTCAAACCAGGGTCACGAGTTCGTGACCGTGGAAGAACTCCGCGACAGGTGACGGCTTCCTCAAATCGACGTCACGTTCTCGACATCTCTCCCGCGCCGAGGTGACGTTCCCGGCGCCTTCGTCACGGACCTCCGCCTCTCCCCGCGGACCCGGCCCTCTCGTGGCGGCCACAGCCTGCCCGGGCCGCCACGAGAGGGCCGCGTCCCTTGCCCGTCCTTCGCAGGCCCCCGACCGCCTCCGCCCTACCCCTTCGACTGCGGCAGCTTGTGCGTCCCCCGCGGCGGCGGCGCGGCGGAGGGCGGGGGCACCATCGGACCGATATCGCCATCCGGCGCCTCGTCCAGATCGACCACCGCCGGGGCGTGGTCGCTCGGGCCTTTGCCTTTGCGCGCCTTGCGGTCGATCCAGGCGGCCTTCACCCGGGCCGCCACCGGGGCGCCGGCGAGGATCAGGTCGATCCGCATCCCGAGGTCTTTGTGGAACATGCCGGCGCGGTAGTCCCAGTAGGAGAAGACGCGCTCGTCGGGCCAGCGGTCGCGGACCACGTCGTGGAGGCCGACCGCCTCCAGTGCGGCCAGCGCCTCGCGCTCCGGCGGGGTGACGTGGGTGTGGCCCTCGTAGGCGGCCGGGTCGAAGACGTCCTCGTCGGTAGGGGCGATGTTCATGTCGCCGCAGACCATCACCGCCTCGGGCCCGGCGGCGACCGCGTCGCGCAGCGCCGCCAGCCATCGCACCTTGTACTCGTAGTGGTCGGAGTTCGGCTCGCGCCCATTCGGCACGTACACCGACCACACCCGCACCCCGCCGCAGGTGGCCGCCACCGCCCGCGCCTCCGGGTTCGGGAACCCGGGCCAGCCGTCGAACTCGGTCGCCACGTCCTCGAGCCCGACCCGCGAGAGGATCGCAACGCCGTTCCAGCTCGCCTCGCCACGCACCGTGACGTCGTACCCCCGCTCCTCCAGCGGTCCGCCGAGCAACTCGGTGAACGCCGCGTCGGTCAGCTTCGTCTCCTGCAGGCAGACCACATCCGGCTCCCGTTCGTCCAGCCACGGCAGCAGCCGCGGCACCCGCTGCTTCACCGAATTCACGTTCCAGGTGACGACCCGCATCACCGGGACGCTACCCGCTCAGGAGTCGAGGACAGCGCGGGCGAGGCGCTCGGCGGCGCCGCGGGCGGTGGCGAGGTAGAGGTTCGGCTCGATCGCCTCGAGCTCCATCAGCACCGGCCGGCCGTCGGCGTCGAGGGCGACGTCGACGCGGGCGTAGAGCGGGGTGTCGAAGCGGGCGGTGACCGCGGCCATCACCTCGTCGGCGAAGTCGCGGCGGACCGGGTCGGCCTCACCGGCGACGACGAGGTCGTCCTCGAACATCACCGCGGCCGCCGGGTGGAGGCCGTCGCCGAGCGGCGCCTCGCCCTGCTCGCGCAGGACCGGCTTCTTGTGGAGGACGTGGGAGAGCTCGCCGGCGAGGAAGACGAGCGCCGTCTCCCCGTTGACGCCGACGTCCTCGAGGAAGCTCTGCACGATCGCCGTGCGCCCCGACGCGCGGATCCGCTCGACCAGCGCCAGCGCCTCGGCGTGGCGCGGCGGCGCGAAGCGGCCGGTGTTGCGGGCGCCCGCCGAGACGTTCGGCTTCACCACCACCTCGCCGTCCAGGGTCGGGACCGGATCGCCCGGGCCGACGAATGCAGTCGGCGCGATCCGCACCCCGAGATCGCCGAGATAACGCTTGTCGGAGTCGAAGGCGATCAGCTCGGGACGGTTGCGGAGCCGCTCCGCGCCGACCACCGCGCACCAGCCGAGGAACTCCTCGATCCGCGCGCTGTAGTCCCAGACCGAGCGCACCACGACCCGGTCGTAGGCCTCCCAGTCGACCGCCGGGTCATCCCAGACGACGAACTCCGCCCCCGCCAGGCGCGCCGCCTCGCGGTCGTCCTCCCACCCCTCGGGCAGGTCACTGCAGGTGGCGAAGGCGATCCTCACGGGCCGCCATTCTGGCGGGCTCTGGTGGCCGGCGCGCCGCGCCGAGGCGCTGCGCCCCCCCGCTCAGTTGGAGAGCGGGTAGACGCAGCGGTAGCCGAGTTCGATCGGGCTGCTTTCTTCGCCGACGTGTTCTTCGTCGTCGCTGGTCAGCACTTTTCCGGGACCGAGCAGGCTGCCCGACCACTCCTGTTCGGATCCCGGCGTGTTGCCGTCGTGGGTCAGGTAGGCGATCAGTTCGCCGATCAGCGGCAGGCGGCCACCGTTGTCGCCGCATTCCTTCACCGCGACGAGCCAGAATACGGCTGGCTGGACCGATTTGCTCCAGCACATGCCGCCGTATGCTTCGCTCGGATCTTTGGTCCCGTCGCAGTTGAGCGTCAGCTGGCCGACGGTTTTGCCGCCGAGCTTTTCCGCTTCGCCGGCGGTCGTCGCGCGGTCGGCTTCTTTCGCGTGGTTCGCGTCCTCGGCCTCTTCCGCCAATTCGGCTTCGCCGGCTTCGTCGGCGGTCACCGCG
>MKSH01000035.1:44936-58274 GCA_001898095.1 Solirubrobacterales bacterium 70-9 | reverse complement strand
ATCCCGGCGCGATCTGGGCGCTGGTGATCGTGCCCTTCTTGATCTTGTTGGCGGTGATCGTTTCGTTCTTCAACTTGCCGCCGCCGATCGACTTGTTGACGATGTTCTTGCCGTTGATCTTCGAGCCCGCGTAGGCGGCTCCACCCAAGGCGATGAAGAGGGCGATGACGGCGATTACATTGCTGAAGGAGAGATGTCGGACGAGTCGCATTTCCGACTATCGACCGTCATCGTCCTCCGCTTGACCTTTGAACGAAGTCGCCGCACACGCCAGTACCACCAGCCAGACGCCGAAGAGGGCCTGGTCGACCCGCTGGAAGGCGCCTTTGACTTCGTCGACGCCATGGCTCAGGTAGCTGACCCCGGTGACGATCGTCAGCGCCAGCCAGACCGCGCCGAAGGCCAGCGTCGCAATCCCGAAGCGGCGCCGCCCGCCCCGCATCAGCCCCAGCCCGAGCAGTGCGAAGGCGAGCACCGTCACCCCGATTTCCCCCGCGGTGGCGATGCTGTGAACGATGTCGAGCGGGTCCTCGGCCAGCGAGCAGGACGCTTCCAGTCCTTCGGCGCAGCTGAGCGGGGCCGAGGCGGCGACCACCGTGGAGACGGCGGCGAGGTGGAAGGCGAGCGACCCGCGCCGGAGCAGCTGGCCGCGCCCGCGGAGGATCGCCACCAGCTCCGCCGCGTAGACCACCAGCGCCACCGCCGCCACCACCCCGAGCGCGACGAAGGTCCCGCCCGAGCCCTCCGAGCGGGTCGAGAGGTCGCTGATCCAGGAGCCGTCGAAGTTCGTCCGGTCGGCCAGCGCCCCTTCCAGCACCCAGTAGTTCGCCAGCAGCGCCGCGACGACGGCGGTGCCGATGACGATGGGGCGCGAGCGGGTCACCGCCAGGCAGCTTAGGTGTGCAACTGGTTCAGCTCGAAGCCGCGGCGGACCTCCTGGCGGGCCATCGCCTGGACCGAGATCAGCAGCAGGATGTCGATCCCGAGGCCGAAAACGGCGCCGAACTGGGACTCGACGAAGCTGAACACGCGGGTGATGAAGATCGAGACGAGCAGGGCGCGGGTCAGCCAGACGTAGGCGCCCGCGCGGTCGCCGCGGACCAGCCGGGCGAGGCCGATGAAGACGAGGATCACCGAGGCGGCGCTGGAGACCAGCGAGCCCCAGTTGAGGAAGGTGAGGTGGGCGACCTGGTCGGAGTGGAAGCCGCCGCGCGCCGCCCCTTCTTCGAAGCCGAACGGCAGCACCAGGGCGAAGACGCCGACCGCCGAGAGCAGCGCCCAGAGCACGAACACGGTGATCACCAGCGGCCCGAACCAGCCCCGCGTCGTCGCCCGCTGGTAGCGGCGCGCGACCGCGTCGGCCCAGCGGTTCCAGAAGGGCGGTCGCGGGTCCGGCGTCGCGTCGATCGAAGCCGCCATCCGCAGCAGCGGCTCGCGCAGCGGGTGAGCGGGCTGGACCTGGTCGAGCATCCGCAGGGCGCGCGCCCGCGACCCCGCCTGCCACGGCCCGAGGCTCGCTTCGGCGATCAGCTCGAAGGCGTTCCGCACCCGCTCGTCTTCGTTCAGCCCGCGCCGCCGCTGGTAGGCGCGCGAACCGAGGAACAGCAGGATGAAGACCAGGTAGATGATCCCTGCCGCGGGGCGGAAGAAGTAGTTGTTGTCGGCGGTGATGAACTTGCCGAGCTCGTCGATGAAGAAGCCGAAGCCGATCCCGCCGATCACCGCGCCGACCCAGCGCACCCGCCGGCCGAGCAGGGTGAGGAGGAAGGCGAGCGCGGTCAGCATCAGCGCGCCGCCGTAGAGCAGGTGGGCGATGTGCAGGCCGTGGCCGCCGAGCTGCGGGTAGTCGGTCAGCCAGAGGTCGGTGCGGATGCAGAGGATCGTCGTCACCGCGCAGATGAAGAAGGTCTCGTGCAGGAGGCCGAGGTCGGCGTTGCGCGAGGCGCTGTGCAGGGGGCGCCAGGTCACAGCCCGACCTCGGCCGGGGACGGCCCCGGCGCCTCGGCGTGTTCGCGCAGCTTGCGGGCGCTGTTGTCGCGGGCGTAGAGGAAGTAGACGGCGAAGCCGAGCAGAGCCCAGACCGCGAGCCGGATCCAGGTCGCGCCCGGCAGCGTCGCCATCAGCGCGATCGAGGAGAGGATCGCCGCGGCGGCGACCAGCGGCAGCGCCGGCACCTTGAACGGACGCTCCAGATCCGGGTAGCGCCGCCGCAGCCGCACCACCCCGCAGGAGACGATGATGAAGGCGAGCAGGGTGCCGATCGAGATCAGTTCGCCGAGCACCGAGAGCGGCACCAGCGCCGCGACCGTGCCGCCGACGATCCCGCACAGCACGATCGAGAAGCCGGGGGTTTTCGTCTTCTGCCCGACCTTGCCGAAGGCGGGCGGCAGCATCCCGTCCTCGGACATGCGCATGAAGATCCGCGTCTGCCCGTAGAGGGTGACGAGCACGGTCGAGGCGAGGCCGATCACGGCAGCGATGTCGGTCAGCCGCAGCAGCCAATCGAGGCTCGGGCCGGCGGCCTGCACGGCGGCGGCCACCGGGTCGGCGACGCCGAGGTGGGTGTAGTTCAGCATCCCGGTGAGGACGAAGCCGACGGCGACGTAGATCGCGGTCGCGATCAGGACCGTGCCGATCAGCCCGATCGGGATCGTCCGCCGCGGTTCGCGCGCCTCGGCCGCGGCGGTGGAGACCGCGTCGAAGCCGATGTAGGCGAAGAAGACGATCCCGGCGCCGCGCAGCACGCCGCTCCAGCCGAAGTGCCCGAACCCGGCTTCGGCCGCCGGTAGGAAGGGCTGCAGGTTGGTCGAGCTGATGTAGAAGATCCCGACCCCGACGACCAGGGCCAGGATCGCCAGCTTCAGCGCCACCATCGTGTTGTTGGCGATCGCCGACTCCTTGGTGCCGAGGTAGAGCGCCCCGGAGCAGATCAGCATGACCGCCAGGGCCGGCAGGTTGACGATCCCAGGGTCGGAGCCGAACGGCGCCGCGGCGAGGTCATGCGGGATGTGGATCCCGACCGAGGCGCAGAGGCTGACCAGGTAGCCGGACCAGCCGACGGCGACGGTCGAGGCGGCGAAGAGGTACTCGAGCAGCAGGTCCCAGCCGATGAACCAGCCGACGAAGGAGCCGAAGGCGGCGAGGGCGTAGGAGTAGGTCGAGCCGGCGACCGGGATCGAGGCGGCAAGCTCCGCGTAACAGAGCGCGGTCAGCCCGGCGACGATGCCGGCGAGGACGAAGCTGATCAGCACCGCCGGGCCGGCGTAGTTGGCGGCGGCGTCGCCGGTGACGACGAAGATCCCGGCGCCGACCACGCTCGCCACCCCGAGCAGGGTGAGGCTGAAGGCGCCGAGCGCGTTCGAGTTCAGGCGTTTGCGGTCCGCTGCCGCGGTCGCCAGGATCGCGTCGAGGTCGCCGCCGTGGCGGCCCGCGGCGCTCATCGGTGCCTCAGGGCGCCTCGACCCGCTGGCGGATCGGTGGCTCGAGCACCTTGTTCAGCACCGGCACCTCGAGGAACCCCTCGACCCCGGCGTAGAGCATCGCGATCCGCGGCAGGTCGGAGGCGTCATCGATCACCACCGAGCGCGGCACCCATTCGGGGCCGAACTTCTGGTTGAAGTCCCTCAGGCTCTGGATCTGGAAGAACGGGTTCAGGCCTTTCGCCATCAGCCGCTGCAGGCGGCCGGAGAGGCCTGCGTCCTCGGCCGAATCGAGCAGCCGCCCCCAGGCGGCGAAGTTCAGCGAGAGGCGCTTGAAGCCGCGCGCCCCGAGCGCCTGCGCGGCGCGGGCGATGAGGAACTCGGTCATCCCGTTGGCGGAGGTCGGGCGACGCCGCATCAGGTCGAGCGAGTAGCCCGGTTCGTCGCCGTAGACGGGGACGAAGCGGAGGAAGCCTTCGACCCGCTCGCTGGTGCGGTCGCGGGCGATCGCGAGGACGAAGTCGGGGTTCTTCCCCTCGACGTCCTCGCCGAGCTCCATCGTGAAGCCGCGCTCGGGAGCCCCTTTGCGCCACTCCTCGGAGATCTCGTTCAGCTCGGCGACCAGCTCCGGCGCCGCCTCGTTCTCGGCGATCAGCTCGAAGGTATGGTCCTTCTCGACGTGTTTCACGGCGGCGCGCACGGCCTTGCGCTCGGCCCCGTCGAGGGTGAACGTGTCGAGCCGCAGGATCGCCTCGTCGCCGAGGTAGATCGGGTGCATGCCGCGTTCGCGGTAGAGCGGCGCGTCGGCCTCGCGCACGGCGAAGAAGGCGACCCGCCAGCCGCGCTCGGCGCAGTAGGTGAGGAATTCATCGAGCGTCCGCGCCTCGTTGCCGGGCGGCCCGATCGGATCGGCGGCCACCATCGCCGTTCCCCGCACGTACAGGTAGGCGATCAGCGATTCGCCGTCGGCGGCGAAGAAGTAGTTCTTGTCGCGCCGCAGGGCGAAGTAGTCGAGCGTGTCGTCCCCCCACCGCCGCACGATCTCCACCGCCCGCTCGCGCCGCTCCGGCGTCGGCGGATCGGCCTGGACGAAGGTGCGGAAGACGAGGTAGAGGAGGGTGAAGAGCCCGAGGATCCCGAGCACGAGGAGCGCGGTTTCGAAGAAGTCATGGAAGACCTTGTGCTCGTACGTGTAGGGGCCCGCGAACCCGACCAGTCCCTTGAACTCGGTCTGGACGTTGCCCCAGAAGGTCAGGTCGGGGGTGATGTGTTTCCGCTCGGCAAAGAGCGTGATCGAGGTGAAGAGGAAGACGAACAGCAGGTAGACGGGCACGAAGATCGCCGCCTGCTGGAGCGAGCCTGGGTCCGAGTGCGCACGGAAGTCGTCGCGGAACCAGATCAGCGCGAAGAGCATCGCGGCCGAGAGGACGACGGCGACCGGATCGGGGCCGCGGAACAGGTGGACCAAGGCAGCGAGGGCGAAGAGTACGACCCCGACGCCCCAGGCCCGCCGCTTGCCGCGGCTGAGACCACGGGCGATGCCGAGGATCCCGATGCCGATCGCCACGGAGATGATCAGCCCCGCGGAGCGGTCGTCTCCATGCACGAAGGAGAAGTGCCCAAGCGAGAAGCGGATCGAGGTGGCCGTCGGCAAGAGCGAGAAGATCGCCACCAACACCGCGGACCAGGAGATCCAGCGCAGATGCTTGGGACGGCGGGAGACGGGCGACGCCGCGGGGAGGTCCCCCTCACTGGCAGCTCGTCGCTCGGCCGAGAGCGGGCTGGCGCCGGGCGCGTCCAGCTCCTCGTGCTGATGTCGTTCGGGGGACCTCCCCGCATCCTCGCCTGGCGCGGCAAAATCCGCGGCGGTCGGGGCGCCCTCGGAGGCGACGGGAGCGGAGCCATCGCCCCCGTCGCCGGCCTCGGGGCGAAGGGTCGGGAACAAGATCACGTCGCGGATCGCCTCGGCGCCCGAGATCAGCATCACCAGACGGTCGAGGCCGATGCCGAGGCCACCCGTGGGAGGAAGGCCGTACTCGAGCGCTTCGACATAGCTGTTGTCGACCGGTTCGCCCTCTTCGTCGCCGCCGGCCTGCAGGTCGGCCTCTTTCTGGAAGCGTTCGGCCTGGTCGACCGGGTCGTTCAGCTCGGAGTAGGCGTTCGCCAGCTCTCGACCTGCGACCACCAACTCGAACCTCTCCGTCAGCGTTGGATCGTCGCGGTGGGCGCGGGCGAGCGGGGAGACTTCGCGCGGGTGGTCGAGGACGAAGGTGGGTTCGACCAGCAGGTGCTCGGAGGAGTCGTCGTAGACCTCGGCCATGATTTTGCCCGAGCCCCAGACGTCGAGGTACTCGACCCCGCGTTCGTCGGCGATCTTCCGCGCCTCGGCGACCGGCATCGACGGGTGCATCTTCGCGGCGGCGTTCTCCTCGATCAGCTCGGCCATCGTCGCCCGCCGCCACGGCGGCTTCAGGTCGACCTCCTTGCCGTTGATCGTCACCACCGTGGTGCCGATCGCCTCGATGCAGCAGGCCTCGACGATCGCCTCGGTCAGGTCCATCATGTCCTCGTAGTCGCCGAAGGCCTGGTAGGCCTCCAGCAGCGTGAACTCCGGGTTGTGGCGGGTGTCGACGCCCTCGTTGCGGAAGACGCGGCCGATCTCGAAGACGCGGTTCATGCCGCCGACGATCAACCGCTTCAGGTTCAGCTCGAGCGCGATCCGCAGCGTCATGTCGATGTCGAGCGCGTTGTGGTGGGTGATGAACGGTTTCGCCGCGGCGCCGCCCGCCTGGTCGAGCAGGACCGGCGTCTCGACTTCGCGGAAGCCCTTGTCGAGCAGCGTCCGGCGCGTCGCCGAAATCACCGCCGAGCGGATCTGGAAGACCCGCCGCGAGGGCTCGTCGAGGATCAGGTCCAGATAGCGCCTGCGGTAGCGGGTCTCCGCGTCGGTGACCCCGTGGCGGATGTCGGGAAGCGCGCGGAGGCTCTTCGAGAGCAGCTCGAACTTGTCGACCCGGACCGAAAGCTCGCCCTTGTCGGAGGCGACGACGGTGCCCTCGACGCCGATCCAGTCGCCGAGGTCGAGGTCGGAGAAGTCGTGCAGGCCCTCGCCGCCGACCTCGCCGCGGGTGACGATCAGCTGCAGCTTGCCGGTCTCGTCCTGGAGGTCGGCGAAGTCGAGGCCGCCGTGGCGGCGCTCCCCCATCACCCGGCCGGCGAGGTGGACGACCTTGCCGGTGTCGGTCCCCGCCGCGATCGCGTCGAACTCGGCCCGGATCGCCGCCGCGGTCGTGTCGCGATCGAAGCGGACCGGGTAGGGCTCGATGCCACGGGCGCGCAGCGCGTCGAGCTTCGCCAGCCGGTGGGCGCGCGTCTCCTCCTGGAACTCGCGCGCGGTCTGCGCGGACTCGGGCGGGGTCTCCGGGGCGTCGGTTTTCGTCTCGTCGGGGGCGGCCATAAAAGGGCAGGGTCACCGCCTCAGGCGGGCGAGACCTCGGGTTCCTTTTCGGCAGGTCCGGGACCCGACGTGAGCCCGGACTGCTGTCGCGCGAGCACCGCCATCCCCGCTCCGGCCGCCGCCAGAGCCAAGATCGAGACGACGATGTCGATCGCCCCGACGTTCAGCGACTCGTCCAGCAGGACCACGCCGAGGACGACGCTGGTGATCGGGTCGAAGGCCATGCTGGTCGCCACCGCCGGCGCCAGCGCGCCGGTGTTCAGCGCCATCTGGTTCAGGGTCATCGAGGCGTAGCCGATCACCGCCAGCCCGTAGAGGTGCCAGGTGGTGAAGATCGTGAAGATGCCGTCGTCGAGCTCGTCGACCACGGCCTTCGTGAGCGCCGCGGAGAGCGCGAAGAGGACGCCGGTGGCGATTCCCAGCATCGCCGCGCGGCGGGGCGCCGGTCCGGTCCGGCCGCCGATCACCAGCGGCGCGCAGACCGCCAGGCAGGCGCCGATCGTTATCAGCCAATCCCCGAGCGGCGCGTCGGCGCGCCCGCCCGAGGGATTGGCGAAGGTGAGGAAGGCGACCAGCGCGGCGGTGACGAGGAAGGCGGCACCGATGTCGATCCGGCGCACCTTCTGGCCGGTCAACCGCACGCCGAGCGGCAGGGCGAAGACGACGCTGGAGACGAGCAGCGGCTGGACCACGGCGAGCCGGCCGAAGCCGAGCGCCGCCGCCTGGGCGACGAAGCCGAAGGCGTCGGCGAGGATCCCGATCAGCCAGACCGGCCGTCTCGCCATCTGCACGAGCAGGCCGGAGCTCGGCCCCTCGACCGGGGCTTCGAGGCCGGCGCGCTGCTGAAGGACGGTGCCGAGCGCGAACAGCAGCGCCGCGACGAGGGCGAGGGCGATGTCCATCCAACGCGAGTGTAAGCGTGAGACCGAGGCTCAGGTTTGAGGTCGATTCTGCCGATATGAGGGGTTCCGTCCCCCAGTCACCCGAGGAGCAGATGCACCACCACCCGCGTTCGAGCCGACGCAAGTCCGATCTCCCCCGCCTCGTCCTGGCGCTCGCCGTCCTCGCCCTCGCTTCCCTGGGCCTGAGCGCGACCGCCGCCGCCGGCAAGTCCCAGAACCAGAAGCCCGGCGAGCTGACCTTCCTCCTGCAGCTGAAGCACCCGCGGGGCCTGGCCAAGCTCGTACGCGCCGTCTCCGACCCCCAGTCGCCCCAGTACCGCGAATACCTCACGGTCGAGCAGGTCGTCCGCAGGTTCGGCGCCTCGCCCGCCGACACCAAGGCGACGATGCTGTGGCTGCACGAGCACGGCGCGACCGGCCGACTCGGCGCCACCGGCACCTACGTCACCGCGCACATCCCCACCTCCGTGGCGCGCCGGGCACTCCCCGCGACCGGAGCCACGGCTTCGTCGAGTGGCTCGCTTTCAGACGCCCGCCGAGTCCCCGCCCCGCTGCGCGGCAAGGTCTCCGCGATCGGCCTGATCGGGACCGAAGAAGGCGTCTTCGAGGGCACTGCCCAGACCGTCGCGGGCCAACACCTCGGCCAGGAGCCGGGGCTGAAAGGCACCTCGATCGTCCTCAACAGCGGCACCACCGAAGGCTGCGCCGCCGGCCGGCAGACCGGCGCCTACCAGGACAAGTTGAACGGCTACACGCCGAACCAGTACCTCACCGCCTTCGGCCACGCGACCCTGCACAAGCAGGGCTTCAAGGGCCAGGGCAAAGACATCGCGGTGATCGAGACCGACGGCTTCCGCCGCTCCGACATCGAAACGTTCGCCAAGTGCTTCGGGTTGCCCGCCCCGAACCTTCGCGTGCGTCCCGTCGGCATCCCCAAACCGCTGGCCCCGGGAGACGAGACGACGCTCGACCTCGAGGTGCTGACCGCAACCGTGCCGAAGGCCGAACACATCTACGTCTACGAGGGCGGCTCCTCCGAGTCCAAGCTCCTCGACACGGTGGCGGCCGCGCTCGGCACGAAGGGCCATCACCCGGACGCGATCTCGATCTCGCTCGGTCAGTGCGAGGCCGAGCTGGGCGGCCAGATCGCCTTTCGCGACACGCTGAACGAAGTGTTCGCGGTCGCCGACGCCTCCGGCATCTCGGTCCTCGTCGCCGCCGGCGACGTCGGCTCGAGCGGCTGCAAAATCGAAAACGAAAAAGGGGCGAACGCGCTGCCGCTGGTGAGTGCCAGCGAGCCGGCCTCCTCCCCGTACGTGACCGCCGTCGGCGGCACCAACGTCGAACTCACCAAGGCCAACCAGATCAAGCAGGAGATGGTCTGGAACGACTCGCCGATCGCCTTCGGCGCCGGTGGCGGTGCCCTCAGCATCCTCACCACGCCGCGCCCCTGGTGGCAGCGTGGCCTCGTCTCCAAATACGGCGACGGCCGGATCGTCCCCGACGTCGCGGGCCTCGCCGACCTGCTCCCCGGCTACGCGATCTACTGCACCGCGGAGATCTGCAAATCCGCCGAACAGCCGGAAGGCGGCTGGCAGACCGTCGGCGGCACCAGCGCCGCGACGCCGCTCTACGCGGGCGGAGTGCTCCTCGCCGACGGCTACCTGGCCAAGCGCGGAGCGCCGCCACTCGGGTTCCTGAACCCGCTGGTCTACGAAGTGGGCCGGGAAGCCAAGTCGGGTGTCGCCGCCGCACGGAACGTCCTCCTCGACGTCACCCGAGGTAACAACGACCTCGGCACGATGACCCCGGTGGACGCGGGCGGCGGGGCGCCGCTCGGGTACTTCTCGGCGGGCGTCGGCTATGACGTCGCCAGCGGCTGGGGCTCACTGAAGATCCCCGGCCTGGCCCAGGTAGCCGCCGAGCGGTTCGCCTCGCGCCCGGCTCCGGCCCCGAAGCAGACGCAGAAGAAGTAGCCGCGAGGAAGCGGCCCTAGACCACCGTGTTCTGCCCGCTGACCGGCGGGTGGAGCACGTTGTGCTTGCGCTTTTCGACCATTTCCCCATCTTCCTTGTCGAAGCAGAGGCGGGCGAAGATCTGCTGTTCGTCGGAGAACTCCCAGTAGACGCAGTAGGCGCCTTCGGGGACCGGCGGGAAGAGGACGAGGACGTATTCCTTGGTCAGTTCTCCCGGCCGGCCGGTCTCGGCGAGCCGTTCCAGCACCACCACGTCTTCTTCGCCGAGGTGGACTTCCTCGAAGTCGTGCGAGGTCATCACGTCGCCGTACGGCACTTTGACGATGCGCCGGTGGTGCTCGTCGGAGGCGCCGACGATGACCAGGGCGACGAAGGCGGCGAGCCCGAGGAAGCCGCCGATCCAGCCGATCAGCGCCCGTCGCCGCTGCCGGCGCCGGTGAGCCTGGGGATCGGTCGGTGGGGTTGCCATGGCGGTGGATACGGAAGAAAAGTGCCCTCGGTTGCCCCCTGCGCGGATATTCTCGCGCGATCGGGCCCTGGTTCAAATGCCAACCGGTCGACGAGACCTTCTTCGCCGAAGCGCCGCTGCGCCTGCGCGCCGGCTTCGAGATCCCGCGCCCGGCGGCCGAGGTCTGGGGGGAGCTGACCAGCGACTCCGCCCTCCACTGGTGTCGGATCCTCAACCGGGTCACCTGGACCTCGCCGCGCCCGTTCGGCGTCGGCACCACCCGCGAGGTGAGCGCCCTCGGCGGCGCCAACAAACTGCGCGAGCACTACTTCCTCTGGGAGGAGGGCCGCCGCCACTGCTTCTACGTGACCGAGACGACGGCCCCGATCGTCACCAGCCTCGCCGAGGACTACGCGGTCGAGCCGCGCGGCGAGGCCGCCTGCCGCTTCACCTGGACGATCGCCGCCCGACCGAGCGCGATCGGCCGCCCCGGCGGGGCGGTGAACCGGACGATCCTGAAGACCCTCTTCACCGACACCGCCCGGCACTACGGCCTCGACCCGGCCGTGTAATGCGTTCGCAGTTTGCCGTACATAGCACGGCAAACTGCGAACGCAGATGGGGTTGCTAGCCGGCGGTCGCCGCGGGGTTGCGCCTGCGACGCCGACGCCGTTTGCGGCGCGGGCCGTCGGTGACGCGGGCCTCTTTCGCCGGGGCGTGGCGCTTCTCGCCGGAGTGGCGCGGTTTGCCGTGGCCCTTGCGCGGGCGGCTCGACTCCGCGTTGCCCGGCTTCAGCGCCGGCTTCTGCGGCTTCGGCCCCTCGGTTCGCGGCTTGGCCGTCGCGGTCCCGGTCTGCGGTGCGAACTCGAGGCCCAGGGCCTTCGCGATCTGCCGCATCTCCTTCACCTCGTCGGCGAGGACGAAGCTGATCCCGGTGCCGGTCCGCCCGGCGCGGCCGGTGCGGCCGATCCGGTGGACGTAGGCGGCGCGGTCCTCGGGGGCGTCGTAGTTGAACACCCGGACCACGTCGGGGACGTCGATCCCGCGGGCGGCGACGTCGGTCGCGACCAGCGTCATCACCTCGCCGCGCTCGAAGCGGGCGAGCGCGTTTTCACGCTGGCGCTGGCTTTTGTCGCCGTGCATGGCGACCGCCTCGACGTCTTTGCCGCGCAGCCGCTTCACCAGCCGGTCGGCGCCGCGCTTGGTGCGGACGAAGACGAGCGAGCGGCCCGGCTCCTCCGCCGCCAGCGAGGCGACCAGCTGGTCGAGCTTGGCGCCCTGCGACTCGACGTGGAGGAACTTGTGCTCGATGTCGGCGGCGGCGGTCTCCGGCGGGGTGTGGGTGTGGGACCGCGCCTTGTGGGTGTAGTCGCGGGCGACCTTGCCGACCGCGCCCTCGAGCGTGGCGGAGAAAAAGAGGGTCTGGCGATCGTCCGGGGTCAGCCCGACGATCCGGTCGACGGCGGGGCGGAAGCCCATGTCGAGCATCCGGTCGGCCTCGTCGAGGACGAGCACCTGGACCTGGTCGAGGGCGACGGCGCCGCGGGCGATCAGGTCCTCGAGTCGGCCGGGGGTGGCGACGAGGATGTCCGCCTTCTTCGCGGCGGCGATCTGAGGACCGAAGCCGACGCCGCCGTAGACCGCGGCGACGCGCAGCCCCTGTGCCTTGGCGAGGACTTCGAGCTCGTCGACGATCTGCGAGGCGAGCTCGCGCGTCGGCGCCAGGATCAGCGCCTGCGGGCCCCAGGCGCCGGGCTCGAGGACATCGACGAGCGGCACGCCGAAGGCGAGCGTCTTGCCCGAGCCGGTCGGCGACTGGACGAGCAGATCGTGGCCATCGAGCGCATCGCTGATGACCATCTCTTGTACGGGGAACGGCTCGGTGATCGACCGCGCGCGCAGCGCGTCCACCACCGACCTGGAGGTGCCGAGGTCGGCGAACGTAGCTATGTCAGTGCTCCTTGAATTGGACTTCTTCGGGGAGATCCAGCAGCCCCGGAAGTGCCTGTGCACGTGGAGGAAACGGGTTCTCTCGGGCGGCCGTGGGGCCAACCCGACTTCTCCACGGTACCGAACTTCCCTCCCCGACCCCATTCCAGCGCGCATCCGATCGCTCAAGAATGTGTGTGTCGAGTTTCAGTTGCTGTGGAACCAAAACTAAACACACAGAATTTTGAGCGGTGGGTCAGGTCCGAGGGGAGCGGACGTCTGCTACTCGGTGAGGATCCCGCGGGCGCGGCGGGCCAGGACCACGGTTGCCTTGCGCAGGCCTTCGGCGTCGTCGATCGGCTCGTCGTAGGGGACGCGGAGGGTGAGCTCGCCCTTCGGGGTGGCGGCAAGGAGGGTGAGGCCGACGCGGTCGGCGTCGAGGCAGCGGGCCGCAGTCGCCTCGTCGCAGCCGGCCAGGGCACGGGCCATGTCGAGCAGCGAGTCCTCGTGGTCGGCGTTCAGGTGGGCGATCGCCCGGGCGGCCCCGTGGCTGACCGGGTCGTCGGGGTTGGCGGGCGCGTGGGGATGCTCGCGCATCTCCTTTTCCGTCTCCTCGTGGTTCATGGCAGCGTGAAGGATGCCGAGACGCACCCGAATTCATTGTCGCTGGGCGCCGTGTAGAAGCCGGCGAAGACCTTTTCGCCGTCGCTGGTGAGGCGCCCGCGCATCAGGTTGTAGGTGAGCGTCTTGCCTTCGTTCGAGACGGTCGGCCGCCCCGCCGTTTCCAGCGTCTCCAGCGCCACCCGCTGGTTCGGGTAAGGCGTCCCGCCGCTGCCGTTGAAGCGGAAGATCGCCCGCGAGGAGGAGCCGTTGATCTCGATCTCCGGTTCGGCGGCGGTCAGGTTGATCGTGTGGGCGGTGTAGCGGAAGGCGACGTTGCCGCTGCCGTAGATGCCGGCCTCGCCGCTGAGCGGGTCGTACCAGCTTTCCTTGGCACCGAAATTGATCGTGTAGTTGAGCGCGATGCCCGCTTCGGCCGGACGGTCGGGGCAGGGCGAGGTCATCGAGGCGACGCCGGTCGCACCGGCCCCGGCGACGACGCCGTCGTTGGCCGCGGTGCCGGAGGAGACGTAGCGGACCCAGGAGTCACGCGGCATCCAGGAGAGCGTCACCGCGCTCACCGTGACCGCGGTCGCAGGCCGCGCCA
>MKSH01000035.1:37708-44926 GCA_001898095.1 Solirubrobacterales bacterium 70-9 | reverse complement strand
CCGCCCCCGCCGCCGCTCCCGCCGGTGGAGCTTTCGGTGCTCCCCGGGCGGCTGATCTTCGACCGCACGGCGCGCACCTGCTTCGCCCCGCCGGCGCGGACGACGACCCGCACCTTCACCTGGGCGGTCGCCCCGGCGAGCTTCTTCAGCGCCTGGGCGCCGAGCTTGACGCGGACGGTCGCGACGGCATGGGCGGCGACGCGGCGCGGGAGGACGACCTTGGCCCGGAAGGCCTGGCCGCCGATCGATACCCGCACCCGGGACGGCGCGCGCAAGGTGCAGGGGGCCGCCCCGCAGGGGACCTCGCCCACCTTGACGACGCCGTTGCCGGCGACGCTCTTCACCTTGGCGCCGGCCGGGACGGCGCCCAGAAGCGCCACCCCGACCACCGTCAGGACCACCGCCAACCCATGCCGCGCGACCCGCGTCATCTCAGCCCTTGCCCTTCAGGGTCACTTTGACGACCTTGGTCTGCGCGTCGGTGCCCGTCCCGAGCACCAGCTTCAGCCTGATCTTCAGCTTGCCGCCGCCGAGCTGCTCGAGCGCGGGCTTCGGCACCTTCACCGCCACCTTGCCGCGCTTGCCGGCGAGGATCCACTTCGGCGCCACGACCTTGGCGGCAAACGACTTGCCGCCGAGCTTGAACTTCACGCTTTTCGGCGCGGTCAGCTGGCAGGGCAGGGACGACTGGCAGGCGACCGTCGCCACCGTGGCCGAGCCGCCACTGCCGAGCTGCGAGGTGCCGCCGGCCGACTTCAGCTTCGGGGTCGCCACGGTCGGGGCCGGCGTCGTCGGCGTGTCCGTCTTCGGCTGGTCCGACTGCGGCTCTTCCTTCTTCGGTTCTTCCGGCTGCACCAGCGGCGCGTAGGACGCCGTCAGCGAGAGCGGATCCAGTTCTTCGCCCGGGGGGATGAAGCCACTGAACGCTTCCGACCCTGCCGTGGTCAGTTCGGTCGGCATCGATTTCAAGGTGACCGCTTCGCCTTCGAAGATGGGTTTGGCCGTGCTGGCGTCGACGAGTGCGAATTCGGCGTTGGGATAGCTTTTGACTTCGCCGCCGGGGAACGTCTTGCTGACCACGTCGGCGTAGACGACACTGGTTTTGCCGACCACCACCCGTGGGTTGGTGAAGGTCACGTCGAGCAACGGTCCGGCGCCCATGTCGTGGCCGGTGAAGTGCACAGTGCCGACGCCCTGCACTTCCACCTGGTGGGTGGTGAGGTCGTAGGTACCCGAGCCGACCGGGAATTTGTAGGTTCCGTCGGCAGCTTCCGTAGCCCCGCCGGAGACTTCGATCTGGCCTTTCGCGATCGGGCCTTTGACGTATTCACGGAACGACTGCTTGATCCCCCAGTCGACCTCCCCGCCGGTGATCGGGATGGTCGCGGCGGACGCCGACACGGCACTCGCAAGTAGGGCGATCGCCGCCATCAGGACAGCGATCGAGAGGGATCGGATTCGGGCACTACGCATGCGCTTCCTTTCGTTCTGAGGCTTGCGCCGCCTTGCGAGACGGAGCGGCGGGCCGGCACCCTAGCACGGATTAGGTTAGCCTAATTAGGACGCCCTAATTTCTAACCGAAAGGAACTCAGTTGCTGGTCGTGATGAACGTCGTGCACGTCAAGGAGGAGCGCCGCGAGGCATTCGAGCGCGCCTTCCTCGGCCGGGACAGCCACGTGCACAAAGCCGATGGATTCGCCGGTTTCGAGCTCCTCCGGCGCGATGAGAGCGACGAGTACGTGGTCCTCTCGCGTTGGAACGACGCCGCCTCATACGAGGCCTGGCGCGACGGCGACCTGTTCAAGAAAAGCCACCGTCACGCCGAGGGCGAACTGGCTGAAGGGTCCGAGGTGCGCACCTACGCGGTGATCGACTCGCGGGTGCCCGCGTGATCCGCCGGCGCCTCCCGGCCCTGGTCGTCGGGTTCGCGCTGCTGGCCCTGCTGGTCGCCTTCCTCGCGCCCGCCGCGGGCGCCCAGAAGCGCAACCAACGCATCGTCGCCCTTACCCCCTTCGCCGCCAACACGCTGGCCAAGCTCGGCGTCACCCCGATCGCGGTCGGGCAGACGCTGGGCGGGCGCGAACGGCTCTCACCCAAACTGCGCAGCGTCCCGATCCTGAAGCTCTCGCACCCGATGGGCCCGAACCTCGAGCAGCTGACCTCCCTGCGCCCGAGCCTCGTCCTCTCCTCGCAGACCTGGGCGAAGGGCAACGAGGCGATGGAACAGCTCGGCATGCGGGTCGAAGTGCGCGATCCCCGCTCGATCTCCGGTGCCCTCGCCGACACCTACAAGATCGGTGAAACGGTGGGACGCAAGCACTACGCGCGCGAACTGCTGAAACGGATGCGGGCGCGGATCGCGGGCGCCGAGTCGGGCGTCACCCGCCACCCGAAGGTGATGCTGATCCTCGGCGTCGGCCACGCTCCCTTCGTCTTCCTCCCCAACAGCTGGGGCGGCAGCATCGTCCGCGCCGCGGGCGGCGAACTGGCGACCGGCGGCGTCACCTCCAACTCCGGCTTCCAGCGGATCTCCGACGAAGTCGTGCTGGCGGAAAACCCGGACGTGATCATCGCCGTCCCGCACGCCGACCCGGAGGACATCCCGGCGCTGACCAAGTACCTGAAGAACGACCCGGCCTGGTCCTCCACCAAGGCGGCCAAGAACGGGCACATCTACGTCTCGGTCGACAACTCGCTGTTGCAGGCGGGCACCGACATCGCCCGCACGATCACCAGGGTGCGCGAGAGCTACCTCCACAACTGAGGTGGCAAGGCGGACCGCGGTCTTCGCGGTGCTGGTCGCGGCAATGCTCGCCGCGGCCGGCGCCTCCCTGGCGCTCGGCGCGGTGAAGCTGCCGATCGCCGAAGTGCTCGAAATCCTGCTCGGCAAGGGCGGCGAAGGCCCCAACCACCAGATCGTCGAGACCCTGCGCCTGCCGCGCACGGTCGAAGCGCTGATCGTCGGCGCGGCGCTCGGCACCGCCGGCGCGGTGCTGCAGGGGGCGCTCGCCAACCCGCTCGCCTCGCCCGACGTGATCGGGGTGACCGGCGGCGCCGGGTTCGGGGCGATCCTGATCCTGATCGCCTTCCCCGCCTCGATCGCCCTGGTCCCGGCAGCGGCGCTCTTCTTCGGCCTGCTCGCCGCGGCGCTCGTCTTCGGCTTCGCCTGGAGCGGGCGCAACCGCGGCAGCACCGGGAAGATCATCCTCGCCGGGATCGCGATGCTCTCGCTCTTCACCGCCGCCACCACCGGCCTGCTCGCCTCCTTCCCCGAACGCGCCCCCTCGGCGCTCTTCTTCATCGCCGGCGGCCTGACCAACGCGGGCTGGGAGGGGCTGCGCTACACCTGGCCCTACTTCCTCGCCGGCGGCCTCATCGCGATCTTCCTGATCCGGCCGCTCGACCGGCTGGCGCTGGGGGACGACGTCGCCGCCTCGCTCGGCTCCCGGCCGCAGCTGATCCGGCTCGCCGCCGGCTTCTCGGCGGCGCTGCTCGCCGCCGCGGCGGCGGCGGTCGCCGGCCTGCTCGGCTTCCTCGGCCTGGTCGTCCCGCACGTGGTGCGGATGGCGGGCGGCACCTCGAGCCAGGCCTTCGTCATCCCCGCCTCGGCGGTCGGCGGGGCCGCCCTGCTCGCCGCCGCCGACACCCTCGCCCGCACCGTGCGCGCCCCGATCGAACTCCCGGTCGGCCCCTTCATGGTGATCCTCGGCGTCCCCGTCTTCCTCTGGCTGCTCCGCAAAGCGGTCTGATGGCAGCGGCGGGCGAGATGCTGCTCGAGGCGCGCGGGGTCGAGGTGACCATCGACGGGATCCAGATCCTGCGCGGCGGCGACCTCGACCTGCGGGCGGGGGAGCTGGTCGCGATCGTCGGGCCCAACGGAGCGGGCAAGTCGACCCTCGTGCGCGCCGTCTCCGGCCTCCACCGCCCGAGCGCCGGCGCGGTCAGCTGGTCCGGCCGCGAGCTGGCCAAGATGCGCGGCCGCGAGCTCGCCAAGGTGCGCGCCTTCGTCCCCCAGCGGATGCCGGTCCCGGCCGGGGTCACGGTGCAGGAAGCGGTGACGATCGGCCGTTCGGCGCTGCTCCGCCCGCTCGGCCGGATGACCGGCGCCGACCGCGCCGGGGTCGACGCGGCGCTGGCCCGGGCGGGCGTCTCCCACTTCGCCGACCGCGCCCTCACGACGCTCTCCGGCGGCGAGCTGCAGCGGGTCCAGATCGCGATCGGGCTGGCCCAGGAGGCGCCGGTGCTGATCGCCGACGAGCCGACCTCGCAGCTCGACCTCGGCGCCGCGATCGACGTCGCCGGCCTGCTGCGCAAGCTTGCCGACGAGGGGCTCGGGGCGCTGGTCGTCGTCCACGACCTGGCGTTGGCCGCGGCGGTGGCCGACCGGGTCGTCGTCGTCCACGAGGGCCGCACCGAGGCGACCGGGCTGCCGAACGAGGTCCTGACGCCCGGCCGGCTGTCCCGGATCTGGGGCGCCGACGCTCGCCTGACTGCTGAACACGGCCGTACTGCGCTGCACGTTGCCTGGCTCGGTCCGACCGCCTGAATCGAACCCGACCCGCGTTCGGGCGGTCTCCAATTCATCTCAAGATGAACGGAAGCTTGCGGTCAGCCTGAAAAAAGCGATAAAACCCGCGCCCCCGCCCTAAACCCCCACAGCAAGGCAACCGATACACGGACATGCCCAGCTCGTCCACCCATCTCGACGGCTTTGAGCTACTAGCCGACACGCTCGCCGAGCTGGCCTCGCGGCACGCGCCGGACGGTCGGTACACCTACGTATCGGCAAACTCACAGCGGTTGACCGGTTATGAGCCGGAGGAGCTGGTCGGGCGGTCCAGCCTCGACTTCATCCACCCCGACGACGTCGACGACGTCCGCGGCACCTACGCGGCGATGCTGCAGAAAGGGAGCGACCGGATCGCCGTCCGCTACCGCTTCCGCTGCAAAGACGGCAATTACATCGAGTGCGAGACGGTGGCCCGCCCGGTCCGCAACGAGGCGGGCGAGATCGTCGAGATGGTGGTGATCGGGCGCAACGCCGGCGACGAGATCGCCGGCGACGCCCTGCGGCGGATGTGGGAGATCTGCTTCAAACGGACCAGCCGCGGGATCACCGTGGTCGACGCGAAGAGCGGCACGATCGTCTCGCTGAACCCGGCGCTGGCGGAGATGCACGGCGGCACCGTCGGCGACTTCGTCGGCAAACCGCTGCGCACCCTCTTCACCGCGGAGTGGGCCGAGCGGATCCCCGACGTCACCGGGACCGTCGACAAGAACACATTCGTCCCCTACGACTCCGAGCACGTGCGGCTCGACGGCAGCGTATTCCCGGTCCGCGCCGAGGCGATGGCGGCGCGCGACGAGAAGGGCGAGGTCCAGTACCGGATCGCCTGGTACGACGACCTCACCGAGCGGCGCGAGGCCGAACGGCGCGCCGCCCGCCTGCAGCGCGATTTCGAGGCCGCCTTCCACGCCGCCCCGCACGGGGTGGCGATCGTCGGCGTCGACGGCCGCTTCCTCCACGTCAACCAGCAGCTCGGCGAGATCGTCGGCTACTCGGTCGACGAACTGAAGCACATGACCTTCCAGGAGATCACCCACCCCGACGACCTCGACGCCGACCTGGTCCAGGTCGACGGCCTGCTCTCCGGGGAGCTCGACACCTACGAGATGGAGAAGCGCTACTTCACCAAGGAAGGGCACTTGATCTGGGTGCTGCTGGCGGTCGCGGTCGTGCGCGAGGACGACGGCACGCCGCGCCACTTCATCTCCCAGGTACAGGACATCTCGGCGCGCAAGCGGCTCGAGGCGCACACCTACGAACTCGCCAACCGCGACCCGATCACCTCGCTCTACAACCGGCGCCGCTTCGAGGAGGAGCTGAAACGGCAGATCGCCCGCTGCCGCGACGACGGCGAGAGCGCGGCGCTGCTGCTGCTCGACCTCGACCGCTTCAAGAACGTCAACGACTCCGACGGCCACGTCGCCGGCGACCGGCTGATCCGGCTGGTCGGCCGCTGCCTCGACGAGCGGATCCACGAGCCCGACGTGGCCGCCCGGATCGGCGGCGACGAGTTCGCGGTGATCCTCCGCGACATCGACCTGGCGCAGGCGCGAACGGTCGCCGAAGAGCTGCGGATCGCGATCACCGGCGCCGACCCCGAGCGGGTCTGCACCGCCAGCGTCGGCCTCTGCCGGCTGCAGGGCGACGTCCCCGAAGCCGAGACCTGCTTCCGCGCCGTCGACCGGGCGATGTACCGGGCGAAGGGCCAGGGCCGCGACCGCGTGGTCGTCGGCTCGATCTCAGAGCGCCGCGGCTGAGCGCCCGGCGACGGCTCGAACGAGAGCCGGCGGCGGTGATCGACTCGATCCGCCGGCACCTGGCGGGCCCGACCTAGCCGGCCAGGCCGCCGAGGAAGAAGAAGGGGTTCACCGGGCGCTCGTCCCAGGCGGCGCGCAGGGAACCCTCGGCGGTGACCTTGCTGTCGGCGGGCGCCTCGGCGCGGATCCGGTCGGCGAGCTCGTTGGCGGCGTCCTCGTCGGCGGCACCGACCACCATGTAGCGCCAGCGGCGCACCGGCTGGAAGCCCTCGTCCTCGAGCTTCTTGGCGAAGTCGCGCGCCTCGCCGTGCGAGGGGAACTCGATCCGCACCTCGAACTCGGCGTGACCCCCGTGGGCGGCGGTCTCGGCATCCTCGGTCGCGATCCGCTGCGCATGCTCGGCCTGCTTCTCGGCGTCGGAGGTCGGCAGCGCCTTGTCCACGTCCTCCCACTCCTCCGCCTCGGGATGCCAGCGGCGGACGTCGAGCTTCGCCTTCCAGCCCTTCGTCGCGAGCAGCTTCTCGACAACCGTCCGGGCCCCGTCGATGTGCTCCCGGTCGGCCGCGTAGACGAAGATCTCCTCACCTTCGTGGCTGACGATCAGCTGGTTGGCGGCAGCGTACTTGAGGTCGTGCTCAAGCTCGCCGGAGCGCAGGAGGTCGGCCATCTTCCCGGCCACACCGTCATCTTCAAGGTCGATCTGCAGGCGGAAGTCGTCGTCCATGACGGGAAGCCTAGACCCCTGGGCCAGACGCGCGCTCGCGCTGGTCAAAAATGTAGTTCTGGCGTTATTCAACCCAGTCGAAGGTCCGTTCCACGGCCTTCTTCCACTGGCCGTACTGGCGCTCGCGCTCGTCCTCGTCCATCGTCGGCTCCCAGCGCTTGTCCTCGGC
>MKSH01000035.1:35561-37687 GCA_001898095.1 Solirubrobacterales bacterium 70-9 | reverse complement strand
GGTGACGGCGGGACGGATCACGGGGACGCCGGGGACGTCGGCCTGGAACTGCATCAGGAACTCGTCGGCGGTCATCCCGCCGTCGACTTTCAACTCGCTGAAGGGGACGTCGGCGACGTCGTTGGCGGCGTCGACGACCTCGCGGCTCTGCCAGGCGGCCGCCTCCAGGGTCGCGCGGGCGATGTGGCCTTTGTTGGCGTAGGCGGTCAGGCCGACGATGACCCCGCGGGCGTTTTCGCGCCAGTAGGGGGCGAAGAGGCCGGAGAAGGCGGGGACGAAGTAGACGCCGCCGTTGTCGTCGACCGACTTCGCCAGCTTTTCCACTTCGGGCGCGTCCTTGATGATCCCGAGCCGGTCGCGCAGCCACTGCACCGCCGCCCCGGTCACCGCGATCGAGCCCTCGAGCATGTAGACGGGCGGGCCGTCGGGCCCCAGCTTCGCCCCCACCGTGGTCAGCAGCTTGTCGGTGTGGACGATGTCCTCGCCGGTGTTGACGAGCAGGAAGGAGCCGGTCCCGTAGGTGTTCTTCGCGTCGCCGCGGTCGAAGCAGGTCTGGCCGAACATCGCCGCCTGCTGGTCGCCGAGGATCCCGGCCACCGGTTGCCCGCCGAGCGCCGTCCCCTGCGCCTCGCCGTAGACCTCGCTCGAGCTTTTGATCTCCGGCAGCATCGACTTCGGGATCCCCATCAACTCGAGGCTCGGCTCGTGCCAGTCGAGCGTCTCGAGGCTCATCAGCATCGTCCGCGAGGCGTTGGTGACGTCGGTGGCGTGGACGCCGCCGTTCCTGCCCCCGGTGAGGTTCCAGAGCACCCAGGGGTCCATGTTGCCGAAGGCCAGTTCGCCCGCCTCGGCGCGAGTGCGGGCGCCCTCCACGTTGTCGAGGATCCACTTGATCTTCGGTCCCGAGAAGTAGGTCGAGAGCGGCAGGCCGACGTCCTGGCGGAGGCGGTCGACCCCCTCGTCCCCGGCCAGCTCGGCGACGATGTCTTCGGTCCGCGTGTCCTGCCAGACGATCGCGTTGTAGACCGGCTCGCCGGTCTCCCGGTCCCAGACCACGGTGGTCTCGCGCTGGTTGGTGATCCCGATCGCGGCGACGTCCCCCGCCTCGGCGTCGGACTTCGCCATCGCGCCGCCGATCACCTCGCGCGTTTTCCGCCAGATCTCCTTGGGATCGTGCTCGACCCACCCCGCTTTCGGCGTGATCTGCTCGTGCTCTTTCTGATCGACGCACTCGATCCGCCCGTCCTTGTCGAACAGGATCAGCCGGCTCGACGTGGTCCCCTGGTCGATCGCCGCGACGTACTCAGCCATCAGTTTTCCTCCCGCATCTGTCAGTCCTCCTCGATCGTGGTTTGCGCCTCTTCGACCATCTCGGGGTCGGGCTGCACCCCGCGCGCAATCAGCACCCCGCGGATGAAGAGGTCGTAGATGTAGGCCCCGAGCGCCCCGCCGAGCAGCGGCCCGACGATCGGGATCCAGAAGTAGGTGTTGACGTTCCCGTAGTCACCCGGCATGGCGATCTTCCCCCACCCCTGCACCCAGGCAAAGAGACGCGGACCGAAATCGCGCGCCGGGTTGATCGCGTATCCCGCGTTGACGCCGAAGCTGATCCCGATCGCGACGACGATGAAGCCGATGATGAACGGTGCCATGTTGGCCTTGGTCGGCGCGTTGTACTCGTCGATCACGGCGAAGATGCAGGCGACGAGCAGCGCCGTGCCGATCACCTGGTCCATGAACGGGCCGAACCAGGAGGTGAAGTATTGGGCCGGGAAGGTGGCAAAGATCGAGTAGGTCCCGACCGATTCGGAGCTGCCGCGGGTGATGCCTTCGACGTGTTCGAAGCTGCCGATCGCGAACCGGTAGTTGAAGTAGACGACCGCCGCGGCGACGAAGGCGCCCGCCACCTGAGCGAAGACGTAGGTCGGCACCTTCTTCCAGGGGAAGCCGCGCCGCAGGGCCTGCGCCAGCGTCACCGCCGGGTTGAGGTGGGCGCCGGAGACGCCCCCCGCGACGTAGACGCCGAAGGTGACCGCGAGGCCCCAGCCGAAGGAGATCAGGATCCAGTCGGCGGTGCCGAAGGCGAGGCCCGAGCGGCCCGACTGGCTGAGGCCCGCGACGCAGGT
>MKSH01000035.1:34893-35434 GCA_001898095.1 Solirubrobacterales bacterium 70-9 | reverse complement strand
TTCCCGGCCCTTCCCGGGTAACCCCTGAGCCCTGAATGCCCTCGAACGCGCAACCCGAATCAGCGACCCCCCGCTTGGGTCCCGACGACCGCCTCGGCCCCGAACAGCGGCGGCGCGCGATCGAACGCTTCGGCACCGAGGAATTCGACATCGTCGTGATCGGGGGCGGCGCGACCGGCACCGGATCCGCCCTCGACGCCGCCTCGCGCGGGCTCTCGGTGGCGCTGCTGGAGGCGCGCGATTATGCCGCGGGAACGTCGTCGCGCTCGAGCAAGCTGATCCACGGCGGGCTCCGCTACCTCGAGCAGAAAGACTTCGGCCTGGTCCGCGAGGCGCTCCGCGAGCGCGGCCTGCTGCTGAAGAAGCTGGCCCCGCACCTGGTCAAGCCGGTCCCCTTCCTGTTCCCGCTCGAGGCGCGCTGGGAAACGCCCTACGTCGGCGCCGGGATGATCCTCTACGACACCCTCGGCGGCGGCCACCAAGGGGTGCCGCGCCATCGGCACCTCTCGAAGCGCAAAGCGATGCGGATCGCCCCGGCGCT
>MKSH01000035.1:26909-34880 GCA_001898095.1 Solirubrobacterales bacterium 70-9 | reverse complement strand
TCGCCCGCACCGCCGCCCACTACGGCGCCGCGATCGCCAACAACATCGCCGTCGTCGGCTTCCTCCGCGAGGGCGAGCGGGTGACCGGCGTCGTCGCCAAGGACGCCCATACCCGCGAGGAGATCGAGATCCGCGCCAAGCAGGTGATCAACGCCACCGGGGTCTGGACCGACGACATCCAGCACATGGTCGGCGAGCGCGGCAAGTTCCACGTCCGCGCCTCGAAGGGCGTCCACCTGCTGATCCCGCGCGACCGCCTGCAGCTCGACACCGGGCTGATCCTGCGCACCGAGAAGAGCGTCCTCTTCGTCATCCCTTGGGGGCGCCACTGGATCGTCGGCACCACCGACACGGATTGGGAGCTCGACCGGGCCCATCCGGCGGCCAGCAAGTCCGACATCGACTACATCTTCGAGCGGGTGAACAAGGTGCTGCGCGAGCCGCTCACCCACGAGGACGTCGAGGGCGTCTACGCGGGCCTGCGGCCGCTCCTCTCACACGAGTCGGAGTCGACCTCGAAGCTCTCCCGCGAGCACACCGTCGCCGTGCCGGTGCCGGGCCTGGTGGCGATCGCCGGCGGCAAGTACACGACCTACCGGGTGATGGCGAAGGACGCCGTCGACGCGGCGGCTCGCTCGATGGAGATGCGGGTGCCGCCCTCGGTCACCCACGAGACGCCGCTGGTCGGCGCCGACGGCTACTTCGCCCTGCGCAACCGCAAGGCGGCCCTCGCCGCCGAGACCGGCCTCCACCCGGCGCGGATCGAACACCTGCTGAACCGATTCGGCTCGCGGATCTTCGAGCTGACCGCGGAGATCGCCCGTAATCCTGAGCTGGCGGAGCCCTTGCCAGGCGCCGACGACTACCTCGCCGCCGAGGTGCGCCACGCGGTCACCCACGAGGGCGCCCAGCACCTCGAGGACGTCCTCACCCGACGCACCCGGATCTCGATCGAGGCCTGGGACCGCGGGTTGGCGAGCGCCGAGCCGGCGGCGCGGCTGATGGCGGACGCCCTCGGCTGGGATCAGGACACGATCGCTCGCGAGGTCGACATCTACCGCCGCCGCGTCGCCGCCGAGCGCGAGTCACAGGAGCAGCCCGACGACAGGGCCGCCGACGTGGCGCGGACGAGCGCGCCGGATGTGCTTCCCGGCTCGCCGCCCGTCGCGCCATCGCCGCGCGGTGACTGACCTCGGTCGCCCCGGTCCGGGGCGCCTAGTGCGCTTCGCCCACGTTGATCGTCACCGTGGTGCTGCTCGTCGCCGCGGGCAGCGCCGCCACGTTCACTTCCAGGTATTCGCCTTCGTCCTGGATCCCGAGCCCCGGTAGGAGCTTGGCGACCAGCTTGTATTTGTTCGGGCTGCCCGCCGGGGCCGCTTCGGCGCCGGCGATCCCGAAGTCGTTGTCGTTGGAGATGATCAGCCGCTTGCCGCCTTCGAGCGCGACGACGCCCTCGACCTTGTCATGGTCGAAGAAGGTGTCGGCCGGGTTCAGCTGGGTCAGCAGTGCGTCGACGTCGAGGTAGAGCGAGGCGCTCACCGGTTTGATGCCCTCGCCTTCGATCGTCGCCTTCGCTTCCGCGGTCTTCTGGCCGACGACCGTGGCCTCGATGGTCTTGCCGCCGATCAGCAGACCGCCCGCGGCGGCGTCGTAGGTGGCCCCGCTCACGTGAGCACTCGGGCCGACGTCGGTCGCCCCTTCGAGGCTTACCTTCCAGAGCTTCTTGTAGCCGGTGGCGGACGGGAAGTTGCCGTCGCGCTCGTCGATCAGGAAGGTGTTGTTGCTGATCGCGGTGATCTCCGAGTTGGCGGTCTTCAGGCTCGCCGGTTCGTCGAGCAGGAAGAGGTACTCGTGCACCTGGTGGGTGTAGAGCCCGTAGGTGACGATCCGCGTCGGCACCAGTTTTTTCGCGTCGTAGGCTTTGCCGCCTTCGACCGGGAGGTCGGTCTGCTGCAGGGCCGACTGCATCATCCCCACCAGCGTCCTGCCGTCGGGGGTGATCGTCAGGCCCTCCATGCCGCGGTTCGGGACCCGCTTCTGCAGCTCGGCGGGCAGCGACCCGTCGTACGGCGAGAGCCGGCTGATTTCACGGCCTTCGGAGTTGAAGTGGGTGATGAAGGGGCCGTACTCGTCGGACACCCAGAAGCTGCCGTCGGGCATCGCGACCAGGCCCTCGGGGTCGTAGCCATCGGGGTCGTGGGGCAGGATCACGCCCTTCAGGTTCTGGATCGTCTCGTTGGTCGGCGCCAGCGAGTTGACGAGGCCCGAGTAGGAATGGCCGGTCTTGTCCCTGAGCGGGATTTTTTCGACCAGTTCGGCTTCGCCTTCGTCGAGGACGAAGCGGGCGATCGCCGGGTCATAGGAAGGCTTCGGCTCGGTCAGGACACCGCCGGGCGCTTCCACGTTCGGGCCGCGATCCTCGAGGCCGAAGATTTCTTCCGGGTGGCCCGGAACCGGGGCGACCGAGGAGCCGAAGGCGCCGCCGGCCAGCGGCACGCCTTCATAGGAGCCGATCGGCGGCAGGTGGGTCTTGTAGGCGTGGACCGCGTCGGCGATCGTGTAGCTGAAGCTGTCGGTGCCCTCGAAGCCGGCGTTCGGCGTGTAGGTGAAGCCGCCGTCCGGTTCGAGTTCGAGGCTGCCGCTGGTCGGTTCGGTGTTGGCGACGATCGTCGGCTCGTTGCCGCAGTCGTTCGCGAGCACGCCCCACTGGCCTTCGACCGCGAGGGTCGCCTGGCCGGCGGCGGTCGAGTAGGTGTCCGGGTTCGCCGTGAGCGGGCAGGGATGATGCGGGGGCGGAGACGGATGGTGGTGCCAATGGCGGGGGACGTGGTGGGCCGACGCCGCGGCGGCGGCAATGCAGGCACCGAGCGCGCACGCGGCAAGCGCCAGGGCCAGGATCCGGTTCCGGTTCATCTCTCCTCCGAGATCTGGTTCAGGGTGGGTGGAAAAGCGCCGCCACGGTATGCCGAGTTTTTGGTGCCGATGTGTCGATCTGGTTACGCGACGAGGTTGGAGATCGCCGCCGGCGGGGCTAGTCTCGGGGCATGAAGAC
This sequence comes from Solirubrobacterales bacterium 70-9, assembly GCA_001898095.1. Classification (GTDB taxonomy): domain Bacteria; phylum Actinomycetota; class Thermoleophilia; order Solirubrobacterales; family 70-9; genus VAYN01. The sequence goes on along the minus strand of MKSH01000035.1, from coordinate 31,828 downwards.
CCGACTGCTCATCGCCCCGTTGGTGGCCGCCGCGCTCCTCGCCGCGGCCGTGATCGCGACCCCCGGCGCCGGCGCCGCGGCGAAGGCCTGCTCCGGCTCCAAGCTGGTGGTCTGGGCCGGGGAAGAACCGGGTGGTGGGACGGCGGGCTCCGTCTACTACCGGATCGAGTTCACCAACCTCTCGAACAAGGCCTGCACGCTCTTCGGCTTTCCGATCGTGAGCGCGCTGAACCTGCAGGGCAAGCAGGTCGGCGCCCCGGCGATCCACGGACCGGGCAAGAAGGTGAAGGCCGTGACGTTGAAGTCGGGAGGAAGCGCCTCCGCCCAGCTGCAGATCGTCGACGCGCTGAACTACTCGCCGAACGAATGCAAGCCGACCTGGGCGGCGAGCCTGCGGATCGGGATCCCCGGCGGCACCGGCACCAAAGTCGCCCCGCTGGCCTTCCAGACCTGCAAGCTGACCAGCGCCCAGATCCTCACGGTCGGCGCCGTCACCACCAGCTGAGCGAAACCCGGCGTTGATGGGCCGATAAGCGCTCTATATCAGCGCTTTTCGGCCCACCAACCTGGGGGGTCGGGCGCAACGTTGGCGGGGGTGCCCTGTTTCAGCGGGGACCTTGAGGCGGATCGCGCTCATATTGGCGGTGGCGCTCGCGCTGGCGGTGCCGGCCGGTGCCCAGGCGGCGCTGCCGGCCGGGTTCTGGGGCGTCGTCGCCAACGAACCGGCGAGCCCGGAAGAGGCGGCGACCCTGCGCGAAGGCGGCGTCGAGGGCATCCGCGTGCCGGTCAACTGGGCCGCCGTGCAGTCGAGCCCCGGGGCGCTCCCCGACTGGAGCTCGGTCGACCCCTTCGTCCGCAGCGCCGCCGAAGGGGGCATCTCCGTCCTGCCCTTCCTCTTCGGCGCGCCCGACTGGGCGGTCCACTACGAAGGGATCGGCGGCGGCGCCAAGGCGCCGGTCAGCCTGCCGGTGCAGAACTCGGCCCAGGTAGCCAGCTGGCGTGAATTCCTCCGCCTCGCGGTCTTCCGCTACAGCCCCGGCGGCAGCTTCTGGACCGAAAACCCGCTGCTCCCCGAACGCCCGGTGCGCACCTGGCAGATCTGGAACGAGGAGAACTACAAGTACTTCGCCGCCCGGCCGAGCCCGTCCCAGTACGGCAAGCTCGTGGTCAACTCCTTCCGCGCCCTGCGCAGCGCCGACCCCGGCGCGAGGATCGTCCTCGGCGGCCTCTTCGCGCGGCCGAAGGGTGGCAACAAGAAGGCGGCGCCGGGGCGGGTAAAGCGCACCTGGTTCGCCGCCAGATTCCTCGAACAGATGTACAAGACGACGCCCGGCGTACGCGGCAAGTTCCTCGCCGTCGCCCTCCATCCCTACTCCGACAACTACAAGCAGCTGACCCCGGAAATCGAAGAACTCCGGGACGCCCTGAAGGCCTCCCGGGACCCCGGCCGGGCGCTCTGGATCACCGAGCTCGGCTGGTCGAGCGGCCATCCCTCGGCCGCCAACGGGTACAACAAGTTCGAGAAGGGCCCGCAGGGGCAGGCCCGCGAACTGCGCGGCGCCTTCAACCTGCTGCGCGCGAAGGCGGCGGCCTGGCGGGTGAAGCGCGTCTACTGGTTCTCCTTCACCGACTCGCTCGGAACCTGCAACTTCTGTGACGGCTCGGGGCTCTTCGGCGCGGGCGGCTCCCCCGCGAAGCCGGCCTGGTCGGCCTATAAGAGCTTCGCCCGCTAGCGCCACTTTCGTTGCACCGGCTGGACGCTTGGAGGAGCGGCGACGGCTCAGGAGTACTTTCGTGTTCGAGGCCGATGCAGGATCGACGCAGCGAAGACCGTCTCTACAGCGCCATCCTGATGGCGTTCCTGGTCGCGCTGGTCCTCCTCGGATTGCTCGGCGTCCCGGCTCCCTTGGTGGCTGCGATCGGCATCGCCGCGGCGGCGTTCACGATCGCCCTTTTCCACGGCCGGATCGAGGCCGGGAGCGCCGCCGGAGCCCGCCAGAAGGGCAAACGTTCGCACGTGCCTGCGAAGTACGCGCCCAGCGTTCTCGAGGGCAGCTCGATGCGCCGCAAGCGGGGCTTTCACCTGCGGCGACGGCATCACGCGAATCCACCGCTGCGTTTTCGCTGATCGCCCGCATATCCCTGTGGTAGCGTCCGACATCCTGAAGTCGTGTCAATGAGCTGGACGCGGGATCGTCTCGGACATCGTCTCGAATCTGCCCCGGCTCCGGGAAAGGGTGGAAATGATGAGAGGTTTCGGTAAGCCAGAAGGCGGGCGCCTCTGGATCGCGATGCTGCTGTTGGCGCTCGTCGCGGCGCTGGCGCTGGCGGCTTGCGGTGGCAGTGGCGGCACCACGACGACGAGTTCGCCCCCGACGGAAAGCGAAAGCGAATCCGAACCGGCCGAAACCGAAGAAACCTCCGAAGAAGAAGGCATCGCCGCAGCGCCGGAATTCAGCGCCGAAGAACTCTACGAACACGCCGGCGCCAACTGGATCACCAACGGCGGCAGCACCACCAACGACCGCTTCTCGACGCTGGACGAAGTCAACACCGAAAACGTCAAAGAACTCAAAGGCGACTGGGTCGCCAAAATCGGCAAAAACGCCACCGCGGCCAAGTTCTCCGCCGAGGGAACGGCGCTCGCCTACGAAGGCACGATCTACGCCTCCGACGGCGGCGACAACGTCTACGCGATGGATGCCGGCACCGGCGAAATCCTCTGGACCTACGAACCCCATCTGCCCCCCGACCCGCTCGGCGAAGTCGTCTGCTGCGGCTGGGACAACCGCGGCGTCGCGATCGGCGACGGCATGGTCTTCGTCTCGCAGCTGAACGGCAACGAGGTCGCGCTCGACCAGTCGACCGGCAAAGTCAAATGGCAGACCAACGTCGAAAAGGCGAATAAAGGCTTCTCGATCACCAGCGCGCCGCTCTACTGGAACGGCCGCGTCTACGTCGGCGGTTCGGGCGGCGAGTACGGGATCCGCGGGCGCCTGACCGCGCTCGACGCGAATACCGGCAAGATGGACTGGCGGTTCTGGACCACCCCGTCGCCGAAGGAAACCGGCGGCGACACCTGGCCTGACAACGGCAGCTACAAAGAAGGCGGCGCCTCGATCTGGAACACCCCGACGGTGAACCCGGAAACGGGCATGCTGTACTTCTCGACCTCCAACGCGTCGCCGTGGCTCGGTGCCTCGCGTGAAGGCGAAAACCTCTTCACCGCCTCGATCGTCGCCCTCGACGCCGAAACCGGCAAATACAAATGGCATTACCAGATGGTTCACCACGACATCTGGGACTTCGACGCCCCATCGCCGACCGTCCTCTTCAAAGGGGAAATGAACGGCGAAGAAGTCGAAGCCGTGGGCGAGCCGGAGAAGACCGGTTGGGTCTACCTGCTCGACCAGAAGACCGGTAAGCCGATCTACCCGATCCCCGAGGTGAAGGTGCCGCAGGATCCGGCCCAGAAGACCTGGCCGACCCAGCCGGAGCCGACGATGCCTCCGTTCAGCCCGCTGAAGGCGACCCCGGAAGCCGTGGAAAACGCGCAGGCCGGCGTCGCCGGGCAGAAGCCGGAACCGAAAGTCGTCGGGTCGAAGATCTTCACCCCGATGAGCACGGACCCGAACGTGATCAACCTGCCGGCCAACTCGGCCTCGGGCGGCAACAACTGGCCGCCCAGCTCCTACAACCCGGAAGCGAACACCTACGTGGTCTGCTCTCTGGCCGGAGCGCTCGGCCTCGTCGTCCCGAAGAAGGAACCGAAGTTCGTCCAGGGCAAAAACACGGTCGGTTCCGAAATCGTCGTCTCCTCCGGCTTCAACGTCGAAGGCTTCCTCACCGCCTACGACATGTCGACCGGCAAAATCAAGTGGCAGGACAAATTCCCGGAAGAATCCTGCTACTCGGGTGCGGTGACCACCGCCGGCGGCCTCGTGTTCGTCGGTCACAACAACGGTGACTTCGTCGCCTACGACATCGAAACCGGCAAAGAACTCTGGAGCTTCCAGACCGGCGCCGGCGCCAACACGACCGCGACCGTCTTCGAAGACGAAGGCGAAGAGAAAATCGCGATCTACGCAGGCGGCAACTCGCTGGCGGCCACGCCTCACGGAGAAAACTTCTGGGTCTTCTCCCTGAAAGGCACGATGGCAGAGTTGAAAGGCGAGGAAGCCGAAGGCGAAGGCACCGCGCACGCCGGTGAGGAATCGCCGGAAGAAGAAGAAGGCAACGAAGAACCGGGCGAAGGCGAAGGCACTGAAGCCGAAGGCGGCGAAGCCGCCGCCGGTGGGCCCGACGCAGCGGCCGGCAAGGAAGTCTTTGCCGAAAACTGCTCGGTCTGCCACGGCGCCGACGGCCTCGGCGGCAACGGCGGTCCGGACCTGACCACGATGCCGAAAGCCAAAGAACAGGCCGGCGCCGAAGAACAGGTGACCGACGGCGGCGGCGGGATGCCGCCGTTCAAAGGCACCTTGTCGGAAGAAGAAATCAAGAACGTCGCCGCCTACGTGGTGGAAGACATAGTCGGCGGGAAGTAACCTCCCGCCGATGCTGATCGGCGGCGCCCAGCTAGACAATCCAGCGGCGCCGCTAAGCGACCTCCTCCGGTTCGGTCTCCAGACCAAGCCGGGGGAGGTCGCTCTTCTATCTGCGGTCCGCGCGCTCACCTGGTCAGAGCTCGAGGAGGCAAGCAACCGGGTCGCGGCGGGCTACCTGGGGCTGGGCCTGGCGCCCGGCGACCGGGTCGCCTCGCTGATGCCGAACCGGGTCGACCTCGTCGTCCACTACCTCGCCTGCTTCAAGGCGGGGCTGATCGCGACGCCGCTGAACTACCGCTACACGGCCGCCGAGATCGACCACGCGCTCGGCGTCAGCGAGGCGCGGGTGCTGCTCGCCCACGAGGAGCGGGCCGA
>MKSH01000035.1:26226-26851 GCA_001898095.1 Solirubrobacterales bacterium 70-9 | reverse complement strand
GGCTGGGACCACGAGTTCGCCGTCCTGCTCGCCGCCGAGCCGCTGCCCCGCGATGAGGTCGACGCCGACCCGACGGCCCCCGCGGTGATCTTCTTCACCTCCGGCTCGACCGGCCCGGCGAAGGGCGTCACCCACACCCGCGAGACCCTGCGCTGGATGATCGCCAGCGCCGCGACGGCCTTCGAGCTCACCGCCGAGGACGTCTTCCTGCCCGGCTCGTCGATGTCGCACGTCGGCGGCTTCCTCTGGTCGCTGGCGACGCTCTCGGTCGGCGGCCGTGTCGTCGTCGCCCGGGCCACCGACGCGCACGAGCTGCTGCCGCTCCTGCGCGACCAGCAGCCGACCGTGCTGGCGATGATCCCGGCGGCGCTGTCGGCGCTGATCCACGACCACGACCTACAGCCGCACGACTTCGACTCGCTGCGGATCTGCCGCGCGGGGGCGGACAAAGTCTCGACCGAGCTGCTCGCCGAGTTCGCGGCCGCGGCGGGCTTCCCGATCGTCGAGGGCTACGGGATGACCGAGGTCGGCATCGCGACGCTGAACCCGCCCTCGGGGGAGATCCGCCAGGGCTCGATCGGACTGCCGGTCGACGGCTTCCGGATCGAACTGAGAGGCGAAGACG
>MKSH01000035.1:19095-26210 GCA_001898095.1 Solirubrobacterales bacterium 70-9 | reverse complement strand
CGCCGAGGTCGTCATCGACGGCTGGCTCGACTCCGGCGACCTCGCCCGCGCCGACGCCGACGGCTACCTCTGGTTCTTCGGCCGCAAGAAGCAGGTCATCGTCCACGACGGCTCCAACATCAGCCCCTACGAGGTCGAGGGCGCCCTGGTCGACCATCCGGCTGTCGCCCTCGCCGGAGCAGTCGGCGTCCACGACACGGTCCACGGTGAGAACGTGCGCGCCTACGTCACCCTGGCGCCCGACTGCGAGAAGCCCTCAGCGGCAGACCTGATCGTCCACTGCCGCGAAGCGATCGGCTACAAGGCCCCGGAGGAGATCGTCTTCCTCGACGAGATGCCCCTCAATCCGACCGGCAAGATCGACCGGGTCGGGTTGAAGAACATGGCGGAAGACCACCTGCATCCGCACGGGCTGGAGTAGGGGCGGGGACGACGAGGTTCGGGGGCGCTGGCGGCCGGGGACGGCGTGCTTCGTGGCCCCCGCGGCCGGGGACGATCCCGTCCTGGGCGTCTCGCGGCGGCCCGGGCGGGCTGTGGCCGCCGCGAGACGCCCAGGACGCGAGGCTTTCGGGGGGAAGTGCGCAGGGTCGGTGCGCTTTGCGGGGAGGGACGTCACGAAGTCGTCGCCTTCGAGGGGGCGCTACCGGGCCCCGGGCCCTGCCGTGGAGCTTTACCGCCTCATTGGGACGGTTTCTCTCCACGGCAAGGAACTGACCGATGGGACGGATGTGACGTCTCATTAAGGGACGCGGAGTTCCGCACCGATCCCGCGCACAACGTCACGGACCTCCCCCATGACCCGCACGGGACGCGCACCCTCGCCCTCTCCCCGAGACCCGGCCCTCTCGTAGGCGGTCGCAGCCTGCCCGGACCGCCTACGAGAGGGCCGGGGCCCTTACCTCATCCCTCACCGTCCCTTTCCCGCCCCTCAACCCCCCGCTTCGATCGCCCGCTGAAGCGTCTCGGCCGCCAATTTGTGCGCGTCGCAGATCCTTCCCAGGTGCAGCAACGAGTCCGTCTCCGTTGCCACCTCCCCGTCGCCCAGGCGGAGCACGATCGGCACGTCCGGCCGTAGGTCCTCGGCGGCGAGGCCGACGGCCACGTTTACGAGGTCGTCTGAAGTTACGGCAGCGATGGCGCCGCAGCGTTCGATGCCGACGCGTTGGAGCATCTCGCGGTCGTCGCCCCGGCCGATCGCCACGGGGATGCCTGCGGCTTTGGCGAGGCGGACGCTGGGGGCCTCGGCGTCGCGCTCGATCGCGATCACGGCGACGCCGCGTTCGCGGAGGGCCTGGGCGAGGCGGAAGCCGACCTGGCCGAAGCCGACGAGGACGACGTGGTGGCGGGCGGGGGCGGCGCGGGGACCGAAGAGGGTGGTGAGGCGCCGGCGACTGAGGCGCCGGACCAGGGCGGCGGTGAAGATCGCGACCAGGGCGACGGCGAGCACCATGTTGGCCGCCGAGAGGATCTTGAACCAGTCCGGGCCCGCCTCGGCGCCGGGCGGGCCGGCGACGGTGGCCACCGAGCGGGTGGAGAAGTAGAAGGCGTCGATCAGCCCGTGGTGGAAGGCGATCATCGTGATCACCATCTCGATCACCAGGGCGCCGAAGAGGCCGGCGCCGGCGGCGACGAGGAGGCGGAGGGCGTCGTCGACCAGTCGCACGCCGTGGTTGCGGCGGCCGACGATGTGGCCGGCGGCTTCGGCCAGGCAGCCATCGGCGAGGTCGCCGGCGACGATCTCCGAGGGCGAGAGGACGTGGACTTTGGGGGCGACGTGCTCGAGCTCGCGCGAGACCGTGTGGTCGAACATCGTCACCCAGAGCGGCACGTCGGGGCGCACGTGGGCGCTCAGCAGGGTCAGGCGCAGGGCGTGGGCGTCGTCGCGGGTGACCACGGCGACCGCGCGCCAGTGGCCTTCGCGCAGCAGCTCCGAGGCTTCGCCGTCGGTCAGGTCGAGCGCCGAGGACGCCGGCGTGCCGCTCTGCTGCAGGCGCCGGAGCAGGGCGACGCCGAGCCCGCCGCCCTCGCCGAGGACGAGGACGGCTGCCGTCTGCGCGCCGCGCTGGTCAGGCGGGCTGGGCCTGGAGGTCTGGGGCGGGGTCCGGGTCACCGTCACCCAGATCTTCCCGATCGGGCTCGCGTTTCGCCCCCTCGTCGCCGCCGCCGGCACCGATCAACCGCAGCGCCGCGCCGACCAGGAAGCAGGCCAGGGCCAGGGCCGCGAAGAGCCGCCAGAGGTGGTGCGAGTCCCCTTCGATGTGGCCGGGGTCGTCGACGTCGAGAGTGGTGCCGCCGGAAGCTGCGGCGAGCGGCCCGAGCGGCGTCGTGTCCACCCGGCCGAGGCCGTACTCAGGCGAATACGGGACCGCCAGCAGGCCGGTCAGCGAACCCGCGCCCGGCGAGGAGAGCGCGTATTCGTATTCGCCCGCGGGCAGTTCGGGCAGCGCCGCGACCCAGCGGTTGGCGGCCGCCTCTTCGAACTTCAGCGGGGTCGACCTGCCCGATTCCGGCGAGGTCAGCGTGCCGGTCAGCGATGCGAGCGCGATCGGCCTGCCGGCGGCGTCGGCAGGGGCGACTTCGAGCCGGCGCTGGTCGCCCGCGACGAGGCTCGGGGTGAGCGGCGGCGGGGCCACGCCGAGCTCCACCCAGCGGGCCGCGTCCTGGAAGAGGCGCGGTTGTTCGAGCCAGGCGCCGGCCCAGCTCGGCGCCAGCCCGGGGGTCCAGGCGGCCACGCGACCGGAGCCGTCCTGCCACTGGGCGAGGACCGGGTCGGGCGGGTGGTCTTTGTCCTGGCCGAGCAGCCCCGCCACGGCGCCCGGCTTCAATTCGGTGACGACGTTGCCGAACAGCGGCGCCAGCTTCTGGCCGACCAGGCTGGCGGTGATCGGACTCGGGTCGCCGGAGGAGACGCCGATCTGCCCGCGCAGGCGCACGGTACGGGTGTTCAGGCGCGTCTCTTTGTCGAAGATTTTCGGCAGGTCCCGCGCGTTTTCGGTGCGGTAGTAGTTGCCGCCGGTATCGGCGGCGATTTCCTTCAGCAGCTTGAAGTCGGCTTCCGCGCCGAGCGCCACCGTCGCCACCGCGATGTTCGCCTTTTTCAACCCCGGCACCAGCTGCTTGTAGGTGCCGGGTTCGCTGATCCCGTCGGTAAGCAGGATGATGTGGCGCTCTTTGGCGGTCGATCGTTCGATCGCGTGGACGCCTTCGGCGAGGCCCTTGTAGATGTTCGTCCCACCGTTCGCCGGCAGCGTGTTGATCTTGTGTTCGATTTCGCCGATGTTGTCCGGCGTCACCGTGGTCAGCGGGACCAGCGTTTTCGATTTGATTTCGAAGGCGACGATGCCGACCTGGTCCCGATGCTTCAGCAGGAATTCGACGGCGCCGCGAGCCGCCGCCTGCGCCATCGCGATCTTCGGCACCCCGCCGACCTCGTTGATCATCGAGCCGGAGCGATCGAGGATCAGCTCGACGGCGACGTTTTTCCGCTGCAGCTTCCCCGGCACCAGGCTTTTCACCGGCAGCACTTCCTGCAGCGGGGACTTGTAGTACTTGCCGAGCGAGAAGCTGTGCTCGCCGCCGAGGGCGAAGAGGCCGATCGCCTGGTCGCGCACCGCCTCGCCGATCGCTTCGGCGCGCGGCTTGCCCAGTTCTTCGTCGGAGACGTCTTCGAGGACGATCGCGTCGACGCCTTCGTAGCCCGCCGCTTCGGTCGGCAGCGCGCTCGGCGGCAGGACGCGGACGGCGATCCCGTCGGCTTCCAGCAGCCCCGCGGCGGCGGAGTCCGGCGGCCCGACGACGACGATGTGGGGGGCGCGCTCGACCCGCACGGTCGTCCCCAGCTCATCGTTCTGCGGTCGCGAGTCACGACCGCTTTCGACCTCCACCGAGTACTCGTAGGAGCCCTTGCGCAACGGCGCTTTGACGGCGAAGAGGTAAGCGTTGTCGCCGATGCCGAGGGTCACTTCCTGGTGGCCGATCTCCTGCCCGTCGCGGAGCACGGTGACGCGCGCCGGGGCGACGACGGTGCTCCGCACGGTGGTCTCGACCGAGAGCGGATCACCGGCGTGGAGTGCCGCCGGTACCTGCAGGCGGGTCACCGCGGCATCGGTGGGATGGGCGGTGAGCGGCACCGTGTCGACCGCGATATCGCGACGGCGGGCGGTGGCGGCGAGCGCCGTCGGTTCGCCGACCGTCTGCCGACCGTCGGAGAGGACGACGACCCGACCGCCCCGCGGGGTGCGCGCCAGCGCCAGCGCCAGCGCCCCTTCGAGGTTCGATTCGCGGCCGCTGAGGCTGCCGCCCGCTTCGCCTGCCAGCGGCCCGACGCCGGCGCCGGTGACTTCGGCGCCGCCGCCGAACTGGACCACGTGACAGTCCTCGCCGCAGCCGTCGTTGGTCGCCAGCCACCGTCGCTCGGCTTCCGCGGAGGCGGGCCCGACGCTGAGCGAGCGGTCGAGGACGAGGGTTGTCGGCGGTGGCGAGGAGCCGGTCGAGGGATCGAACAGCGCGATCGCGACGAGCACGATCGACGCCACCTGCAACCCGACCGCCACCTGGCGGGGGCGGTTCCACACCTGTTCCGGTTCGCGCCACCGGGCGTAGAGCGCCTCGACGATCAGGGCGACCAGCGCCGCGATCAGCACCCACGTCCACCATTCGGTGTGACCGGCAGCTTCGGTCGGGGCGGGCGCGGTCAGGTCCACCGGAGCACCTGCGGCAGGCGGCGCGGCCGGGTTGACGGCGAGCGCCAGCCGGCGCGTTCCCCAGGGGCCCTTGAGCTCGATCGCGTAGTTGCCTGGACGCGGGATGCTGATCGCGGCTTCGCCGCCCGCGTCGACTTCGAGGTCTTCGGCACCGCCGCCGGCGACCGCAGTCAGCGTCGCCGCCGTCGTGCCGGGTGGCTCGGCCAGCGAGAACGGCGTCCCGGCAGCGGCGCTCTGCGGGGCGAGCTGCTGCGACCAGGCGACGATGTTGTCGATCAGCGCCGGGAAGCCGGCCAACTGCGGCAGGTTCGATTCGGAGGGCTCGAAGGCGATGAGCGCGACGCGGGTGCCCGCTTCGATGCCGGAGGCGAGCAGCGGGCCTTCGGCGCTCCAGGCGGCAGCGCTCAGCGAGTCCGGCAGGGCGAGGCGTCGGGCGGCACCCGAGCCGATCGTCAGCGAGGCGAGGTCGACCCCTTCGAGCAGCGGGCTGCCCGCGTCGAAGCCGCTCATCCGGCTGTCCACCATCTTGCCGATCAGCTGGCCGCCCGGGTAACGCGGCGGGTTGACCAGGAGCACCGCGGGCGCCTCGGGCAGCCCGCCCGGGGGGACGAAGTCGTCGAGGACGAGCAGGTCGCTGGTCCCCGGGTCGCTCGGCCGATAGGTCTGCGGCGTGCGCAGCCGGAGCTGCACCCCGGGGACCGAGGCGAGGGCGCGGGCGAGGGGCAGGGCGCGGCGGCGCTGGCCGACCAGGGTGATCCGCTCGCCGCCCGGTTCGGGGACCGAGACGAAGGCCGAGTCGTCGGCGACCAGGCCATCGGCACCGGCAAGGCCATCGCCGGTGCCAAGGCTGAGCTCGACCGCGGCGCCGGGCTGAGCGGGGACGACCAGCGGCGCCGAACCTTCCGCCGGGACCGCGACCGTCTCGGTGCTTGCCGGCCTCCCGGCGGCGGCGACGCGGACCGGCACTTCGCGGGCCGCGCCGCCGCGGTTCGTGACCCGGACGAAGACTTCGCACGCTTCCGCGCCGAGCCGGTCGCAGTGGGCGCTCGCGCTGCCGAGGCCGAGGTCATCGAGCGGTTCGCCGACCACCTGGTCCACGTAGGAAGAGCCTTCCCCCTTGACCTTCGGCGCCGCTTCCTCAGGTGCCCGCAGGAGGGTCACCGGGCTGGCGTCGTCGGCCCGCAGGCCGGAGGCGAGGCGGAGCGCGGCGGGCAGGTCGGCGGCTCCCGGACCCGCTTCGAGACCATCGATCGCGCCCCCCGCTGCCGCCGCTTCGCCTTCGAAGAGAAGGCTCGGCGCGGCGCCGGCGCCGACGATCCGCACCGCTTCGTCGCCGGGCACTTCGCCAAGCAGTTCCCGCAGGTCGGTGCGGGCGGCGTCGATCCGCGGGGCGCCGGCTTCTTCGGCGCCCATCCACATCGACTCGTCGACGACGTAGACGTGCGAGGTGCCCGCGGTCGACTTCTCGTGGGCGGGCTTCGCGAGGGCGAAGACGAGCAGCGCCAGCGCCAGCAGCTGCAGCGCGAGCAGCAGCGGCATCGGCGGCCGGCCGAACTTGCGGGCGCCGCCGCCGCCGACCGAGGGCAGGTCGCGCCAGGCGAGCAGGCTGCCGACCGCGCGGCGCGGCGGCTTGCGACGCCGCAGGTGCAGCGCGATCAACGGGATGGCGAGGGCCAGCGCGGCCAGCGCCGCACCGCTGAGCAGGGTCAACGCCGGCCCCTCATCCCCACGGCAGTCGTTCGACCCACTTCAGCGATTCGAGGTAGTTCTGCTGCAGCCCGGCGCTCGGCCCGGGGACGGCGCCGCCGGCGGCCGGCACGTAGGAGAATTCTTCGCCGATCTGGGTCGCGCCGGTGACCTGCGCGGTGCGCGCTTTGCCGCCCGCGCCCTGCGAGGTGCCGGTCTTACGTTTTTCAGCGCCCGCCTTTTTCGCCCGCGAGGGCGCGTAGCCGGGCTGGATCTTCACCGACTGGGAGGCCTTGCCGGTGATCGGCTTCGCCTGCGACTTCTGGTTGGCGCCCTGCTCGCCGCCCGCTTTCTGGGTCCCGGCCGCCTGGCCGCCCTTCGCGGCGGTGGATTCGGCGGCGCCGGTCTGCGCCCCGCCCGTCTTGCCGGCGCCCTGACGCGGTTTGTTGCCCGCGCCGCCGCTGACGTGGGAGGGCCCGGTGCCCTGGTTGGCACCGTGTTTCTGGCCTTTCAGGTTGAAGCCGATTTTCTGTTTCTTCGGGTTTTTGTGTTCGACCGTGGGGGAGTTCGCGTCGGTCCCGGGCGGCGTCTTTTCTTCGCCGTGTTTTTCCTGGCCGGGGGCGGTGGGGGTGCCTTTGTGCAGCTTCCCGGTCGGGGCTTTGCCGGCTTGGCCGCCGCCCTTCGTCGCGTTGCCCTTGGTTTCTTCGCCGTTCTGCGCCCTGTTGC
>MKSH01000035.1:12374-19002 GCA_001898095.1 Solirubrobacterales bacterium 70-9 | reverse complement strand
GGTGTTCGCTGGGCGCTCCCCCGGCCCCCGCGCCGCCTTTCGGGCCCAGCGCCCCGGTCGGCGAGGAGGACGAGCCGCCGCCGGTCGCCAGACCCACCGCGACGACGACCGCCAGCGCCAGGACGACGCCGCCGAGCACCGACCAGTCGTGGCGGCCCGCCCGCGCGGCGCTCGCGTGCCAGTCCTCGCGGCCCGCCGCCAGGAGGCCCGCCGCATCGGCCACGGTGCGGCGCTCCAGGGTCGACTCCTCGCCGCCGCGCGCCTCGATCTCGAGCGCCGTCGCCAGCCGGTCGTTCAGGCCGAGCTTGTCGTCGAGGAGACGCGCCAACCCGAACGGCGAGGGGCCCTGGAAGGCGAAGAAGACGACCGTGAGGACGAACAGCGCCAGCGGCGCCGCGGCCACCACCCACTGCGGGAAAGCGCCCAGCAGGGCGAGCACCTCGAGCACCGCGGCGAGGCCGAGCGCGACGGCCGCGTGTCGACGCAGGAGGGCGACCAGACGGCGGCGCGCGACGATCCCTCGCCAGCGCCGTAGCTCGTCGCCCAGGTGGCGCTCCTCCGCCCCGGCGGCAGGCGCCCCGGCACCCGCCAGGTCGACAACTTCACGCGGATCGGCAGACAGCCATCGCCACACACAATCGACGGTACCAAGCCGCAAATACGGCCGAACTGGAGCACTCAATAGTCTCTATAGGAGATGAGACCCGGCATCGCCAAGCCCAGTGCAATCGTTCTACCCGTTCTCCTCGCGACGGTGCTCGTGGCGGCCCTCGCGACCGCTTCCCTGGCGCTCGCCGGAGGCAAGCCGAAGGAAGGCTGGGGAGCCGATTCGAGCTTCATCGGCCGCTACCACGTGAAGGTCACCCAGCCCGGCGACGCGGGCGTCCGCGGCGGCGAACTGACGATGTTCATCCAGGAAGAATTTCCCGGCTCCGAAGAACCGGCGGGCATCCTGAACCTGCGGACGAAGACGAATAACGACGTCGTCTACCTGAAGGAACTGAAGCGCCAGGGCGCCAGGCGCACCGCGATCGTGAAGGGCGGTTCCTTCCTCGGCCCGACGATCGGCAACTTCAAGGCGACGATGAAGAAGCCCGGCGTGCTGGTCGGGCGGGTCGCGACCAAAGGCCTCGGCACGGTCCGGGCCACCTTCCACCGCTTCTCGACCAAGCCGACCCAATAGCGATGGCGATCCGGCTGAAGATCCTCCTGGCGTCCCTCGGGGTGCTCGCCGCGACGGTCGCCCTCGCCGCCTGCGGTGGCGGCGGCTCTTCGTCGGGCGCCTCCGGCTCGACCGCGAACGGCCCCGACGCAGCCTCGGCGCCGGAAACCGAAGACTGGCCGCTCTTCGGCCGCGATCGTGACAACACGCGCTTCGCCACCCAGGACGAAATCGACACCTCCAACGTCGGCGAACTGGGCGAAGCCTGGAGCACCGCGCTCGGCCCCGACCAGTACCTGATGGAGTCCTTCCCGCTGGTCCTGAACGGCACCGTCTACGTCACCACCTCGACCGACGAGGTGATGTCCATCGACGGCAAGACCGGCCACATCAACTGGACCTACACGCCGGAAGTCGACTTCTCTCAGTCGACCGGGGTCGGCGGCTACGGGATCACCGTGAACCGCGGCATCGCCGCCGAAGACGGCAAGCTCTTCCTCCTCACCTTCGACAACAAGCTGCAGGCGATCAGCCAGAAGACCGGCGAGCGGCTGTGGTCCTCGGAGGTCGAAGACCCGGCCACCGGCGCCTACGAGTCGATGGCCCCGACCGCCTACGACGGCAAGGTCTACGTCGGCGTCTCCGGCTCCGAGGACGGCGTGCGCGGCAAGCTCGCCGCCTACGACGCGAAGACCGGCAAGGAGATCTGGACCTTCTACACGGTCCCCAAGGCGGGGACGAAGTGGGTGCCGAAGGGCGGTGGCGGCGGCACGATCTACATGCCGCCGACGATCGACACCGAAACCAACACGGTCTACGTCGGCACCGGCAACCCGGCCCCGGTCCTGGTCGGTGCGAAACGGCCGGGCAAGAACCTCTACACCGACTCGATCCTCGCCCTCGACGCCGACACCGGCAAGCTCAAGTGGTACCACCAGGAGCAGGCCCACGACCTCTGGGACTACGACGCCGAGTCCCCGGTCGTCCTCTTCGATGCCGAAATCGACGGCGAAGAAGTGCGCGGGGTCGCCGAGGCGGGCAAGAACGGGCTGCTCTTCCTGCTGAACGCGGAAACCGGCGAAGACCTCTTCCCGCCGGTCGGGTTCGTGAAGCGCGATCACAAGCCGCCGACGACGAAGCCGACGCTGGAGTGCCCCGGCGCCGTCGGCGGCTCGCAGTACTCGCCGCTCGCCTACAGCCCGGAAACGCAGGCGGTCTACGTCTCCGGGATCGAACTCTGCATGTATCTGAAAGTCACCTACGAATCGCACAATGGCGAGAAAGCGTTCGCGGGCGATCGGGTGGTGCCGAAAGACACCGAGAAGTCCGGCACCTTCACCGCGGTCGGCGTCGACACCGGCAAGGTGCTCTGGAAGCACGACATGCCGACGCCGATGGACGGCGGGGCGACCGCCAGTGCCGGCGGGCTGGTCTTCACCGGGGACCAGCAGGGCGTGCTCTACGCCTTCGACGCGGCAAGCGGCGACGACCTCTGGCAGGCCGACCTGAAACTCGCCTTCGGCACCGCGCCGGTGATCTACTCGATCGGCGGGACCGAGTACGTGCTGGCGACGGTCGGCGGCGCTGCCCTCACCGCCTCCGAAGAACTGGGCGAAATCGGCGCCCGCGTGATCGCCTTCAAGCTCGGCGGCAAGCAGCTCCCGCCCGGCCCGGCCCTCAAATGAGTTCGCAGTTCTCCGGCCTATATACGGGGAACTGCGAACGCATCGCCCCTCAGAGGCTGACGAGGCCGGTGTCGCGGGCGGCGCCGAAGAGGAGGTCGAGCGGCGGGACGTCGGTGGGGGCGGGGACGTAGGTGACGCCGCGGTCGGCGCAGGCCTCGCGCAGCGCCGCGCCCGCGCTCCGGACCCGCTCTTCGTAGGTGGCGCGGACGCGCGGGGTGACCTCGACCACGAGCCGCTCGCCGGTCTCCCGGTCCTCCAGCTCGAAGGCCCCCTCGAGCGCCGCCATCGCCGCCTCGCCCTCGACCAGGTGGACGAAGGCGGCGGCGCGGCCGGAGGCGCCGAGCTCGTCGATCGCTTCGGTCAGCGGCCGGGGCTCGGCGAGGCCGTCGGAGAGGAGGACGGCGAGGTCGGCGGGCTCCGCCCCGCGGCGGTAGTCGCGGACGCCGGCAGCGAGGTCGGTGCGGGTGCCGCGCGGCAGCCCGGCCACCTCTTCGATCAGCTCGGTGACCAGGTGCGGGGCGGCGAGCCGGGCGCCGGTCCAGGAGCGGCCGTCGGCCAGCATGTGGACGGCGACGACGTCGGAGCCGAGCAGCGCGACCGTCCCCAGCATCGCCCCCAGCTGCTGCGCGTAGCGGAAGCGCGAGGGGGTGCCGTCGTCCATCGAGCGGCTGCCGTCGAGCAGCAGGGCGAGGTCGACATGGCCCTCGGCGGGCGCCGCTTTCACCACCACCTCGCGCAGCCGCGCGTAGACGTTCCAGTCGATGCTGCGCAGGTCGTCGCCGGGGGTGTAGCGGCGGTAATCGACGAATTCGAGCCCGCGGGTGCGCTGGGCGCCGGAGCGTTGGCCGCCGAAGCCGGCGACGATCGCCTCGACCCCGGCGAGGCTCAGCGTTTCGAGCTGGCGCAGGTCGGCGGCGTCCACCAGCGACGCGCCCGCGACCGCTGCCGGCGTCGCGGCTACGACGTCTCCCGCGGCAGCGCCGCGATCGCCTCTTCGACGATCTCGTCGGGGGAGACCGACTGCCGCTCGGCGTCGATGGTCAGCACGAGGCGGTGGCGCAGGGCGGGCAGGGCGATCGCCTGGACGTCGTCGATCGAGAGGTTGTGGCGGCCCTCGATCAGCGCCGCGACGCGGCCCGCGAGGGCGAGCGCCTGGACGCCGCGCGGGCTCGGTCCGAGGCGGACGAAGCGCTTCACCCGCTCGGTCGCCCCCTCGCTCTCGGGGTGCAGCGAGACGACGAGGCGGCTGGCGTAGTCGATCACGTGGGCGGCCGCGGGGACGGAGCGGACCAGCGCGTTCATCCGCAGCACGGTCTCGGCGTCGGCGACGGGCCCGGCCGCGCTCTCGTGGTCCCCGGCGGTCGTTTGGACGACCATCTCGTTCAGCTCGGCGATCGGCGGGAACTCGAAGCGCAGCTTGAGGAAGAAGCGGTCGAGCTCGGCCTCGGGCAGCGGGTAGGTCCCGTACATCTCGACCGGGTTCTGGGTGGCGAGGACGAAGAACGGGCGGGGCAGCTCCCGCGTCGTGTTGGAGGTGGTGACGGTGTGCTCCTGCATCGCCTCCAGCAGGGCGCTCTGGGTGCGCGGCGCGGCGCGGTTGATCTCGTCGGCGATCACCACGTTGGCGAAGATCGGGCCCGGTTCGAACTGGAGGCGCGTCTCTTCGGTTTCGGCGCCCTGGATCAGCACGGTGGTGCCGGTGATGTCGGCGGGCATCAGGTCGGGGGTGAACTGGATGCGTTTCGGCTCCAGGTCGAGGGCGGTCGAGAGGGCGCGGGCGAGCGTCGTCTTGCCCAGCCCGGGGACGCCCTCGAGCAGGGCATGGCCGCCCGCGATCAGGCAGATCAGGGCGCCGCGCACGGCCTCGCGCTGGCCGACCACGGTGCGGCCCACGGCGGCCTCGATCTCGCCGGCGACGCGCTGGAACTCCTCCGGCGCCAGCGGCTCGAGCTCTGCGGTCGCCGGGATTGCTGCGGTATCTGCGGTCATCAGGCGTTGACTTTAGTGAAGGTGCTTCAGCCAGTTGGCAGGCGGTTCGAGGACGGGCCTGGACGGATGTACTACCCGGCTGTCCACCATTTTGCTTAAGGGGTTCGTTGCGGTTGCCGATGCGCCCACGATGGGCTGGCGGATCCAACATGGCGTGGTGCAGGCTGTCGACCTGCGACCGCCTCAGTCGCCGAGGCGGAAGACGAAGAGCCTGCCGGGGCGGTCCGGGGCGGTCCCCTCCGCTTCGACCAGGGAGCCGCCCGCGGCGATCGCGACGTACTCGACGCCGTCGACTTCGTAGGCGATCGGGGCGGAGCCGATGCGGCGCTTCAGGTCGTAGCGCCAGAGGATCTTGCCGTCGCGGTCGTCGAGCGCGTAGAGGAAGCCGTCGTCGTCGCCGAGCAGGACGAGCCCGCCGGCGGTGGCGAGGGTGCCGCCGTTGGCCGGCCGCGGCAGGTCGGTGCGCCAGCGGACCTTGCCGGTGGCCGGGTCGAGGGCGGCGACGACGCCGGTGGCCGGGCCGACCTGTTCGGTGGTGCCGCCGAGTTCGTCCTCGCCGGGAGCATGTTCTTCGAGCTCGGCCCGCGAGGCGACCTTGTAGCGCATGCAGAAGTCGTTGGCGGCGATGAAGAGGGACCGGGTCGGCGCACTCCAGGAGGGCGGCCCGTACTCGATCCCGCCGAAAATCCCCGGGCAGACGACGGCCCCCTTGCGGGTCGGGCGCAGGTGCGGGCGGGAGTACTTGCCGATGTAGGGGGAGCGGGCGATCAGGTCGCCGGTCTGCGCGTCGAGGGTGGTCCAGAAGCCGGCCTTGCTGCCCGCCCCGACCGCGCGGGTGGCGTCGCCGGAACCGGTGTCCAGGTCGAGGACCGTCGGCGCCTGCACGGTGTCGTAGTCCCAGGAGTCGTTGCAGAGCTCGGTGTGGCTCCACTCGATCGTCCCGGTCTTCGCGTCGAGGGCGACGGTCGCGTCGGCCATCGGGTTGCAGCCCGGGCGGCCGGCGTTGGTGAAGCCGGGGGTCGGGTTGCCGGTCGAGACGTAGGCGGTGCCGGTCTGGGGATCGACGACCGGCGGCATCCAGACGTCGCCGCCGCCGTAGCTGTGGTCGAAGGGGTGACGCTTGTCGCGCGGCGGGATCATGAAGGTGCGCCAGAGGCGCTTGCCGGTCGCCGCGTCGTAGGCAGCGACGAAGCCGCGCAGGCCGGCGTCACCCGCCGGGCCGCCGACGATCAGCTCGCCGTCGAAGAAGGCTCCCGGCGAGTTCATCGTGTTGCCCTGGCTCGGGTCGATCACCTGGGTCTTCCAGTGCGGCTTGCCGGTCTTCGCGTCGAGGGCGATCAGCTGGTCGTCGGCAGTGGTCAGGTAGATGCGCCCGTCGCCGTAGGTGACGCCGCGGCTGACCGGCTCGTTGGTGGCGATCGCCGGGCCGGCGAGGAAGTCGACCGGCGGCGAGTAGGTCCAGCGGACCTTGCCGGTGGCGGCGTCGACGGCATAGACCTGGTCGGTGCCGGTGTCGTAGTACATGGTGCGGCCGACCACGATCGGGAAGGTCTCCCAGGCGAACTGGTTCTTGCCCTCGGGCCGGGTCCAGGCGACCTTCAGCTTGCCGACGTTGTCGCGGTCGACCTGATCGAGGTCGGCGTAGTGGGTGTTCTCGGCGACGTTCCCCCAGTGCGGCCAGTCGACATCGCCGCTCCCAGCCTCGTTTTCGGCCCCGCCCCCTCCCCCGCAGCCCGCGAGCAGGAGTACGGTGATGGCCAGGGTGAAAAGGGATCGCAAAGCCCGAGAGAGA
>MKSH01000035.1:10599-12244 GCA_001898095.1 Solirubrobacterales bacterium 70-9 | reverse complement strand
GAGGAACCGACGAGCGGTGCCGAATCGACGCCCCCCGCCGAAGAAACCGAAGAAGAAGCCGCGCCGCCCGCCGAAGAAGAAGGCGCGGCCGAAGAAGGCGCCGAAGAAGAATCCGGCGGCGAAGAAATGAGCGAAAGAGAAGCGCGCAGCGGCGAAGGGTCGCTCTCCGCCGAAGGCAAGGAAGTCTTCACCGCCAACTGCGGATCCTGCCACACGCTGCAGGCGGCGGGGACGACCGGCACGGTCGGCCCGGACCTCGACGAACTCGAACCGGACCTCGCGACGGTGGAACACCAGGTCGTCAACGGCGGCGGCCCGATGCCCGCCTTCGGCAAGGAAGGCATCCTCAACGCCAAAGAAATCAAAGCCGTCGCGACCTACGTCAGCTCGGTCGCCGGCCAGGGATAGCGGCGAGCGCCGCGGTCCGCGTCAGGCCTCGATGACGCGGACCGGCGCGCCGCCGAGGTAGGCGAGCACGTCGTCGACCGCGTCGGCGAAGAAGACCGAGTAGGTGTCCTCGGTGACGTAGCCGAGGTGCGGAGTGAGGACGGTGTGCGGGGTCTTGCGCAGCGGGTGATCCGGGGCGAGGGGCTCGGCGTCGTAGACGTCGACGCCGGCGCCGGCGATCTCACGCGCGTGGAGCGCCGCGACCAGCGCCTCGGTATCGACCAGCGGCCCGCGCGAGGTGTTGACCAGGTAGGCGCTCGGCTTCATCGCCGCGAGCTCGGCGGCGCCGACGAGGCCGCGGCTGCGCTCGCTCAGCTTGTAGTGGACGGAGACGATGTCGGCGCGCTCGAAGAGCTGCGGCTTCTCGACCGGCTCGACCCCCGCCGCGCGCGCCTCCTCGGGGTCGAGGTTCTGGGACCAGGCCAGCACCTCCATGCCGAAGGCCTGGGCCACCGTCGCCATCCGCCTGCCCAGCCGACCGAAGCCGAGCAGGCCGAGGGTGGCGCCCTCGAGGTCGCCGCCGATCGTGTTCTGCCAGCCGCCGAACCGCATCGCCGCGTCCTCGGAGGGGATCTTCCGCAGCAGCGCCAGGATCAGTCCCCAGGTGAGCTCGGCGGTCGGCGCCGCCTTGATCCCGGTGCCGCAGACCACGACCCCGTTGCGCTGCGCCGCAGCGACGTCGATCGCGACGTTGGCGAGCCCGGTCGTGACCAGCAGCTTCAGCTCTGGCAGCTGGTCGAGCACCGCCGCCGGCAGCGGGGTGCGCTCCCGCATCGCGACCACGATCTCGGCCTCGCGCAGCGCTTCGACCAGCTCGTCGGGGTCGGCGAGGTGCTGCTCGAGGGCGACGATCTGCCACTCCTCGGGGACGCGGTCCCAGCCGCCGTAATCGAGCGCGATTCCCTGGTAATCGTCGAGCAGGACGATCCGTTTCACCCACCGAGCCTTGCACACGGCTAGATTGGCCGCCGTGATCGGAACGCATGCCTTGGTCTCCCTGCTTGCTGCGCTCGCCCTGGCGGGCGGCCATCGCGGCGAGCCGGCGCACGCAGCGGCGACCGTGAGCCCTGCGACGGCCACCGCCTCCGCGGCCTCGAGGCCCCTCGCGGGCAAGGTCGTCGGGATCGACCCGGGCCACAACGGCGGCAACTTCAACGACCCGACGTTCATCAACCACCAGGTGTGGAACGGCCGCGAA
>MKSH01000035.1:9491-10586 GCA_001898095.1 Solirubrobacterales bacterium 70-9 | reverse complement strand
GCGCGCCATCCTCGAACGCGAGGGCGCCAAGGTCGTCATGACCCGCCGCACCAACACCGGCGTCGGCCCCTGTATCGACCGCCGTGCCGAGATCCTCAACAAAGCCCACTCGGACGTGGCGATCGACATCCACGCCGACGGCGGGCCCGCCGGAGGCCGCGGCGTCGCCATCCTCACCCCGGTCCCCGACGGCCCCAACGACCACGTGATCGCCTCCTCCAAGCGCTTCGGCCGCATCCTCCTCCGTCGCTACACCAAAGTCACCGGCATCCCGATCTCCACCTACGACGGCTCGGACGGCTTCGCCCCCCGCGACAACCTCGCCGGCCTGAACCTCACCACCGTCCCCAAGGTCCTGATCGAGTGCGTGAACATGCGCAACCCCACCGACGCCGCCCGCCTCGTCAAGCCCTCCTTCCAACGCCTGGCCGCCAAATCGATGGCGGAGGCGATCACGGGGTTCCTGCAGAGCCGGTAGTCCGCGTTCCCTAAGCTGCTCGACTCCCCAACCGGATCGGAGTCCCCATGCCCCAGACCAGTGCCTACGGCGCCGTAGCTGCCGACAAGCCCCTTACCTCGCTTGCGATCGAGCGGCGAGAGCCGGGAGCGCGGGATGTGGCGATCGAGATTCTCTATTGCGGGGTCTGTCATTCGGATCTGCATTTCGTGCGGGGGGAGTGGGGGAACAAAAACTGGCCGGTGGTGCCGGGGCACGAGATCGTCGGGCGGGTGAGTGCGGTCGGTGAGGAGGTCGAGGGGTTCGCGGTCGGGGACCTCGCCGGGGTCGGGTGCATGGTCGATTCGTGTCGGACCTGTGCCTCCTGCGGCGAGGGGCTCGAGCAGTACTGCGAGAACGGGGCGACCTTCACCTATGGGAGCAAGGAGGGCGATACCGGGCGGATGACCTCGGGCGGCTACTCGACCGCGATCGTGGTCGACCAGGACTTCGTCCTGAAGATCTCCCCGGAGGTGGACCTCGCCGCGACGGCGCCGCTGCTCTGCGCCGGGATCACCACCTACTCGCCGCTGCGCCACTGGAACGTCGGTCCCGACTCGAAGGTCGGCGTGGTCGGCCTCGGCGGGCTCGGCCACATG
>MKSH01000035.1:7962-9305 GCA_001898095.1 Solirubrobacterales bacterium 70-9 | reverse complement strand
GGCGTGCCGCCGGAGCCGCACCCCGCCCCCAGCGTGGTCAGCATCCTCGCCGCCCGCCGCTCGATCGGCGGCTCCAACATCGGCGGCATCGCCGAGACCCAGGAGATGCTCGACTTCTGCGCCGAGCACGGCGTCACCAGCGACATCGAGATGATCCCGATGGAGGGGATCGAGGAGGCCTACGAGCGGATGCTCGCCTCCGACGTCAAGTACCGGTTCGTCATCGACCTGGCCTCGATGCCGGCCGCGGCATAGGGCAGCGCGCAGGTCTTCCCCTCGGAGAAGCACCCCGGTCCGCCAGCTTTCGTCCTCGGCTACGGCCTGCCGACGATCCGGGAGCTGCGTGAGGCCGTCGCGGTGATCGCCGCTGCCGCCGCCGCGCGGCGGGCATAGGATCGTGGCGTGCCCGAGGGAGAGCACGTGGAGAAGGCCGTGCGCGCACGGTCGTTCGGGGTCGCCGCCGACGTCTACGAGCGCGCGCGCCCGAGCTACCCCGAGGCGGCGATCGACTGGTTGCTGCCGGAGGGCGCGCGGACGGTGCTCGACCTCGGTGCCGGGACCGGCAAGCTGACCCGCTCGCTGGCGACGCGGGGCCTGGACGTGGTCGCGGTCGAGCCGCTGGAGGAGATGCGGACGACGCTGGCCTGGGCGGTGCCCGAGGCGAAGGCGCTGGCGGGGACCGCCGAGGCGATCCCGCTCGAGGACGACAGCGTCGACGCGATCACGATCGCCCAGGCGTGGCACTGGGTCGACCCGGAGCGGGCGACGGCGGAGGCGGCGCGGGTGCTGCGGCCGGGCGGCACGCTGGGGCTGATCTGGAACCGGCGCGACGAACGGGTCGACTGGGTGGCGCGGCTGGGGAAGGTGATGGGCGCGGGCGACGCCGAGCTGATCGAGATGGAGGGGATCGAGATCGGGGCGCCGTTCGGGCCGACCGAGACCTTCGTCACCGATTGGGAGCGACCGATGAACGTCGACCTGCTGGTCGAGATGGCCTCCTCGCGCAGCTACATCATCACCGCCACCTCGCGGCGGCGGAAGGAGATCCTCGACGGCATCCGGGTACTGGTCGAATCGGACCCGCACCTGGGCACCGAGTTCGACTTCCCTTACCGCACCTATTGCTTCAAAGCCACCGTTCCCTGATCGCCGCCTCGCCAAGCTCTCCCGCCGCTTAAGCCAAGCCGTTCAGCGCCTCGAACTGCTCGGCGGTCAGCTCCAGCTCGGCGGCGCCGAGGTTCTGCTCCAGGTGGTCGACCGAGGAGGTGCCGGGGATCGGCAGCATCACCGGCGAGCGCCGCAGCAGCCAGGCGAGCGCCAGCTGCGAGGGCTCGGCGCCGGTG
>MKSH01000035.1:7492-7874 GCA_001898095.1 Solirubrobacterales bacterium 70-9 | reverse complement strand
GACCAGGTTGAAGAGGTTCTGGACGCTGACGATCGTCGCGTGCTTCTGCGCCTCTTCCAGTTGTGAGACGTCCACCTCGGAGAGCCCGACGTGGCGGACCTTCCCCTCTTTCTGCAGCGCGGCCAGCTCACCGACCTGCTCCTCCAGCGGCACCTTCGCGTCGATCCGGTGGAGCTGGAAAAGGTCGATCGTCTCCAGGTGGAGGCGGCGCAGGCTGAGCTCGCACTGCTGGCGCAGGTACTCGGGCCGGCCGACCGGTCGCCAGTCTCCCGGCCCCGCCCGGGTCAGCCCCGCCTTGGTCGCGATCACCAGCTCGTCGCCGTACGGATGCAGCGCCTCGTAGATCAGCTCCTCGGCCACTTCGGGCCCGTAGGAGTCCGCG
>MKSH01000035.1:5943-7456 GCA_001898095.1 Solirubrobacterales bacterium 70-9 | reverse complement strand
TCGGGATCGTCAGGAGGACCCCAGACCCCCTCGCCGGTCAACTGCATGGTGCCGTAGCCGAGGCGGTTCACCTCGAGGTCGCCGCCGAGCTTGAAGGTGCCGGAGGCGGCCGCGATCTGCGTGCTCATGTAACGAGCTCCTTTCTTCGAAGTCCTGCCTTCCCAGTACCGCGGGAGACAGATCTCGAACCAAGCACTCAGGCCGGGTTGACGGTGACCGGGGTGCCGATCGGCGTGTAGGGCCAGATCAAGCCGGCCTCTTCCAGCGGCATCTCGACGCAGCCGAGGCTCTGCGGGCTGCCGTAGGAGGCGCGGTCGAAGGCGTGCAGGGCATCGCCTTCGTAGAAGTAGGAGACCCACATGATCCCGGGGTCGTTGTAGTGCGAGCCGTCGGGGTTTTCGCCGCTCATCGTCGTTTCTTCGTAGCGGACGTAGACGTTGTGGGTGCCGAGCTCGGTTTCGGCGCCGGGGATGCCGGTGTTGGCCGGGGCATCGCTGACGATCATCTTGCCGTTGTGCCAGACGTTCACCGTCTCCGGCGAGGACTCGTTCACCCAGACGTAGGTGTAGCCGTTGGCGGCGCCCTTTTCCGGTTTCACGTCGCCGGCGATGACCGACTTCATGATCGCTTCCCAAACTTCCGGGCCCGCGACGCCGTCGACTTCGAGGCCGTTCCGTTCCTGGTAGGACATCAGCGCGCCTTCGATCAGCACCGATTTTTCCCCCTGCCACAGTTCCTTCAGGCCGGACGGCGTGTCGCTCCAGCGCGGCGTGAAGTGGCCGTTCGGGGTTTCGGTGGTGGCCGCGGCGACCTGGGCCTCAGGCGTCTTCTTCACGATTTCGCCGGTGAACTTCCAGGGCAGGTAGCCGAGTTCGGCGAGCATCTGCGTGAGGCGCGCTTCGGAGCCGGCCGGGACTTCCCAGGTGACCTCGGAGGCGTTCTTGGTCGAGCCGTCGGCCTGGACGATTTCCATTTCTTCGGGCAGCTCGACCTTCAGGTCGGCGGCGAGCGGCACGCCGAAGCCGGCGGGCACGAACTTCAGCGTGTGCGGGCTCGGCCGCGACCACTTGCCGTCGACTTCCGGTGAGAGCTTCGGGTATTCGGGGCCGAGGATCTTCTTCACCGGCTTCGAGAAGGTGATTTCGATCGGGGTCGAGGCGGAGATGGTCGAGCCGGCCGTCGGCGTGGCGGCGATCGTCGGGGGGCCGGTGCCCGGGAACCAGGTCACCGACTTGAACTTGCCGACGTGCTCCCAGGGCGTGACCGCAGCAGCGACGATCATCTGGCCGGCCGCCGGCTGCTTGCCGAGCGTGACGCTGGAGCGCGGCTTGTCGAAGCGGCGGTGGGTGAGGTTGCCGGGCTGGCCGTAGGAGATCTGGCTGATCGGGTGATTGAAGTGGACGTACGGCTGCTTGCCTTCCTTGACGCTGAGCCAGCGTCCTTCCAGGCCCGCGGTCGGCGCGGTCACGGTCGTCTTCAGGGTCTTCGTGCTGCCGGCCAGCGCGCCGATCAC
>MKSH01000035.1:0-5872 GCA_001898095.1 Solirubrobacterales bacterium 70-9 | reverse complement strand
GCCGTGACGCTTTCGGGGCTGCCGCCGAAGGTGTCGGTGCTGACCCTGCCCAGCGAGGACGGGTCTTCTTCGATGCTGGCCCCGGAGAGCGCGAAGGCGGAGACGATGAAGGCCCCCACCGCGGCCAGCAGCAGGAACATCACGCCACCGACGAGCAGGCGCTTGGGCCAGCGGCGCGGCGCCTCCGGCGTGAAGTCCGGTGTGGTCGATCGATCCTCGATCAGCATCGGTCTACAAATGGTAGGCGGGTCGGAGCGTGGGCGGGAAGGTTCATAGACGGATGAATGTCTCTTGCCGTCAGAACAGTTCCCGGCCAGCGGTCACTTCCCTGCGGCCCCGCGCCGCCCCAACCCCGAAAACCGTGATCGCGCCGCGCGCGACCGGGTCAGGACTCGTCGTTGAGGCGACGGCGGCGGGTAGGGACCTCGAAGAACAACGAGGAAGCTGAGGTCGGGATGCCCTCCTCGCCCGACTTGGTCATCCGTTCGGCGCTGCGGGCCTGGATCTCCATGTGACGCTCGAGCACTTCGGTGTGCAGCGCGCTCAGTTCCTGGAATCCCTCCTCGTCGACCAGCATCGGCATGCGGGTCGCGACCCGATTCGCGCGGGCGTCGAAGGTGTGCTCGTCCATCGCGCGGGCGGCGTCGGCCACCATCAACTGCAGCGTGTAGCGGGTGAAGACCTCACGTTCCTCGACGCTCTGCTGGGCAAATTCCCCCTCGGTGACCACGGCCCGCTCGATCGCTCGGTAGAAGTGCTCAACGGCGCCGCGCACGGGGCGCTCGTCGACCAACTCGATCAGGTCGAGCGCCAGCAGTTTCCGCACGTGGTAGCCGACGTGCCCCACGTCTTTGCCGATCTCCTGGGCGATTTCGACGGGGCTCGCAGTCCGTTCAGTGAGGATCACGAAGCACCGTGCCCGGGTGGGGTGGGCGACGATCGCGGCAAGCGTCGTCTCCATGGACGCGGTGGTACTGGCGGGGGGCATCGGTTGGTCTCCTTCGTTCAAGCGGGATAGCTCATTCGATCGTAGAGCACTTTCTGAGCAATTCCAGCGGTCTTTGCTGGAACTCGATGTACTGCTGGAATCTGTTTCAGCGGTGCAGATGGTCACAGCGGTGTCAAAGCCAGGGACCACTAACCGCCAAGGGGGTGAGCAAGGATGAAGATCGAGACCGTGCACGTCGCGCCGTCGGCTTCGCTGACCAAGGCCGCCTGACGGCCAAAAGCTTCGTCGGGGCCGGTCTCGCCTGGGGACCGGCCCCGCATCGGCCACAATCGGTCGATGCGCCACAACCCCGCCCACGCCACCACCGACCCCGATGCCGTCCGCGATCTCGTCCGCGAGAACCCGTGGGCCACGATCGTCAGCTCCAACGAAGGCGAGCTGGTGGCCTCTCACTACCCCGTCCTCCTCGATGAAGACAGCGACGAGCTGGCGCTGCTGACCCACGTCGGCAGGCCCGACGAGCAGGTGCACGGCTTCGGCGACCGCGAGGTGATGGTGATCGTCCAGGGCCGCCACGGCTACGTGTCGCCGAGCTGGTACGCGCCCGGCGCGACCGAAGCGCCGACCTGGAACTTCAGCGTCGCCCATCTGTATGGGGTGCCCGAGGTGGTCGGCCCGGAGGAGAACCTGGCGACGCTGACGCGGTTGGTCGAGCGCTTCGAGCGCGCCGTCGAGGAGCCGCGCTACCTCAACCAGGAGTGGGGCCGCGAGATCGCCAAGGGGACGGTCGGGCTGCGGATCCCGGTGACCCGCTTCGTCTGCAAGCGCAAGCTGAGCCAGGACAAGGACGACCTCAGCCGTGGCCAGGTGATCGCCAAGCTGCGCGAGCCCGGCCCCTACGGCCACCCCGAGCTGGCGGCGGAGATGGAGCGCGAGTGGGAGGCCGAACGTGCCCGCTGACGCGCAGGTCGTCGTCAGCGACGCGCCGGAGCGCGACCGCTTCGTCGCCGCCGTCGACGGCGAGCCCGCCGGGTTCATCGTCTACGGGCTCCGCCCCGGCCTCCTCGCCCTGATCCACACCGAGGTCGACGAACGCTTCGAAGGGCACGGGGTCGGCAGCCGCCTCGCTCGCTTCGCGCTCGAGCAGGCCCGCGCCAAAGGCCTCGAAGTGCTCCCCTTCTGCCCCTTCGTCATCGGCTGGATGAAGCGCCATCCCGAGTACAGCGACCTCGTCCCGGCCGCCTACAGAGCCAATTTCGATCTTTAGCGCGGCCGATGTCGCATTCGGGGTGCCGGCTCCGACACACTCGTAAAGGCACCGGAGAAAGCGTGGTCGCCGTGAACGAGGAGGTACTTGAGATGAAGTTCGTACTGCTGCAGCACTATGGCCGGGTCGTCGGCGACGTGCCGCCGATCACCGAGTGGAAGCCGGAGGACGCGCAAGCGCACATCCAGTTCCAGAAAGACCTGAACGCGGAGCTGCGCGAGCGCGGCGAGCTGGTCGAAGCGCAGGCGCTGACCGGTCCCGACCTGGCGAAGTTCGTGCTCGCCACCGACGGCGCCCCGGCCGTCACCGACGGGCCCTTCGCCGAGTCGAAGGAGCTGCTGGCGGGCTGGCGGATGGTCGACGTCGAGTCGACCGAGCGGGCGGTCGAGATCGCCGCGCAGGCCTCCGAAGGGCCCGGCCCCGACGGCGTGCCGCTGCGCCAGCAGATCGAGGTCCGCGAGGTGATGGCCCCGATCGAGCCCTGAGCGTGACCCCCGCCCGGCGCCGGCGCCGCGATGTCGAGGACCTGCTGCGCGAGAGCGCGCCGCGGGTCCTGGCCGCCGTGGTGCGGCGCTTCGGCGACTTCGCCGATTCCGAGGACGCGGTCCAGGAGGCGATGATCGACGCGTCCCGGCAGTGGCCCGCGGAAGGCACGCCGGCGAACCCGGTCGGCTGGCTGATCGCGGTCGCTTCGCGACGGATGACCGACCGGATCCGCGCCGACTCCGCGCGGCGCGACCGCGAGGATCGGCTCGCCGCCGAACCGGAGCCCGGCCCGACCGCCGAGGCCGACGACACCCTGGCGCTGATCTTCATGTGCTGCCGGCCGGAGCTCTCGCCCGCCTCGGCGATCGCCCTCCCCCTGCGCGCCGTCGGCGGCCTCACCACCGCCGAGATCGCCGCCGCCTTCCTCGTCCCGGAGACGACGATGGGCCGGCGGATCGCCCGCGCGAAGAAGGCGTCGCCGCGGCCGAGGAGCCGTTCGGGCTGCCGGCGCCGGCCGAACGGGCGGAGCGGTTGCGGAACGCGCTCGGCGTCCTCTACCTGATCTTCAACGAGGGCTACGCGGCCAGCGAAGGTCCCGACCTCGCCCGCACCGAGCTCTCCGGCGAGGCGATCCGCCTCACCCGCATCGCCCGCCTGGCGCTCCCCGACGAGCCCGAGGTCGGCGGCCTGCTGGCGCTGATGCTGCTGACCGACGCGCGCCGCGATGCGCGCACCGACGAGCACGGCGAACTGGTGCCGCTCGACGAGCAGGACCGCTCGCTGTGGGACGCGGCGGCGATCGCCGAGGGCAGCGCGATGCTCGCCGAGGAGATCGCCAAGGGCGCCGTCGGGCCCTACCAGCTGCAGGCCGCGATCGCCGCCGCCCACGACCGGGCGCCGCGCGCCGCCGACACCGACTGGGCCGAGATCCTCGCCCTCTACGGGCTGCTCGAAGCGGTGGCGCCGGGGCCGATGGTGGCGCTGAACCGGGCCGTCGCGGCGGCGATGGCCGAGGGCCCGGAGGCCGGGCTGGCGCTGCTCGAGGAGGTCGAGCCGCGGCTCGAAGGCCACCACCGGGTCCACGCCGTCCGCGCCCACCTGCTGGAGCTGGCGGGGGACGCGAGCGGCGCCCACGCCGAGTACAGCCGCGCCGCCGAGCTGACCGCGAGCCTGCCCGAGCAGCGCTACCTCACCCGCCGCGCCGCGCGCCTCGCCGCCGGCGGCGCTTGACGAGCGGCGCGCGACCGCTCAACCTTTCACCGGTTGCTCTACTTCAGCGACCCTTCGAGCCTCGAACACGACCCCCGTGACCTGATGCCCGGGCATCCGGAGTCGCCGCCGCGGCTGGTCGCGATCGAGCGGCGGCTGGAGACGGAGGGCTGGCTCGGGTGGGAGCGCCGCGAGGCGCCCGCGGCGAGCAAGGCGGAGCTCGAACTGGTCCACACGCCGCGCCACATCGCCGCGATCCGCGAGCTGAGCGAGTCCGGCGGCGGCGCGATCGACGTCGAGACCTACGCCGGCCCCGCCTCCTACCGGGCGGCCGCGCACGGCGCCGGGGGTGCCGCGGCGATGGCCCGGGCGCTGCTCGCGGGCGAGGCCACGGCGGGCTTCAGCGCCCTGCGCCCGCCCGGCCACCACGCCGAAGCCGAGCGGGCGATGGGCTTCTGCCTCTTCGACTCGATCGCCGTCGCGGCGGCGCTGGCGGTGGCCGAGCTCGGCGCCGCCCGGGTGCTGATCCTCGACTGGGACGTCCACCACGGCAACGGCACCGAAGCGATCTTCGGCGAGCGCGACGACGTCCTCCTGATCACCATCCAGCAGGAGGGGATCTGGCCGGGGACCGGGCTGCCCGAGGACATCGGCAGCGGCGCGGGCGCCGGGTTCACGATCAACCTGCCGGTGCCGGCGGGGTCGGGCCGCGACGTCTTCCTCTCGCTGCTCGACCGCGTGGTCGCCCCGGTGGCGGGCGAATACGGGCCCGACCTGATCCTGATCTCGGCCGGTTACGACTCCCACCGCGACGACCCGCTCGGCGGCCTCGGGCTGACCAGCGAGGACTTCGGCCAGATGTCGGTCGAGGTACGCGAGCTGGGGGCGCGGCTCGGTGCCCCGGTCGGCGCCGTGCTCGAGGGCGGCTACGCGCCGCCGGCGCTGGCCGCCTCGGTGGAGGCGACGATGCGGGCGCTCGGCGGCGGGGGCGAGTCGGTGAGCGCGCCGGAGACCGCGGTCGCCGAGGAGGCGGCGGCGCGGGTGGCAGCCTACTGGCCGACGGCACGGGGGTGAGCGGGCCGCGGGCTCGACGGGCGCGCCCCGCGGCGCTAGGTTCTCGGCCGTGAAGTCGCCGCGGAAGATCGCCCTCGCCGTCCTGCTCGGCGCGCTCGCGCTGCTCTGCCTCGGGGCCGCGAGCGCCGGCGCCGCGACCCACAAGCCGCGGAAGCCCCTCCGTCCGCCGGCGAACGTGAGCATCGGCCGGGTCGAGCCGGCGCGGACCGCGGACGGGCGCCCGGCCCTGCTGATCGGCGTCCGTTACCCGATCGAGGCGACCGGGCGGGCGATGCGCTTCGTCGCCCGCTTCACGATGAAGCCCGGCACGGTGGCGCTCACCCAGGCCGGTGGCGCCCGGCTCAGCTCCGGGCCGCCGCGGGCGCCCGAGCGCCGGCGCGCCTTCACCTTCGTCCACGAGATCGACCTGAAGCCGAAGATCGTCGCGGGGCTGAAGAAGGCATGGGCCGAAGGGAGGGGGCCGACGGTCACGGTCGAAGCCCAGGGCGGGATCGACATCGACGGCGACGGCAAGGCCGACATCAAGTCGAAGCGGATCCCGCGGCGGATCGTCCCGCTGCCGGCGGGCGGTTCGAACGCGGCCCACGCGGGCAAGGGCGTGCAGCCCTTCTGTGCCTCCTTCCCGGTGGTCCAGGTCCAGCCCGGCGGCCAGACCAAGATCCCGCTGCCCGCCTGCGACAAGAAGGTGCGCTGGAGCGTCACCGCCGGAGCCAGTGCCGGGACGGCGCAGCTCGGTGCCGACGAAGTCACCTACACCGCGCCGAAGACCCCCGGCACGCAGACGATCGGGCTCGACCACGGCACCGTCGTGATCAAGGTCGCGGCGCCCTGGGCGGCGCTCACCCCGGCCGGGTCGGCGCCCAAGGTCCCCGGGCCGGTCGTCCGCG
>MKSH01000034.1:53674-53889 GCA_001898095.1 Solirubrobacterales bacterium 70-9 | reverse complement strand
CGCCACGAGAGGGCCGTCGTCCCTTTGCCGTCCCTCCCAAGTCTCGCCCCTGGGCAGAGCCCTCCGAACCTCGCCCTAACGGCTGCGTTTTTTCGGCAGCGTGTGGAAGACGACGTCCCAGAGCGGGGAGGAGACGCCGTAGCCGTAGCGGTGATCCTGGAAGTGGTGGCGCATGTGGGCCTCGCGGAGGCGCTTGCCCATCTTCGACTTGGGGA
>MKSH01000034.1:50358-53568 GCA_001898095.1 Solirubrobacterales bacterium 70-9 | reverse complement strand
GAAGAAGAGCGCCGCGAGCGGGATCGAGACCGACGGCGGCATCACCAGACGCAGCTTGTCGTTGGGGTGGTCGTGGTGGATCCCGTGGATGATGAAGTGCATCCGCCGGCCGAAGGCGTTGTCGGGCTCCCAGTGGAAGACGAGCCGGTGCAGCCAGTACTCGGTCAGGGTCCAGAAGGCGATCCCGCCGAGCGAGATCAGCACCGCCTGCCAGGCGTTCCAGCCCTTGTTGATGCCGATGATCTCGACCACGATGATCACCGGGACGAAGATGATCGCGGGGATGGCGGGATGGACCCGCGAGAAGAAATCGATGAACCCGTTCTTGAAAAGCGGCGGCGATTCAGCCATCCGCTTGCTGCGATCGTGTGCCTCCATCTGGCCGAATGTTAGCGACGCCCGTGCGGCCGTCTCGCTAAACGCGGGGATTTGTGAACGACCCGTGACGCAGAAGTAGCGATTTGCGGGATCGTGCCCGACGCGCCCGGTGCCCGGTTGCTTTCATGCCCGAGCCGATGCCGCGCAAGCCCAAAGCCCCCACCTGCGAGGACTGCTACTTCCACAAGAATCTCCTGTGCGCGCTGGAGTTGGGGGAGACCTGCGCGACCTTCCGGCCGAACCGCCCCGAGGGCCTCGTGCCGCCGCGCCAGCCGGTCCTCCTGATGCGGGCACCGCGCTGGACCTCGGCCGGTCGCGCCACCGCCTGACCGACACCGGTCCACGCTCCCGGCCCCCGCCCGGTTCCTGGGTAATGTTCCTCCGATGCCGCAGCGCGACCTCTTCGCCGACTTCGCCAGGATGCGCCGGGAGATGGACCAATTGATGGGCGATCCCTGGAGCCGCACCCGCTACGTCAGCCGCCGGGCCTCGGGCTTCTCGCCCAACGTCGACGTCTATTACGTCGACGACCCGCAGCGCGCCGTGGTCAAAGTCGACCTCGCCGGGGTCGAGCTCTCCGAGGTCGGCATCGAGGTCAGCGGCCGGCAGCTGGCGATCGTCGGCCGGCGCGCCCTGCAGGAGACCGAGGGCCGCGTCTACCAGCAGATCGAGATCCCCTCGGGGCCGTTCCGGCGGGTGGTCGAGCTGCAGGTCGAGGTCGACCACACTCGCGCCGTCGCCGAATACGAAGACGGCGTGCTGGTGATCGAACTGCCGTTGCGCGATCCGGGCGAGACCACTCACCAGGTCCCGATCGGACGCCCCTGATGGAGGGTTCGCCGGGCCTCGAGATCGTCGAGGCGCCGATCGGGGCAGACGAGGACGCGGTGCGCGGCGACCTGCCGCTGCCGGAGGCGCTGCCGGTCCTGCCGCTGCGCGACTCGGTCGCCTTCCCGGACACGATCACCCCGCTCGCGGTCGGTCAGGTGCGCTCGATCAAGCTGATCGACGACGTCCTCGGTGGCAGCCGGATGCTGGTGATGGTCGCCTCGCGCGACCCGGAGAAAGACGAGCCGACCCCGGCCGACCTCTACGACGTCGGCGTCGTCGGGGTGGTCGAGCGGATGGTGAAAGTCCCCGACGGGACCCTGCGGATCCTCGTCCAGGCGACGCAGCGCGTGCGGCTCGACGCGTTCGTCACCGACCGGCCCTACCTGATCGCGCGGATCAGCGAGGAGCCCGACGTGGTGAAGCGGAACGCCGAGCTGGAGGCGCTGACCCGCAACGTCCAGCGCACCTTCTCCGAGATCGTCGAGCAGATCCCCTACCTGCCGGAGGAGCTGCAGCTGGCGGTCGCCAACATCGAAGACCCGAGCGCGCTCGCCCACCTGATCGGCGGCGCGCTGCGGATCGAGACCGCGGAGAAGCAGGAGCTGTTGGAAGAAGTCGACGTCGCCAAGCGGCTGCGCCACCTCTCCCAGATCCTCGCCCGGGAGCTGGAGGTGGTCCAGCTCGGCAGCCAGATCCAGTCACGGGTGCAGTCCGAAGTCGACAAAGGCCAGCGCGAGTTCTTCCTCCGTCAGCAGCTGAAAGCGATCCAGGACGAGCTCGGCGAGGAAGACGAGCAGGCCGCCGAAGTGAAGGAACTGCAGGAGCGGATCGAGGCCGCAAACCTTCCCGAGGAAGCGCGCAAAGCGGCCGACCGGGAGCTCGGGCGGCTGGCCAAACTGCCGCCCGCGGCGGCCGAGCACGGGGTCATCCGCACCTACCTCGAGTGGCTGACCGAGCTGCCCTGGGACGTCGAGACGAAGGACAACCTCGACATCCGCCACGCGAAAAAAGTGCTGAACGCGGACCACTACGACCTCGAGGACGTGAAGGAGCGGATTCTCGAGTACCTGGCGGTGCGCAAATTGAACCCGGAGAGCCCCGGGCCGATCCTCTGCTTCGTCGGCCCGCCCGGAGTGGGGAAGACGAGCCTCGGCCGCTCGATCGCGAAAGCGCTGGGGCGGGAGTTCGAGCGGATCTCGGTCGGCGGCGTCCGCGACGAGGCGGAGATCCGCGGCCACCGTCGCACCTACATCGGGGCGCTGCCGGGGACGATCATCCGCGCCCTCCGCGATGCCGGCTCGCGCAACCCTGTCTTCATGATCGACGAGATCGACAAGATGGGCGCCGACTTCCGCGGCGACCCGGCCAGCGCGATGCTCGAGGTGCTCGACCCGGCCCAGAACGACACCTTCCGCGACCACTACCTGGACCTGCCGTTCGACCTCTCCGACGTCCTCTTCATCGCCACCGCGAACGTGCTCGACACGGTCCCGGGGCCGCTGCTCGACCGGATGGAAATCATCGAACTGGCGGGCTACACGCTCGACGACAAGCGCCACATCGCGCGCAGCTACCTGGTCGACCGCCAGATCGCCGCCAACGGGTTGAAACCGAGCCAGATCGAGTTCGCCGACGCGGCGCTGACCGCGATCATCGAGGAGTACACGCGCGAGGCGGGGGTGCGCAACCTGGAGCGGCTGATCGGCACGATCTGCCGCAAAGTCGCGCGCCAGGTCGCCGAAGGCAAAGCCAAAGGCAAGGTGCGCATCTCGGGCAAAAAAGCGCGTGAGATGTTGGGAAGGCGGCGCGTCTTCACCGAAACGCGGCGGCGGACCAAAGACCCCGGCGTGGCCACCGGCCTCGCCTGGACCCCGGCGGGCGGCGACGTCCTTTTCATCGAGGCGACCGGGATGCCCGGCTCGGGACACCTGACGATCACCGGCCAGCTCGGCGAGGTGATGAAAGAGTCGGCGCAGGCGGCGCTCTCCTACGTGCGCGGGC
>MKSH01000034.1:38263-50328 GCA_001898095.1 Solirubrobacterales bacterium 70-9 | reverse complement strand
GGACGGGCCGTCGGCCGGGGTGGCGATGACGGTGGCGCTGTCGTCGCTGATCAGCGGCCGGCCGGTCCGCAACGACGTCGCGATGACCGGCGAGGTGACGCTGACCGGCAAGGTGCTGCCGATCGGCGGGTTGAAGGAGAAGTCGTTGGCGGCACAGCGGGCGGGTATCAAACGGGTCATCGTGCCCGAGCGCAACGAGGGAGACGCTGCGGAGATCCCGAGCAAAGAGCTCGGCGGTCTCAAATTCGTGTTCGTCGACGAGGTCTCGAAAGCGATCGACACCGCCCTCTCTTGAGCAGTCGGCCGGCGACCCACGGTGGCGTTCGCACTAATGGTCGCTATGCGGTCATTTCTGCGAACGCATCGGTCGGGGGCAGGAGACGGTCGCTATCCGACTGGGCGCGGGAACGCTCGCGCGCCTTCTGGATCGTCGCCGGCCTCACCGCGCTGGCGGCCCTGCTCCGCTTCGCCACGCTCGGCGTGCAGAGCTACCACCACGACGAGGTCGTCACCGCCAGCCGCGTCCTCCGCGACGGCTTCGGCCACGCGATGCACGCGGTCTGGTTCAGCGAGTCGACGCCGCCGGTCTACTACGCCGTCGCCTGGGCCTGGACCCAGCTCGCGGGCACCCACGAATTCGGCCTGCGCGCGGTCTCCGCGGCGGCCGGCGTGGCGACGGTCCCGGTCGCCTACCTGATCGGGGTGGAGCTGCGGGGACGGCGGGCCGGCCTCTGGGCGGCGGCGCTGGTCGCGGTCAACCCGATGATGCTCTGGTACTCGCAGGAGGCGCGCGCCTACGCGCTGGTCGCCCTCTTCGGCGCGCTCTCGGCGCTCTACTGGCTGCGGGCCGAACGGCGCGGCGCGCGGCGGGACTTCGTCTGGTGGGGGATCTGGTCGGGCTTGGCGATCGCCACCCATTACTTCGTCGCCTTCCCGATCCTCGCCGAGGCGGTGATGCTGCTGCGCCGGCGCGGCTGGCGGACGAGCTTCGTCGGGATGGCGATCCTGGCCGGCTGCGCGCTTGCCGTGGCGCCGGTGGCGATCCACCAGATGTCCCTCGGGCACGCCGACTGGATCGGCAACTTCAGCCTCGGCCACCGGCTCGCCGAAACCGCGGCGACCTTCGTCACCGGGGAGACCGGCGACATCATCGCCCGGCCGGAGCGGCCCTGGCTCGCCTTCGTGCCGCTGGCGCTGAGCCTCGGCGCGCTGGCGCTGTTGCTGCGCCGGCGGGCGGGGCGGGAGCGCCGCGCCGCGGGCCGGCCGCTGCTCCTGGTCGCGGCGGCGATCGGGATCCCGACCGCGCTGGCCCTGGCCGCAGCGGGCAAGGACTTCGTCCTCGCCCGCAACCTGATCCCGGCGCTGGTACCGCTGCTGGCGGCGATCGGGATCGCGGTGAGCTCGCCGGTCTCGCGCCGGCTTGGCGCCGTCGTCGGGGCGCTGCTCTTCGCCTACTCGCTCGGCTTCTGCGTCCTCGCCTCGACCGACGAACAATTCCAGCGGCCGAACTGGAGCGCCGTCGCCGAACACATGGGCCACCCGCACGGGCCGCGGGCTACCGTCACCTGGACCCTCGGCGAGGCGCCGCTGCGGTACTACCTCTCGACCGGGGCGATCCAGGTGCGGGCCAGCGAACCGTACGACTGGCTGGTGAAGGAAGTCGACTTCGTCTCCGACGGGGTCGAGCCGGCGCCGCCGCACCGCCTGCTCGGGCCCGGTTTCCGCCAGGTGGCCGACGAAGACACCGGCCGCCTATACATCCGTCGCTACCGCTTCCAACGGCCCGGCCTGGCGCCGCTGCGGCTGCGCCCGCTGCGCGCGGCGCGGCTCGATTTCCGCAGCAACGGCGTGCTTCTCGACGGCATCGGGCCCGAGTGATCGGGGGTTGCCGCGCCGCCCGGTGTGGCCTCGCCGCCGCGCCTGAACGTCCGCATTCTTCCCCCGGCACAGCGTCCCCCTGCCGCAGAACCTGTCCCCAAGCTCCCGCGCACGCCTGGCGGCATCGGACACACTTCGCGGGGCGGCGTCCTCAATCGGCCAAATGGCTATGCCATTCGACCTCCTTGCGTCCTACCCCGCTCGGTCCGGTACTCGCCAGTCGCACACGCGAGTTTGGGGACAGGTTCTGAATCCCGGGTATATCCTGGGCTAAACCGCGAGAACAGCGAGAGGGAGAAGGGATGTCCAAGAGCAAGACCACCCACACGGCGGACCGGGCCGGCGACCTGTACGAAGCCGCCCGCGAGAACCCGTACGTGCAGCGCCTGATCGAAGACGAAGATCTGCGGGACAACCTCAAGGACGCCTACAGCTCGGCGAAGAAGGCCTACACCCGCGCCACCGGTAACGGCAAGGGCACGGTCAAGGCCGTCACCTCCGACAAGAAGGTGCAGAAGGAAATGCGCCAGGCCGCGGAAGCGCTGCAGGAAGCGCGCGAGCGACTGCAGAAGCCGAAGAAGAAGCACCGGCTCGGCAAGCTGATCATGCTCGCGATCATCGGCGCCATCGTCGCCCTGGTGGTCAGCGAGGGTGCGCGTAAGGCTGTCCTCGACGCCCTGTTCGGCGCCGAAGAGGAGTTCGAGTACACGAGCTCCACCAGCATCAACGGCTCCTGAGCTAGACGGAAAGGGCCTGTGGAGGCGGCGACCAAAGAGCGTCAGCTCAGCGGCGAGAAGGCGCAGCGCATCGTCGACGCGATGCGCGACAGCGTCGCCAGGCGCGGCGCGGCGGGCTCGACCTTCGAGCACGTCGCCCGCGAGGCCGGGGTCAGCCGCGGCCTCCTTCACTACTACTTCGGCACCAAGGAGCGGCTCCTGGTCGAGGTCGTGAGGCGCGACACCGAACTGCGGATCGCCCGCCTCGACGAGCTGCTGGCGAAGGCGAAGACCGCCGACGCCGTCCTCGACGTCCTGGTCAAGAGCCTCACCGACATGATCGACAACGATCCCGGCTACTTCCTCCTCCTCTACGAGCTGTTCAGCGCCGGCCGCCGCAACCCCGACATCCAGAAAGAGGTCGGCCAGCTCTTCGAGGCGACCCGCTCCCACGTCGCCGACGTCCTGCGGGCGAAGGAAGACGAGAAGATCCTCAGCCTCCGCTTCGACGCCGAGGCCGTCGTCGCCTACCTCCTCGCCGTCGCCGACGGCTTCGCCCTCCAGGCCCTGAGCGACCCCAGCCGCGACATCAAGCCGGCCCTGACCGCAGGTGCCGCCAGCGCCCGCTACCTCCTCGTCTCCGACTGACCCGCCCCTTGCGCGGTTCCTTTGCCTGGATAGGAGCAAAAGGAACCACGGAAGGTAGGATCTGCCCCTTGCCGCAGGGGGGAGATGACATCGCGTTCGCGGGGTTGGCCCGGCAGGCGGAGATGGTCCGCGCCGGGGACGTCAGCCCGACCGAGCTGGTCGGCCAGTCGCTGGAACGGATCGATCGGC
This sequence comes from Solirubrobacterales bacterium 70-9, assembly GCA_001898095.1. Taxonomy (GTDB): domain Bacteria; phylum Actinomycetota; class Thermoleophilia; order Solirubrobacterales; family 70-9; genus VAYN01. Next base: position 46,897 of record MKSH01000034.1, on the reverse strand, counting down.
TCGACCCCGAGCTGAACGCTTTTCGCAAGGTCTTCGCGGACAAAGCGATGCTCGAGGCGGAGCAGGCGGAGGCGCGGCGGAGCGCCGGCGACACCCGGCCGCTGCTCGGCGTGCCGATCGCGATCAAGGACGAAATCGACGTCGCCGGCGAGATCAACACGCACGGCACCGACGCCTTCGAGGTGCCCGCCAAGGCCGATTCCGAGGTGGTCCGCCGGCTGCGCGCGGCGGGGGCGATCATCGTCGGCCTCACCCTGCTGCCGGAGCTGGCGATCTGCGGCTTCACCGAGTCCGCCACCTACGGGGTGACCCGCAACCCGTGGAACCCGCAGCGCACGCCGGGGGGCTCCAGCGGCGGCTCCGGCGCGGCGGTCGCCGCCGGCATGGTGCCGATCGCCTCGGCCGGCGACGGCGCCGGCTCGATCCGCATCCCGGCCGCCTGCAACGGTCTCTTCGGCCTGAAGCCGAGCCGCGGGCGCGTCTCGCTGGCGCCGAAGCTCGAGGGCTGGCGCGGCATGGCGGTCGAAGGCTGCCTCAGCCGCTCGGTGCTCGACACCGCGCTCTGGCTCGACGTCGTCTCCGGCGGCTCGAAGGAGGACGAAGCGCCGGCACCTCCGGCGAAGCCCTTCGTCGAGTCGGTCAAGGACTCGCCGGGCAAGCTGAAGGTCGCCTGGTCGACCCTGGCGCCGCGGGCGCTCGCCCCGCCGAACGTCTCCGACGAGGTGAAGGGGGCGACCGCCGACGCCGCCGCCTTCCTCGCCGGCCTCGGCCACGACGTCTCCCCGCGCGATCCCGACTGGGGCCGGGTCGGCGACACGATCACCGCGCGCTTCCTCAAGGGAGTCGCGGAAACCGTCGAGGAAGTGCCGCTGCCGGAGCGCCTCGAACGGCGAACCCGCGGCTTCGGCACGCTCGGCGGCCTGCTCCCCGAGTCGCTCTACGAAAAAGCGATGGCCAAACGCCCGGAGGAGATCGCCCGCCTCAACGCGATCTTCGACGACTTCGACGTCCTGGTGATGCCGGTGATGGGCGGCACGGCGGTGCCGATCCGCAAATGGCAGGGCCGCAGCGCCCTCTACACGGTGCTCGGGATGAGCCGCTTCTATCCCTACTGCGTGCCCTGGAACCACACCGGCAACCCGGCGATGTCGATCCCCTTCGGCCTCGGCGCCGACGGCATGCCGCTGGCGATCCAGATCATCGGCCGCCGCGAGAGCGAGCCGCTCCTGCTCTCCCTCGCCGCCCAGATCGAGGCCGAGCGCCCCTGGGCCGACCAGCGCCCCCCGATCTCCTAGGTCCTCACGTTGATGGGCCGAAAAGCGCTGATATAGAGCGCTTTTCGGCCCATCAACACTTAGCCGAAGACCTTGCGCAGGCGGAGCAGCTCACGGGGGCTGCCGTGGGGGCGGATCTTGCGGCTGAGGAGCATCTTCAGCGGGTTGGCGTCGGGTTTGGTCGAGGCGAGCCAGTCGGCCCAGGTGCTCTCGATCGTCACCGCCGGGTTGGCCGCCACGCCGGGTTCGGCGCGGGTGGAGCCGTTGTCGATCGTCAGCGTCCAGGGCTCGGCGTCGCTGAAGCGCCACTGGTATACGAGCGGCGTGCCGTTCGCCGCCGCCGGGTCGGCGGCCCGCGCGGTCATGTCGAAGTAGAGGCGCATCAGTTCCGGGTCGGTGCTCGGCGTGACGGCGCCGTCGACCGGGCCGAGGATCCCGCCGAGCATCATCTTCACCTGGTTGGCGGCGATCGACTCCTCCGGCTCGGCCGGGTCGAAGGGGAAGACGCCGGGCGGCATCTCCTCGGTCGGGAAGCCGATCGTGCGCCAGCGCTGGCGGACCAGTTTCAGCCCGAAGGTGTAGATGTCCTCCATCGTGAAGCCGTAGCACTCGGTGTAGGAGCGATCGAGGTTCGGCGGCCGGAAGACGGCGGGGGTGAAGGCGACGACTTCCTTCAGCAGCTCGACCACCGCGGCGCGGCACTCCGTCGAGGCGGGGTGGGAGGGGGCGAGCAGTTCGGAGAGCACTTTCACGCCGAAGCCGATGTGGCGCTGCTCGTCGCGGGAGACGTTCGCCATCCCGGCGCTGAACCCGGGCATCACCTCCTCCTTGGCGAAGAAGTCCTCGATGAAGTGCTGGCCCGGCTGGGCGAGGCTGCCCTCGACGATCAAGTGGTAGAGCGTGATCGCCTGCGCGTACTTCGGCAACGAGGTGTCCTTGCGCAGCTCCGCCGCCATCCGGTCGAGGCGATCGAAGACGCCGCGGTACCCCCAGTTCAGCTGCGGCAGGGTGGAGGCGAGCGTCTCCTCGAGGCTCTCGCCGCCGACCCCGATCACCTCCTTGAAGAAGCGGTGGAAGAAGAGCGAGTGGCGCACCTCGTCGACCTGCTGGGTGGCGAGGAAGTAGGACTGCTCCTCGGTCGGCGCCGCGGTGATGTAAGGGGCGAGGGTGTCGGCGACCCGGTCCTCGCCGTAGAAGAACATCGAGTAGATCCACATCGCCGAGCGGCGCTGGATGTCACTGAGGCCCGCCCAGCCGCCCACGTCGGCGGAGAAGTCGATGTCGTAGGCACTCCAGTTGCCCTGCTCCCATCGTCGGTAGAGATCCTCGTAGGTGACGTTCTCCATCAGACGCTGAGAGGCGACGCTCATCTCTTCCCCGTTTCGCTGGTTGGCCCGCTGGTACTTGAGAGTACCGCAGCCTCGGGCCGCCGGCTAGGAGGCGGACGCGTCGGCTGCCGCCGGGACCTCGATCTCGCGCTTCACGATCTTGCCGGTCGGGCCTTTCGGCAGCTCGTCGAGGAACCAGACCACGCGCGGGTACTTGTAGGCGGCGATCCGCTCGCGCACCCAGGCGCTGATCTCCTCCGGGGCGATGTCGTCGGCGCCCGGCTCGAGGACGACGGCGGCTCCCACCTCCTCGCCCCACTCGGGGTGGGGGACGCCGAGCACGGCCGCTTCACGGACCCCTGGGTGCTCGTAGAGGAGCTCCTCGACCTCGCGGGGATAGACGTTGTAGCCGCCGCGGATGATCATGTCCTTCTTGCGGTCGACGACGAAGAAGAAGCCGTCCTCGTCTTCGCGGCCGAGGTCGCCGCTGTGGAACCAGCCGTCGCGGATCGCCTCGGCGGTCGCGTCGGGGCGGTCCCAGTAGCCCTTCATGATGTTGTGGCCGCGGATCACGATCTCGCCGACCTCGCCCTGCTGCACCTCTTGGTCGTTCTCGTCGACGATCCGCATCTCGACCTTTTCGATCGGGGTTCCGATCGAGCCCGGCTTGCGGGTCTGATTCGGATGCCCGGAGGAGGCGACCGGCGAGGTCTCCGAGAGCCCGTAGCCCTCGATCAGCTCGGTGCCGAACGCCTCTTCGAACCCGTACAGGACCTCGACCGGCATCGAGGCGCCGCCGGTCTTGCAGAGCCGCAGGGTCGAGGTGTCGAACTTCTCCCGTTCGGGGTGGTGGAGCAGCGCCCCGTACATCGTCGGCACGCCGTAGAAATGGGTGACGCCGTCGCGGTCGATCGTCGCCAGCGCCTCGCCGGGATCGAATTTCGGCATCAGGGTGAGGCAGGCGCCGACCCGTATCGAGGCGTTCATCGCCACCGTCTGGCCGAAGGTGTGGAAGAGCGGCAGAGCGCCGAGGACGACGTCGCCGGGCCCGATCAGGAGGGTCGTGCGGGAGATGATCTCCGAGTTTTCGTCGAGGTTGCGGTGGGCGAGCGCGGCGCCCTTCGGTTTGCCGGTGGTGCCCGAGGTGTAGAGGATCACCGCCGTGTCCTCGACGTCGACCTCGGCGATCCCCGGCGTCGGCTCGAGCGCGCCGAGGGTCTCGGCGAACGACTCCGGCTCGACCTCGATCAACTCGGTGCCCGCCTCCTCGGCGCCGGCCCGCGCCTCCTCGACGAACCCGTGCCAGGCGAGCAACAGCTTCGCCCCCGAATCCTCCAGGTAGAAGGAGATCTCGCGCCGTTTCAGCAGCACGTTCATCGGCACGACGATGCCCCCGGCGCGCAGGATCCCGTAATAGGCGAGGGGGAACTCGGGCACGTTCGGCACCATCACCCCGACCCGGTCGCCGGGCTGCAGGCCGCGCTCGCGCAGCAACGTCACGACCCGCGCGGTTCCGTCGGCAAGCTCGCCGTAGGTGAGCGTCCGTGCGCCCAGTCGCACCGCCGGCGCGGCGCCGTCGCGCGAGGCGCTCTCGGTGACGATGGAGGCCAAGTTCGTTCCCATGCGTTCCCTTCCCGTCGGGGTTTCCCAGCCCGAGTGTAGTGCCGCGCTGCGCCCGTCCACGCGGACCGGACTGGGCGTCGCGGCGCTGCTCCGCTAGGCTCGCGGCGTGGACGATCTCGGCTCCAAGGTCTCCTACCTCGTCGCCCGGCGCGGCATCCCCGTCTACTCCAGCGACGAGGTGAAGCTGGGGACGGTGGTCGAGGTGCTCGACGCGCCCGAGGCCGACCTCTTCGACGGGATCATCTTCGACACCCCCCACGACCGGCCCGGCGGTCACAAATTCGTCGACGCGCCCGAGGTCGAGGGGATCTACGAGAACGGCGTCGTACTCTCGATCGACGCGGCCACGGCGGCCAAACTGGCGAAGCCGGGCAAGAATCCGGGCACGATCGAGGTCTCGCCGGACGACGTGGCGGGCGAGCCGGAGCCGAGCTTTTGGCGACGAGCTTGGAACTTGCTCTCCGGTAAGGGCTGAGGCTTGCGGGGAGGAGGTCGGATGGACCCCTTCTTTCGCAACAGCGGGGAGGTTCGTTCAGGGGTCCATCCGACCTCCTGAGCACGCGCGTGCGGGCAACCGAACTGCACGCGGCGCGGATCACTGCGCAGGGGTTGGCGACGAGGCCGGCTCGGGATCCAGCTGAGGTAGCTGAGCGCTTGCTGGCGATTCAGGGGCAGGACCCGAGAGGGGCGTGGTTGGCGGTGCGGGCGCGGAGCGAGGGGCTGGTTGCCTCCGATGTGGACCGGGCGCTGGACGAGCGGCGGCTGATCATCACCTGGGTCAACCGCGGAACTTTGCACTTGATCCGCAGTGAGGACTACCCGCTGCTCCAGTCGCTGACGACGCCCCAGCTGTGGACCTCCTGCCGCACGCGCCTGCGGCAGACCGGGGTGGGGGACCGCGCCGACCGCGGCGTCGAGGTCGTCGCCCGTGCCCTCGAGGACGGCCCCCGAACCCGCGCCGAACTCCGCGACGCCCTCGACTCCGCCGACGTCCCCACCGCAGGCCAAGCCCTGGTCCACATCCTCTTCTACGCCTCGCTGCAAGGCATCTGCATCCGCGGTCCGATGAAGGGGAAAGAGCACGCCTTCGTCTCAGCCCGCGATTGGTTGGCCCCTGTGATGGGGCCGGGGTGGACCCCTGAACGAACCTCCCCGCAGTTCGTGAGCGAAGGGGTCCACCCCGGCCCCTCCCGCGAGGCATCCCTGAAAGAGCTCGCCCACCGCTACCTGATCGCCCACGGTCCCGCCACCGACGCCGACCTCGCCCGCTGGGCAGGCCTGCCGCTCCGCGACGCCCGCGCCGGCCTGTCCGCGATCTCCCGCCGCACCGTCGACCGCGGCGACGGCCTCCTCGACCTGCGCAACCGCGAGGAGCCCGCGCCCCTCCCAGAGCCGATGCTCCTGGGCGCCTTCGACCCGCTGCTCCTCGGCTGGGCCTCGCGCGAGGCCGTGATCGGCCCGCACAAAGGACTGGTGACGAACAACGGGATCTTCCGCCCCTTCGCCCTGGTCAAAGGGCGAGCCGTCGCCACCTGGCGCCTCCCCAAGGGGAGGGTGGAGATCGAAGACCTGGAGAAGGTGACGAAAAAAGCGGCCGGCCGGCTGAAAGCCGACGCGGCCGCTGTCGAAGCATTCCTGTCGAACTGAACTCCGACCTTCGGATGCTCAGCACCCAGAAGTCGAACTGACTCGCCTCAGGCGTTGTCGAGTTTCGGTGGCACCGGGCTGTCGCTGTGCGGCGGCATGTCCTGGCCCGGGGCCGGCTGCAGCTCCTGCCGCCAGACGCCGTTCAGCCCCACCTGCAGGTAGGCCGGGAAGGCGATCCCGATGAACAGGTAGAGGACCAGCGCGATCCAGCCGTTGACCGGCTCGCGGCCGACCAGCGCCGCGGCGCCCTGCACGCGCTTCGTGCCGCGCCAGTAGGAGACCAGCGGCGGGATGATGATGATGAAGCCCGGGAACAGCGCCAGCAGCGAGTTGGTCGGGTTGCGGCCGAGGTCGTAGCCCTTCGACTCACCGAAAGCCTTCAGCTCCTTGTTGATCTTGTACCACCAGACGATGTGGTAGATGCCGATCGTGATGAGCGACCACAGGACCACCAACCACGGGTTGCGGACCTTGACCTGCTGGTCGCTGTTCGGGATGTCCATCTCATATGCCACCGCGGGCTCCTATCAATCAGACGAGCGGGATTAACGAATCGAGACGTTGTCGACCATTCGAGGGTCGAACTTGACCTCCTGCGCCTGAAATTTCGCTATCTAGGCGAGCTTCGGGCTCGTCCACGGGGCTTCGAGACGCCGCACGAGCTCGTCGCCGAGACCCTCGATCGGCACGCGGATCTGCTCCAGCGAGTCGCGGTCGCGCAGGGTGACGGTGTCGTCCTGCATCGTGTCGAAGTCGACGGTGATGCCCCAGGGGGTGCCGATCTCGTCCTGGCGGCGGTATCGCTTGCCGATCGAGCCGCCCTCGTCGAACTCGGCGGGGAGGCGCTTGCGCAGGTCCTGGTAGATCTCGCGCGCCTTCTCCGGCAGCCCCTCCTTGGAGACCAGCGGCAAGACGGCGACCTTCATGGGAGCGAGGCGCGGGTGCAGGCGCAGCACGGTCCGCCGGCGCCCCTCCACTTCCTCCACCTCGTAAGAGTCGACGAGGAAGGCGAGGGTGGCGCGGTCGGCGCCCGCGGCGGGCTCGATCACGTGCGGGACGTAGCGCTCTTTCGTCGCCTGGTCGAAGTACTCGAGCTTCTCGCCGCTGAACTTGGCGTGCTGGGTGAGGTCGAAGTTGCCGCGGTTGGCGATCCCCTCGAGCTCCGACCAGCCGATCGGGAAGAGGTACTCGACGTCGCTCGTGCCGGAGGAGTAGTGGGAAAGCTCGTCCTGCTCGTGCGGGCGGACCCGCAGGTGGTCGGGACGGATGCCGAGGTCGGTGTACCAGCGCTCGCGGATCTCGATCCACTCGCGGTACCACTGCTCGGCCTGGTCGGGCGGGACGAAGAACTCCATCTCCATCTGCTCGAACTCGCGGGTGCGGAAGATGAAGTTGCCGGGGGTGATCTCGTTGCGGAAGGACTTGCCGACCTGGGCGATCCCGAACGGCGGTTTCTTGCGGGCGAAGCCGAGCACGTTCTTGAAGTTGATGAAGATGCCCTGCGCCGTCTCCGGGCGGAGGTAGACCTCGGAGCCCTCGCCCGCCACCGGGCCGACGTGCGTCTCGAACATCAGGTTGAAGTTGCGCGGCTCGGAGAGGTCGCCGCCGCACTCGGGGCACTTCAGCTCGGCGTCGGGGTCGCCGCCTTCCTCGGCCACGGCCTCGCGCAGGTGGTCCTCGCGCCAGCGCCGCTTGCACTTGCCGAGGCACTGGACCAGCGGGTCGGTGAACCCGGCCAGGTGACCGGAGGCCTCCCAGACCTTCGGGCTCTGCAGGATCGCCGAGTCGAGGGCGACGATGTCCTCGCGTTCCTGCAGCATCGAGCGCCACCACTCGTTCTTCACGTTGGTCTTCAGCAGGACCCCGTAGTGGCCGTAGTCGTAGGTCGAGCCGAGCCCGCCGTAGATCTCAGAAGAGGGAAAGACGAAGCCGCGCCGTTTGCACAGCGCCACGATCTCCTCCATCGTCACCTCGGTCAAAGGCTCCTCCTGCGGGGTCGTCGCCATGCCCGAACCGTAGCGGCTGCGATAATCGGGAGTCCGTGCCGATCTACGAGTACAAATGCGACAACGGCCACGTCTTCGACGTGATGCAGAAGATGTCCGAGGATCCGCTGACCGAGTGCGTCGAGTGCGGCGCCCCCGCGGTCCGCGTCCTGACGGCCCCCGCGGTCCACTTCAAGGGCTCCGGCTTCTACAACACCGACTACGGCAAACGTAAGGGCAAAGGCTCGAACGGGAGCAGCGGCGACAGCTCCTCCAGTTCCAGCTCCTCCGATTCGTCCTCGAGCTCCTCGAGCAGTTCGAGCTCCGACTCGAAGACCGCCGCCTCGTCGAGCTCGAGCTCCTCGGGCTCCAGCTCGTCCTCCAGCGATTAGCCCCCGAGCGCCGGCGCGGATCACGGTCCTGGGCGCGGCCTGAGGGACGTGGCAAGGGACCCGGCCCTCTGTAGGCGGTCCGGGCAGGCTGTGACCGCCTACGAGAGGGCCGGGTCACGGGGAGAGGGTGAGGGCGCGCGTCCCGTGCGGGTCACGGCGGAGATCCGTGACGGAGTGCGCGGGATCGGCGCGGAACTCCACGTCTCTTCATGAGACGTCACACCTGTCCCATTAGTCAGCGCTTTGCTGTGGAGAGAAACTCTCTCTATGCGAGAGAAAAGCTCCACAGCGGGTCCCGGGGCCCGGTCCGACCCCTCGAAGGTGACGTCTTCGTGACGATCCTCTCTGCAAGCGCACGAACCCTGCGCACTTCCCCCTAAAGGCT
>MKSH01000034.1:36629-38181 GCA_001898095.1 Solirubrobacterales bacterium 70-9 | reverse complement strand
CCCCGCCGCTCTGACCCCGAAGCGCGCCATCCCGGCCGCAAGCGCCCCGAACCCCCGCCGTCCCGGCCCGGCCCTCAGCCCATCAACCGGTGCACGGCCTTCCTTCGCACCGACTGGGGGACTTCGATCGAGCCTTCGGGGCCGACGCCGCACTTGGCGGCTTCCTTCTTGCTCGTGCCGCAGAGGACGTTGGTGCCGCCGGTGCCGCCGATCGCGGCGGAGAGGACCAGCTGGGGCATGGTGAAGAAGCCCATGTCGGAGACGAAGGCTTTCGGCGCGTCCCAGCCGATGATCGGGCCGTGGATGAAGTTGTAGGGGATGCGGGTGAAGCTGGTGAGGCGGTCCTTGATCCCGTTGATGACTTCCTGCTGGGCGTTCTCGCGGTTGAGGTCGGAATAGCCGAAGGTGTAGGCGGACTTGCCCTTGCCGGGGCATTCGCTCGGCTCGCGGATGCGGGAGTAGGCGAGCGCCTGTTGGCCGTTCAGGGTGTTCGAGCCCTTGCCCAGCCGCAGGGTGATCCCGCCCTGGCCGCCGCCCGCGCCGCCGGCGATTTCGGCGCAGAGCTTGTGCTTGAGATTGACTTCGACCCCGCCGACCGCGTCGACCAGGTTTTCCAGCCCGGTGAAGTTGATGATTGCGACGTGGTCGATCTTGATGTCGAGGAACTTTTCCACCGTCTTGATCTGCAGCGCGGCGCCGCCGAAGGCGAAGGCGGCGTTGATTTTCTGCGGCTGCTCGCCGGGGATTTCGGCGAAGGAGTCACGCGGGATCGAGAGTTTGTTGAAGGTGCCGCCGCCCGCCCGGATCACCATCAGCGTGTCGGCGCGGTATTCCCCCTGCGAGCAGGGGGCATGCGGCGATTCGCCCTTTTCCTGCTGCTCGTAGCACTTGGGATTGTGGGCCGCCCCCGGTTCCTTCGTGTTCGGCGGGCGCGCGTCGGTGCCCATCACGAGGATGTTCTGGGCGCTCGGCAGGATGAACGGGTTGCCGTGCAGGGCGTCCTTCGCTTCGCCCGCCAGCTTGAACGACTGCAACTGGGCCGAGACCCCGAAGGCGAGCAGGCTGACCACGATCCAGCCGACGATCGCGATCCCGAGCCAGAAGGCGATCCGCCGCGCCGGCGGCTTGCGCCGCGCGCTCGAGCCGCGTTCTTCGCGCCGTTTCCACGGCATCTTGAGCGGCGGCAGCTGGGGGCCTTCGCGGTGGCCGCGGCCGTAATTCGTGCGCCCGGGTTCGTCGGGACCGCCCGGGCGTCCCGGCCCGCCCGCGCCCGCGCCACCGAACCCCGCAGTGCCCGCGCCCGCCCCCGCGGCGTCGTCCGATTTCGGCAGATCGCTGCCCCGCAGGCGCGAGAAGATCCCACGCCTGGAGCGGTAAACCCGGTACTCGGGCTGGCCCGAGGGGCGCTCGGGGGATGGGCGCTCGGGGCGCTCCTCGGGCGGCTCCGGCGGCCGCTGATCACCGTCGTCAGGCATATCGTCAGTCGAAAGGGGTCGGAAACCGTAGTCGAGGTTTCTAAGGAACACTGGACTTCGCCGGATGGATCGATCCG
>MKSH01000034.1:20981-36543 GCA_001898095.1 Solirubrobacterales bacterium 70-9 | reverse complement strand
ACGAAGATCCAGGTCGGCGTCCTGGCCGGAGTCGAGACCCTGTGGGAGAGCCGCGAGACCTCCCGCGGCCAGGACCAGGACGAATTGATCGAGCTGCTGGTGCGCGAGGTGAACGCCGCGCGCGCCGCCCGCCCCGACGCGGTCGCGGTCGGCCTCGGCATCCCGGCGACGATCAACCAGGAGCGCGGCGAAGCCGTCTCCGCGGTCAACCTGCCGATGCTGAACCTGCCGGTCCGCGACGTCGTCTCCGAACGGGTCGGCCTGCCGGTCTTCCTCGACAACGACGGCAACGTCGCCGCCTACGCCGAGTACCTCTACGGCGCCGCCCGCGACAGGCCGACGATGGTGATGCTGACGATCGGCACCGGGATCGGCGGCGGGCTGATCCTCGGCGGCGAGATCTTCCGCGGCGCCACCGGCGCGGGTGCCGAGCTCGGCCACGTGGTGATCCAGGTCGACGGCCCGCCCTGCCAGGGCAACTGCCCGAACCACGGTTGCGTCGAGTCGCTTGCCTCGGGGACGGCGCTCGGCCGCGAGGGCCACGCGGCCGCCGAATCGGCCCCCGACTCGGCGCTCGGCAAGGTGCTCGCCGAAGGTAAGGAGGTCGACGGGCTGGCGGTCACCGAAGCGGCGCTGGCCGGCGACGAGACGGCGATCGGCGTCTTCGACCTGATCGGCAGCCGCCTTGGCGTCGCCTGCTCCAGCTTCGCCAACATCTTCGAGCCGGAAGTGATCGTGATCGGCGGCGGCGTGATCGCGGCGGGCGACCTGCTGCTTGATCCGGCCCGCAAGGAAGTCCGCGAGCGGGCGCTGCGGCCGATGAACGAGACCCCGATCGCCGCCGCGACGCTCGGCAACGACGCCGGGATGATCGGCGCCGCGGCCTTGGCCCGCACCGAGCTCCTGAAAGCAGGCTGATGCCGGGCGCGCTGGTCGTCTGCCCGACGCCGATCGGCAACATGGATGACGTCAGCCCGCGGATCCGCGAGGCGCTCGTCTCCGCTGACTTCATCGCCTGCGAGGACACCCGTCGCACCGGCCAGCTGCTCGACCGCCTCGCGATCCGCCCGGCGCCGCGGCTGATCTCCAACCACGAGGGCAACGAATCGGCCCGCGCGGTCGAGTTGACCCAGCAGATCGAGCGCGGCTACCTCGTGGCGCTGGTCTCCGACGCGGGCATGCCGGGGATCTCCGACCCGGGCTTCAAGCTGATCCGCCGCTGCATCGACCGCGACCTCGAGGTGACCGTCCTGCCCGGGCCCTCGGTGGTGCCGGTGGCGCTGGTCGCCTCGGGCCTGCCGACCGACCGCTGGCGCTTCGAGGGCTTCCTGCCGCGCCGGGCCGGGGAGATGGAGCGGGTGCTGCGCTCGACCGAGACCGTCGTCTGCTTCGAGTCGCCGCGGCGGGTGGGGGAGAGCCTCAGCGCCCTGGCGGCGATCGCCCCCGACCGCGAGGCGGCGATCTGCCGCGAGCTGACCAAGGTCCACGAGGAAGTCGCCCGCGGCACCCTCGGCGAGCTGGCGCGGCACTTCCGCGGCGACGTGCGCGGGGAGATCGTCCTCGTGATCGGCCCGGCGGCGACCTCCGAGCACGGCCAGGACGTCGGCTTCGCCGTCGACGCCCTCCGCCACCTGGTCCAGTCCGGTGCCCGTCCGCGCGCCGCCGCCTCGGTGGTCGCCGCGCTCACCGGCACCCGCGCGAACGACCTCTACAAAGCGCTGACCGGCCGCGAGGCGCGGCGCTAGAAGACGCGTCCGCCCGGCTCCCGGCGGGCTGGACCGGCGGCATCGCGCGATCTAGGATCGCGCGATGAGACGGGCCCTGCTCCTGGCGGCGATGGCGTTGCTCGTGCTGCCCGCGACGGCGCTCGGGGCGACGCGATACGCCTCGCCCGGCGGTGTCGGTTCCGGCACCTGCACCGAAGGCGCGCCCTGCTCGCTCGCCTACGCGATCACCGCGGCGACCGCCGGCGACGAAGTCGTCGTCACGCCGGGGACCTATCCGGTGGCGGCGACGATCGAAGCAACGGTCGCGTTGAACATCCACGGCGTCGCCGGGCAGCCGCGACCGCGGATCGTCGGGGCCAAAGAAGTGGGGCCGCTGAAGTCCGGTGAACCGCTGCAGATCTCGAACCTGGCGATCGAATCGACCGAAGCCCTTGAGGGCAGCCTGTTCGCCTACGCCGACGGCAACGTCTTCGACCACCTGGAACTGATCGCCAACGGCCCCGGTGCCCTGGCGCTGCGGCCGGGGATGAACTGGTCGCTGACCAACAGCCTGCTGGTCGCCAAGGGGGAAAGCTCCGCGGGGATCTTCGTCCAGGGCGTGCACCCGGCGCGCCGACCATGCGCAACGACACGGTGATCGCCGAAGGTCCGGAATCGTTCGCGGTGGGCATCACGGGAGTCGTCGCGATCGCCGCCCTGATCGAAGCGACGAACGTGATCGCCATCGGCGAAATCGCCGCCGAAACCCGGGACAACAACGGCGCGATGACCTCGATCGTCTTCGATCATTCCGCCCTTCAGGGCAAGACGGTGGGCACCGTCACCTCGACCGCGGCGGTCACCGCGGCGCCGAAGTTCGTCGACCCCGCCACCGGCAACTACCATGAGGCGATCGGCTCGCCGACCATCGACGCCGGGATCGACAACCCCTTCAACGGTGCCACCGACCTCGAAGGCAACACCCGCTCGCTGCCCGGGCACCTCAACTGCAGCCCGCCGAACCCGCCCGCGGTCGTCGACATCGGCGCCTTCGAGCTCGTCCCGGTCGCCCCGCCGTGCGTGCCTGCTCCTGCGTCGACCGGGTCGAAGCCGGCGGTGCCGGGGACGGCGATCGAAAAAGCGAGGATCAAAGGCCGGACGGCGAAGTTCCGCTTCGGCGCGACCGGGGCACCCGCGACCGGCTTCGAATGCAAGCTCGACGGCAAGACCTGGCGGAAGTGCTCCTCGCCGTCGATCTACAGGCATCTGGCGGCCGGTCGCCACGCCTTCCGCGTCCGCGCGATCGGAGCCGCCGGAACCGACGCGACCCCGGCGCTGCGCGAATTCCGTATCCACCGGCCGCACCGCCATCGCCACCGCGCGGGCTGACCGCCGCCCGCCGCCCGCTCTGACCGCAGCTGCGCCGCCCGCAGGCCGCCCGCACCCGGCCGTTAGGGTCCGCCGTCGTGCGCAAGTTCGTCCCGATCGCCTTCCTGCTCGCCTCCGCGCTGCTGCTGAGCGCCTGCGGCGGGGGTTCGTCGAGCAGCTCGTCCGGTTCGGGCACCACGTCTGGCGCGACCAGCTCATCGGGCTCGAGCAGCGCCGAGAGCGGTGCCGCCGGCGAAGCCGCGGGCGCGGACCTGAGCGGTCCCGGGAAGGTCTGGGCGAAGGAAGTCGAAGGCGTGATGAGGAAATTCGAAAACATCTCCGCCCAGTCGATCGCGTCGATCCACACGTCGACCTCGAAGTACACGCTGGAACCGACCTTCGCGCGCTACGCCGAAGAACTGGACCAGCTCGGGGAATGGCTGGAAGCCACCCACGCGCCGGCCGCCTGCAAGGCGCTCCGCGACAAGATGGGCGCGCTCGCGCGGAAGGTGAGCAACATCGAGGGCGTGCTCGGGAAGCAGTCGAAGCTGACCCCGGAAGAATTCACCGCCCTCTCGGCCCAGCAGCAGTACAAATTCGCCCGGGTCGGTCGTCAGTTGGCGGAACTGACGCTCGACCCCCACTGCTGAGCGGCGGTCGCCTCACCGGCGCCGCGGCGCTCAGCTCGCCCAGAAGGCGTCGCTCTCGGCCGGCTTCGCGTCGACCATCCACCACTCGGCGATCTGCTCGCCCTCGATCCGCAGCAGGTGCCCGGCGAAGTTGTGGAGCCGGCGGCCACCGCGCTCGGCCTGGACCTCGACCATCAGCATCACCAGGTCGGGGCCGACCGCGACCGGCGCCTGGGTCAGCTCGAGGGTGAAGCGCGCCGCGGGCAGGTCCATCGCCTCGACCCGCCCGAGGTAATCGTCGCGCCCCTCGAGCCGCTGCATCTGCCCCTCCGAATCGGTCACCCAGGCGACGATGTCGGGCGCCAGCAGCTCTCGCATCGTCCCGAAGTCGGCCGCCGCGAAGGCGGCGATGAAGCGCTCGGCGAGGCTGTCCCCAGGCATGCGCAGCATTCTCCCTGATCAGGTGGCGGTCGAACGGTCGCCGTCGGCGGGCCGCCCGGAGCTAGCGCCAGCCGGGAACCTTCGCGGCCCCCTCGATCCACGCGGTCATCTCCGGCGACTGCGCTTCCTCCAGGGTCCTGAGCTTCACGTAGCGGCTCCGGTCAGTCTCCCCGAGCGGCGGCGGCGAGTCGAAATCCGCACCGCCGAAGAAGACGACGTTGACGGACACGTCGTAGGCGGCCAGTTCGATGATCCACCCGCGGTCCGCCAGGCCGTAGAACGGCCGCTTCCACTTCACCGCGTACTGCAGCCCGGGGATCTTCTCCCGGATCTGCTCGTCCAGCGAGGTGACGATCGGGCTCAGATCGGGCATCACCCGGGAGATCCAGTGCTCGATCTCAGCGTGATCCGCCGCCGGCACCGGTGGTTTGCGCGTGGACGTGGGCTTCCGTTGCATCGCCATCTCAGGTTCCCCAATCGACGTTATAGCTAGGCTCGGGGCCGTATGCCCGCCGAGCGCTTCTACGTGACCACGCCGATCTACTACGTGAACGCGGAGCCCCACCTGGGGCACGCTTACTCGACGTTGGCCGCGGACATCCTCGCGCGGCACCACCGGCAGCGGGGGGAGGACGTCTTCTTTCTCACCGGGACGGATGAGCACGGGGAGCCGATCGAGATCGCGGCGGCGAAAGAGGGGGTCTCGCCGGAAGAGCTGGTCGATCGGAACGCGGCCAAGTTCGAGGCGCTCGGGCCGATCATCGACGCCACCAATGATTTCTTCATCAGGACCTCGGACCCGCGGCACGAAGCGGTGGTCGCCGAGATCATGCAGCGGGTCTACGACAACGGCTGGGTGCGCAAGGGCGCCTACGAAGGCTGGTACTGCCCCCGTTGCGCCGACTTCAAAACCGAGCGCGAGGTGGCCGCGGGGAACACCTGCCCGATCCACGAGATCCCTCTGGACTGGGTCGAGGAGGAGAACTGGTTCTTCGAGCTCTCCAAGTTCCAGGGCAAGCTGGAAGAGCTGTACGAGGGGCAGCCTGACTTCGTCGTCCCCGACTTCCGCCGCAACGAGGCGGTCGCCTTCATCAAGGGCGGGCTGGAGGACGTGTCGCTCTCGCGGCCGACGCTGAAATGGGGGCTGCCGCTTCCCTGGGACCCCGAGCAGCGCATGTACGTCTGGTTCGACGCCCTCCTCAACTACGTCACCGCGCTCACCTTCGCCCGCCCCGGCGAGGACCTCACCGAGCGCTACTGGCCCGCCGACCTGCACGTGATGGCGAAGGACATCCTCAAGTTCCACGCGGTGATCTGGCCGGCGCTGTGCATGGCCGCGGGGCTCGAGCCGCCGCGCCGCATGGTGATCCACGGCTTCCTCCTGATGGGGGAGAAAAAGATGTCGAAGAGCCTCGGCAACGTGCTCGACCCGTTCGAGGTGATCGAGCGCTTCGGCGCCGACGCGCTGCGCTTCTACCTCTTCCGCGAGGTCAGCTTCGGGCAGGACGGCTCGATCTCCACCCAGGGCTTCGAGGCGCGCTACGAGACCGAGCTCGCCAACGACTACGGCAACCTCGCCAGCCGCGTGCTGGCGATGGTCGCGCGCTACCGCGACGGAGTGGTGCCGGAGGCGCAGGTCGACGCGGTCCTGATGGAGGATTTCGAAGGCGCCCCCGAGCGCCTCGCCGCGCTGATCGACAAGGCCGAGCTGAGCCAGGCGCTCGAGGTCGCCTGGGTGCTGGTCCGGCGCCTCAACCGCTACGTCGAGGAGACGGCGCCCTGGGTGCTGGCCAAGGACGAGGCCGATCCGGCCCGGCTCGACGAAGTCCTCTACAACCTGGTAGAGGGCCTGCGCGTCGTCACCCTGATGCTGGTCCCCTACCTGCCCGCGACGGCGGAGACGCTGCTCGCGGTCCTCGGTGAAGAGGCCCGCGCGCTCGCCGAGCTTGGCTCCCGCCCCGGCGGTCGGCAGGTCGAGCGGATCCAGCCGCTCTTCCCGAAGATCGAGTCCTAGCGCGGTTCCTTTTCCGGCCATACGGCGGATAACGAACCGCGCAAAGGAAGCTTCGCCCCAAAAACTGCGCTCGCGCCGAAAGACAGGTGCAGTCGCTGACCAGCAAACTGGCCTCGCTGGAATCGGTGCTGAAAGGGATCAACCCCGGCGACCTCAGCGGGATGCTGAGCAAACTGCAGGGCGTTTCCGGGACGGGCCTGCAGGAAGCGGTCGCCAAGGTTCCGGTCGTGAACACGCTCTGCGCGCAGGCGAGCAAACTGACCACGCAGTCGAATGCGCTGGGCGGCGCCCTCGAAGGCGTCGAACTAGGCGGGACGATCCCGCCGCTGCTCGATCTGATCACGCCGGTGGTCCCCAAACCGCTGGAAACGTTCACCTGCTGAGCGCCGCTGTTCTTTCGGTGCCCAGGGAAAGGAAGGGCGCCACTAACCTGGGGTGGGTGATCGACTCCCACACCCACCTGTTCCTCTGTGAGAAGCCGACCGCCCGGCTGCTCGAGGCGGCGACCGCGGCGGGCGTGAACCGGATGCTGAACGTCGGGCTCGACGAGCTCACCAACGCCGAGGTCGTCGCGGTCTCGGAGGCAAACGAGGCGGTGTTCGCCGCGGTCGGCCGTCACCCCAACGACGCCACCGGATTCGACGAGAAGGCGCAGGCGGCGTTGGCCGAGCTCGGTGCCCATCCGAACGTGCGGGCGATCGGCGAGACCGGGCTCGACTTCTACCGCGACACCGCCGCCCCCGAGGATCAGCGGCGCGCCTTCGCCGGCCAGATCGAGGTCGCCGTCGACCTCGGCCTGC
The DNA here is from genome assembly GCA_001898095.1 of Solirubrobacterales bacterium 70-9. Classification (GTDB taxonomy): domain Bacteria; phylum Actinomycetota; class Thermoleophilia; order Solirubrobacterales; family 70-9; genus VAYN01. The sequence goes on along the minus strand of MKSH01000034.1, from coordinate 29,585 downwards.
CGATCGTCATCCACGCCCGTGACAAGGACGGCGAGAGCGCTGCGATCGACGAGATCTTCGACACGCTCGACGCCCGCGCCGGCGGCCACACCGTGATCCTGCACTGCTTCTCGGCGCCACAGAAGGTGACCGAGGCGGCCGAGCGCGGCTGGTACGTCTCGTTCGCCGGCAACGTCACCTACCCGCGCTCCGCCGATCTCCGCTTCGCGGCCGCGAAGGTGCCCGAGGACCGCGTCCTGGTCGAGACCGACGCCCCCTTCCTCACCCCGCAGGTGCGCCGCAAGGAACGCAACGAGCCCGCCAACGTGGTCGCCACGGCCGAGGTGGTCGCCGCCGAGCGGGGCGTCTCCCCGGCGGAGCTGGAGCGCACGGTCGAGGCCAACGCCCGGGCGCTCTTCGGCTGGTAGCCGGCCCGTGGTCAGGCTCGGCCAGAACTTCCTCGCCGACCCGAACCTGCTCGACGCGATCGTCCGCGACTCGGGGGTCGGGTCGGGCGACGTGGTGCTCGAGGTGGGGGCGGGGGAAGGCGTGCTGAGCGAGCGGCTGGCGGCGCGGGTGAAGCACCTGCACACGGTGGAGATCGACCGCGGGCTGGAGGCGGCGCTGGCCCCGATCGCGGCGCTCCCGAACGTCACCCTGCACTGGGGCGACGCGGTGAAGATCGACTTCGCCGCCTTCGACCCGGAGCCGAACGCGATGGTCGCCAACCTGCCCTACTCGGTGGCGACGCCGGTGGTCATGAAGACGATCGCCGAGCTGCCGACGCTGGAGACCTGGACCGTGATGGTCCAGCTGGAGATCGCCGAGCGCCTCCGCGCCGCGCCCGGCAACAAGACCTACGGGGCGCCGAGCGCGGTCGCCCAGCTCGCCTGCGAGGTGGAGCTCGTACGCAAGGTCGACCCGGCCGTGTTCAAGCCCCGCCCGCGGGTCGACTCGGCGATCCTGCGCCTCCGCCGCATCGGCCCCGGCGCCGACCAGGCGACCCGGGACCTCGTCCGCGCCGCCTTCGCCCACCGCCGCAAAACGCTCGCCCGCTCGCTGGAGATCGCCGGACTGCGCGGCGTCCCGCAGCCGCGGGCGGCGGCGCGGGCGGGTCTGGCCGAGCTGGGCCTGCCCGAGGACGCCCGCGCGGAGAGGCTGTCCCCCGCGCAATTCGCCGCTCTGTCCGCGATCCTGCAGCGGGCGGACTGACCCCGCGACCGCCGTCCCGTCACCGTCATGCCCGACCCCGCCGGCCCGATCCTCGTCCACGCCCCCGCCAAGCTGAACCTCGGCCTCTACCTCGGTCGCGTCCGTCCCGACGGCCTGCACGAACTGTGCTCGCTGTTCGAGCCGCTGGCGCTCGCCGACCTGATCCGGATCGAGGAGGCCGACGAGGACGAGGTGATCTGCGCCGGGGTCGAGGGCGAGAACCTCGCCGCCCGGGCGCTGGCGAAGCTGCGCGAGCGCGGCTGGGACGCCCCGCCGCTGCGGATCGAGATCGAGAAGCGCACCCCGGTCGCCGCGGGCCTCGGCGGTGGCAGCGCCGACGCGGCGGCGATCCTCCGCCTCGCGGACGGGAGCGCCGGCGCTTCCAGCGGCGTTCGCAGTTCCCCGTACTGGTTACGGGAAAGTGCGAACGCACCGGTCGGTGGCCTGGCGGCGATCGCGGCGGAGCTGGGGGCGGACGTGCCTTCGCAGCTGCGGCCGGCGCTTGCCTTGGTGCGGGGGGCGGGGGAGAGGGTCGAGCCGCTGCCCGCCCCGGCCGCGCACGCGGCGCTGCTGCTCCCCGGCGGCGGCGGGCTCTCGACCAAGGAGGTCTTCGACGAGGCCGACCGCCTCGGCCTCGGCCGTGAGGAGTCCGAGCTCGACGATCTGGCGCCCCGCCTCCGCGCCGCCGCCGGCGCCGGTGCGTCCCCGCTCACCTACACCGACCTCCTGGTCAACGACCTCGAGCCCGCCGCCGTCAGCCTCCGCCCCGACATCGGCGAAGCCCTCGCCGCCCTCCGCCGCACCCCCGCCGGCGCTGTCTTCCTGAGCGGCTCGGGCCCCACCGTGGTCGGTCTTTTTCCAGCTTTGAAAGACGCCGAGCGCGCCGCCTCGTCCCTCGGCCGTCCCGACGCAATCGTCTGTTGGGCGGGGACGCCGTGAGGTCCGCCGGACTATCGACGCCGCAGGCGTGTCCGCCGGACCTCACGGCGTCCCCGCCCCCTGCAGCCCCATCCCGAAGAGCCCCCGCATGAAGCTCCCGGGAACCGAGAAACAACGCAAGTGGGCCAGCCGCCTCGCCATCGTCGCCGCGATCGGCGTCGCCTACTACCTCTTCACCCAGGTCCTCGACCTGGAGAAGATCCTCGAGGACGTCGCCAACGCGCTCGGCCCCTGGACCTACGCCCTGGTCGGCTTCTTCGCCTTCGCCGAGACCGGCGCCTTCATCGGATTGATCGCCCCCGGCGAGACCGTGATGCTGCTCGGCGGCGCCGTCGCCGGCCAGGGGACGATCAACGTCTACGTGCTGATCGCTCTCGCCTGGACGATGGCCTGCGCCGGCGACGTCACCAGCTTCTTCCTCGGTCGCCGGCTCGGCCGCGACTTCCTGCTTAGGCACGGCCCCCGCTTCGGCTTCTCCCACGAGCGCCTCGAGCAGGTCGAGGACTTTTTCGCCCGCCACGGCGGCAAAACGATCTTCCTCGGCCGCTTCGTCGGCTTCGTCCGCGCCTTCGCCCCCTTCATCGCCGGCAGCTCCGGCATGCGCTTCCGCCAGTTCTTCCCCTACAGCGTGCTCGGCTGCGGGATCTGGACCAGCGTCGTGATCGTGATCGGGTACGTCTTCTCGCGCTCGATCGACACCGCGATCGACTACGCCGGCAAAGGCGCCCTCCTGATCGGCACGCTGATCGTCGTCGTGGTCGGGGTGATCTGGGCGACCCGCTACCTGAGCGACCCCGAGAACCGCCGCGAGGCGGTCCGTTGGCTGGACGACCACTCCTGGACCCGCTGGATCACCGCCCTCGGCCGTCGCTACGAGATCCAGCTGCGCTTCCTCGGCGACCGCCTCACCCCGGGCGGCTCCTTCGGTCTCGAATTCACCTCGCTGATGGCGATCCTCGCGGTCGCCGTCTTCGTCCTCGTCACCTACATCGTCGTGATCGCCGAAAACCCCGGCCCGACCCCTGGCGACGAAACCGCGGTCGAAATCGCCGAAGCCCTGCGCTGCGGCTTCATGACCGACTTCTCCAAGGTCATCACCTTCCTCGGCTCGGGCGCCTTCGTCTGGCCGCTGGCGGCGGTCTGCGCGGCGGCGCTCGCCTGGCGACGGAAATGGACCGAGGTCTGCGTCCTGCTCGCCGGGATGGTGCTGATCCAGATCGGCTTCACCGAGATCAAGGCGGCGGTCGGCCGGCCGCGCCCGCCCGACCCGCTCGTCGGCACCCACGGCTCCTCCTTCCCGAGCGGCCACGCCGCCCACTCGGTGATCTACGTCTGGCTGGCGACGACGATCGTCGTCCGCCTCCGCCGCGGCCTGACCCGGGCGACCCTGGTCGTCGTCGCCGGGATCGTGCTCACCGCCCTGGTCGGCCTCAGCCGCGTCTACCTCGACGTTCACTACCTCTCCGACGTCAGCGCGGGCTGGGCCCTCGGCGCCGCCGCGTTCTCGATCTGCGCCGCGATCGGCCTCGTCGTCAGCCAATTGCGCCACAATCCCCAAGAGTGATCCCCTTCGCCCTCGCCAAGATCGGGCATCAGTACGTGCTCTTCGGGATCGCGGCGGTGATCTGCCTGGTCACCTTCGTCACCCTGATCCTCAGCCCCGCGCTCAGCGGCGCCGGGCGGCTCTGGGAAAAGACGGCGGCCGGCCTGCTCTCGCTCTTCGTGCTCGCGGCGTTGATCGTCGGCGGCGTCGTGATCGGCTTGGTCGTCGTCAAATACTGGCCCGAAATCCACGAATTCATCACCTGAGGCGAGGCGCCCGCGTCGCTCGCCCCAGGGCGATTTCGGGCTCCCATCGGAATAATGGATAGGTGACCGCATCCGCCAAAGAGGCTGAAACCGGCGTGGCTCCTGAAGATCCGACGCTGCTCGACGCGCTCTCCGAGGCGGTCGAATCGGGGGCCGGGCTGCCCGCCGTGGCCCGCGCCGCCGCCCGCCTGCTGGACGCCAGCGTGGCGATGATCGACCGCTCCAGCGCCGTCCTCGCGGTCGCCGGCGCCTCCCCCGACCAGGAGGAACGGTTGCTCTCCGGCGGCGAGGGGGTGACGATCGTCGAGCTGCGCGTCGCCGATGCCGCGGTCGGGGAGCTCCGCTACCGCGCCAAGGCGCCGCCCGCCCCCTCGATCGCCCGCATGGTGACGACGCTGCTGGCGCTGGAGCTGGAGCGCTCGCGCTCCCCCGAATGGGCCTCCGAGGAGGTGGCGGGCGCCTTCGTCACCGACGTCCTCTCGCGCAAGGTCACCGACCGCGGCGATATCGTCGCCCGCGGCGCCGAGCTGGGCGCCGACCTCGACCGCGGCGCCGGCGTCCTCGTCCTCCGCGCCTCGCCGCGCGCCGCGCAGGCGGGGGAGTGGCGCAGCCGCGTCCTCACCCTCGCCCTGCGCGCCCTGCGCTCGCTCGCGCCCGGCGCGCTGGCGACCACAGAGGACGCCGAGCCGCACGCCGAGGTCGCCGTGATCGTCCCCGCCGAGGACGACGAGCGCCTCGCCCGCGCCGCCGCCGGGCTCGCCCGCGAGCTCGCCGACAGCCTCAACGGCTTCCACGTCACGATCGGCCGCAGCCGCCGCGCCGCCGACCCGGTCGACCTCTACCGGGCGGGCTCCGAGGCGCGCCTCGCGGTCAACGTCGGCGAGGCCGAGGGCCGGCCGCTGCTCGCCTTCGAGGACACCGGCGCCTACCGCCTGCTGCTGCCCGCGATGAGCGACGACCCGGCCGAGCTCGAACGCTTCTACGCCGAGACGATCAAGCCGCTCTCCGACTACGACGAGCAGTACGAGACCGAGCTGGTCGCCACGGTCGAGGCCTACCTCGACAACGACGGCAACGTCGCCGCCACCGCCAAACAGCTCTTCACCCACCGCCACACGATCCGCTACCGCCTCGAGCGGGTGCGCGAGCTGTGCGGGCACGACGTCTCCTCGACCGAGGGCCGCGAGAAGCTCGGCCTCGGCCTGAAAGCGATGCGGGTGCTGGGGATCGCCTCGCCGCGCGGCCCGGCGCTGGAGCCGGGCGCCGGCGGCGGCAAGGTCGCCCGTGCGGCCGAGGACTGAGTAGGAGTGCGTTCGCACTTATGGCCGCATAGCGGCCATAAGTGCGAACGCACCGGCTGGCGCTACGCTGCGACCCCCTATCCGGGGTGGTGTAATCGGCCAGCACGCCAGGTTTTGGTCCTGGAAGAGAGGGTTCGAGTCCTTCCCCCGGAATAGAGTCCCTGTCCATGGAGTACGGAGGAGCATCACTCGACCCCGAGGTGCGCGCAGGCCTGGCTCAGACCTGGCGCACGCTGCGCACGATCGGCATCGTCGCGATCTGCGTCGGCATCGTCGCGATCATCCTGCCCGAGATCTTCGCCCTCGGCACCGCGATCTTCATCGGCATCGTCCTGGTGGTCATCAGCGCCGTGCTCGCCGCCGCGGCCTTCGCCGCCCACGGCGTCGGCAGCTTCCTCGCCCGCCTGGCGTGGGCGCTCCTCACCTTCGTCGTCGGCCTCTGGCTGATCATCGAACCCCACAACGGCACCCTGACGCTGACCCTGGTGCTGGGGATCTACTTCCTGCTGATGGGGTTGACCCGGGTGGTCGTCGCCTTCATGGGCCGCGGCACGCCGAACGCGGGCTGGGTCGGCCTGAGCGGCATCTGCGGCCTGATCATCGGCATCCTGGTGCTGGTGAAGTTCCCCTCCAGCGCCGATTGGGCGATCGGCCTGCTGGTCGGCATCGACCTGATCTTCGCCGGCTGGACGCTGATCTCGGTCGCCTCGGTCGGCAAAGAGCTTTCGCGCGACGCCTGATTTCTTTCGCGCGACGGCTGATCCCGACGCCGGCGATCCGGCGCGAATATTCTGCGGGAAGTGGCACCACCTCTGGTCCTGGTCATGGCGGCCGGCGAGGGAACGCGGATGCGCTCCTCGACGCCGAAGATGCTCCACCCCGTCTGTGGGCGGCCGATGGTCGCATGGCCGATCCTCGCCGCGCGTGAGGCCGGCGCCGGGCGGGTGGCGGCGATCGTCTCACCGGGCCGCGACATCTCGGCCGGGCTCCCCGAGGGGGTCGAGACGGTCGAGCAGCCCCAGCCCGACGGCACCGGCGGGGCGATCCGCGCGGCCCTGCCGTTGATCGAGGCGGCCGAGGTCGTCCTCGTCCTCTCCGGCGACGTGCCGCTGATCTCCGCCGACACGATCGCCGCGCTGCTCGCCGCCCACGCGGCCTCGGGCGCGGCGGCGACGATGCTGACGATCGAGCTCGACGACCCCGCCGCCTACGGCCGCGTCGTCCGGCTCGAGGACGGCTCGGTCGAGAAGGTGGTCGAGGCGAAAGCGGCGGGCGACGCCGACGCCTCCCAGATGGCGATCAAGGAGATCAACGCCGGCACCTACGCCTTCGACGCGGCGCCGCTCGCCGCCGCTCTCGCCGGGCTCTCCAACGACAACGCCCAGGGCGAGTACTACCTGCCCGACGTCTTCCCGGCCCTGCGCGCGGAAGGGCTCGCGGTCGCCGCCCACCTCGCCGACGACCTCGCGGTGACGATGGGGGTGAACAACCGGGTCGACCTCGCCGCGGTCGAGGCCGAGGCCCGCCGGCGCCTGCTCGAGGCCCACATGCTGGCCGGCGCGACCATCGTCGATCCGGCCTCGACCTGGATCGACGCCGGGGTCGAGATCGGCCGGGACGCCCGGATCGAGCCCGGGACCAGCCTGCTCGGCGCGACCACGGTCGGCGCCGGCGCCGTGGTCGGCCCTCACACGACGGCGATCGACACCGAGATCGGGGCGCGGGCGAGCGTTCTGCGCTCCCACGTCGACACCGCCCTGGTCGGCGAGGATGCCGCCGTGGGCCCCTTCACCTACCTCCGCCCCGGAACGGTGATGGAGGCGGGCTCGAAGGCGGGCGCCTCGGTGGAGATCAAGAACTCGCACATCGGCGCGGGGGCGAAGGTCCCGCACCTCTCCTACGTCGGCGACGCCGACATCGGCGCCGGGTCGAACCTCGGGGCAGGGACGATCACCGCAAATTACGACGGCTTCACGAAGAACCGGACGACCGTCGGGCGCGACGTGCGGATCGGGGTGGACACGATGCTGATCGCCCCGGTTGAGGTCGGCGACTCCGCTTACACTGGCGCCGGCGCGGTGATCAAGGACGATGTCCCGGACGGGGCTCTTGCCGTCAGTGAGAACGCGCAACGCAATATCGACGGCTACGCGGCAGAAAAGGCGGCGAAGATGCGAGAGGAGCAGGATTCTTGAGCATGCTTGAGGAGGGGCCGATGGCGACGACGGCGATCTCGCACGACTACTCGAAGCGGATGATGGTCTTCGGCGGGCGCAGCTCCGGCGAGCTGGCGACGAAAATCGCCGCCAAACTCGAAATCGAGCTCGGCAACGTCACCCTGAAGACCTTCGCCGACGGCGAGGTCTACTGCCGCTACGAGGAGTCGATCCGCGGCGCCGACGTCTTCCTCGTCCAGTCGACCTGCGGCAACGAGCAGACCGGGATGACCCCGAACGACTCGCTGGTCGAGCTGCTGACGATGATCGACGCCGCCCAGGGCGCCTCCGCCCACCGGATCATCGCCGTGATGCCCTGGTATGGCTACGCCCGCCAGGACAAGAAGTCGGCCCCGCGCGAGCCGATCACGGCGCGGATCGTCGCCAAATGCCTGGAGGCGGTCGGCGTCGACCGCGTCCTCACGATGGACCTCCACGCGGGCCAGGTCCAGGGCTTCTTCCACGTCCCGGTCGACCACATGACCGCGATGCCGATGCTCACCCAGTGGTTCATCGACCAGGAAATGAGCGACGAGCTGGTGATCGTCTCGCCGGACGCCGGCCGGGTGAAGACGGCGCGCAACTTCGCCCGCCGGATCGGCACCCAGTGGGCGGTGATGGAGAAGGAGCGGCCCGCCCAGGCGGTCGCCGAGATCGGCTACGTGGTCGGCGACGTGAAGGGCAAGACCGCGGTCCTGGTCGACGACATGATCGCCACCGCCGGGACCCTCGTCGCGGCTGCCGAGACCGTCCTCGACGAGGGCGCCGCGCGGGTCATCTCCTGTGCCACCCACGGGGTCTTCTCCGGCCCCGCCTACGAGCGCCTGGCCGCCTCGGCGATCGAGCGGATCGTCGTCACCGACACCCTGCCGCTGCGCCCCGGCGCCCCCGACAACATCACCGTGCTCTCGACCGCCGGCACCTTCGCCGACTCGATCCGCCGGATCTTCACCGACGACTCGGTCTCCGAGATCTTCGCCGGCGAGAACCAGCTCTTCTAGATCCCGTGCGGCTGGTCGGCCACAAGGGGGCCGACCTGATCGCGCCCGGGAACACCCTGGAGAGCTTCCGCGCGGCGGTCGAGGCGGGGGTCGACACGATCGAGTTCGACGTCCTCTGGCTCGAGGACGCGCACCTGCCGCCGGAGG
>MKSH01000034.1:20285-20937 GCA_001898095.1 Solirubrobacterales bacterium 70-9 | reverse complement strand
GCCGCTGGACAAGGTCGAGATCGACCTCGACATCAAGCTGCCGGGGCGCGAGGAGGAGTTCGTCGCAGCCCTGAGGGAGCGCGGCCTGATCGATCGGGCGATGATCTCGACGATGGAGATGCACACGCTGAAACGTGTGCTCGAACTGGAACCGAACCTCCGCCGCGGCTGGACCTTCCCGAAGACGCGCCGCGACTGGACCAGGCGCCCCTGGGCGAAACCGGCCCTCCAGGTCGCCCTCGCCGGCATGCGCCTCCAACTGCCCGGCCTGGCCGCCGACAAGCTGCCCAAATTCGGCGTCTACGCGATGTGGGTCTACCACCCCCTGGTCAGCGAGCGCCTGGCCGGCATCTGCAGGCGCGCCGGCGTCGAGCTGATCGCCTGGACCGTCGACGACGAGCCGCGCATGCGCAAGCTGGTCGAGATGGGCGTCGACGGCCTCGTCTCCAACGACCCGCGGTTGTACAAGCGCCTCGACCTGTAGGTGGGTCGGAAGGGGACGAGCGAAGGACGGCCAAAGGACCCGGCCCTCTCGTAGGCGGTCCGGGCAGGCTGTGACCGCCTACGAGAGGGCCGGGTCACGGGAAGAGGGCGAGGGTGCGCGTCCCTTGCGGGTCCCGGGTGTGGAGCGAAACCGTCCCGATGAGGCGGA
>MKSH01000034.1:13364-20065 GCA_001898095.1 Solirubrobacterales bacterium 70-9 | reverse complement strand
CCGCCGCAGGGGCTGCGGCTACCGCCCGCATCGCTCCCAGCACCGCGGTGGCGGCGTCGGTGGGAGCCTCGACCAGCGGCGCGCGGGCTACTTCAGACCGTGCCCGGGGTGGCGCCGGTGTGCTTCGCGCCGCGCTTCTGCTTGACCGCGCTCTCCAGGTCTTCCTGGGTGAAGCCGCCGACGACCTCGCCTTCCAGCGCGTAGCGGTAGAGGGCGACGCCGAAGATGCCGCTGAGCGCCTTCGAGACCAGCAGCGCGACGCAGAGGATCAGCGCGCCGATCACGATCAGGGCCCCGCCGGCGATCCCGGTCGAGGGCCAGATCACGACGCCGACCACGATCAGGATCACGGCGGGGAGGAAGCCGATCAGGAAGACCGCGCCGCCGATCGCGATGTTGCCGGTGATCTGCTGGCCCCAGCGTTCCTTGAACAGCGAGGCGGAGCGCTTCAGGGTGGCGAACGGGCCGGTGCCCTCGATCGCGATCACCGGGACGGAGAGGAAGGTGACGAGCGACCAGGCGGCGCCGACCAGACGGCCCGCGATGTCGCCGAGCGCGCCGCCCTGGTTCTCCAGCGCGCCGATGATCACGGCGATCGCGGTCGAGAGCGCCGCCCAGCCGAAGATCGCCGAGAGGCGCGAGTTGGCGACCGCCATCCCGTCGCCGACCGTGGCGTTCTGGCCGCGGAAGATCAGGTCGGCGCAGGCGGCCAGCCCGACGCTGAAGTAGATGCCGACCACGCTCAGCACGTAGATCCCGATCACGACCAGCGGGATGCCGATCCCGTAGGAGTGCTTGTCCAGCGCGAAGGCGCCCGGACCGAGGGTGATCAGGCCGAGGATGATCGTGGCGATCCCGCCGTAGAGCGGGAAACGGACGAGTTCACGGTGCGAGTTGAGGAGCGCCCAGCTTTTCTTCGTCAGCGCCCAACCGCGTTTGATTCGCTTCATGTCAAGGAGTTTCGGCGAGACCGGGGGTTCGCTTTAGCCCCCGCTCCTCGAAGTACTCCCACTCTTGGCGCCCCAGCTCGGTCGCCGGCGCGTCGGCGTAGACCCACTCGCGCAGGATCCGGTGCCAGTTTCGCTTCGCCCGCAGCTGCCCGAGCACCGCGACCACGCCGATCTCCATCCGCCGTCCCATCAGCTCGTCGGCGGGGATCGACTCGCGCCGCATCAGGTCGAAGTACTCCGAGCGCGGGTCGTTCGTCGCCTCGATGATCTTCATCACGATCTTGGCGTCGATTTCGACCTCGCGGTCTTCGACGTACCAGCCGCCGATCGCGTGCATGTGCTGGAGCAGCCGTTCGGCGTCGAGCTTCGAGGGGTTTTTCACGAAGCCGAGTTCGTGCAGCGCCGCGCGGAAGGCGTCCGGGTCGTCGCGCGAGGCGGCGTCGAAGGCGCGCTGCTCGAGCAGGATCTGCTCGCGGTCGAGTTTCTTCGTCATCCCGAAATCGAGGAAGGCGACCCGCCCGTCATCCATCAGGATGTAGTTGCCGGGGTGGGGGTCGGCGTTGAAGTGCTGCAGGTGGTAGATCGAGCCGAAGCTGCCGCGGAAGACGATCTCGCCGAAGCGGCTGCGCTGCTCGTGGGGGAGCTCGCGGATCGCGTCGAAGCCGATCCCCTCGACGAACTCGGTGACCAGCACCCGCCGGCGCGAGATCCGCGTGACGACTTCCGGCACGTAGATGAAGGGATGTTCGCGGTAGGCGCGCGAGAAGGTGCGCTGGTTCTGCGCCTCGTACTCGTAGTCGAGCTCCTCCATCATCCGTTCGCGGATCTCCTCGGCGATCGCCTTCGCGTCGAGCCCGGGAGCGATCGGCTTCGCCAGCCGCACGATCGTCCCCGCGTTGCGCAGGTCGGCCTCCATCGCCTCGGCGATCCCCGGGTACTGGATCTTCACCGCCACCTGGCGGCCATCGAGCAGCTCGGCCCGGTGGACCTGGCCGATCGAGGCGGCGGCGAACGCCTCGTGCTCGATCTCGGCGAAGTACTCCGACAGCGGTTCGCCGTCGTACTCCTCCTCCAGCACCTTCACCACCTGCTCCCACGGCATCGCGGGCGCGTCGGTGCGCAGTTTCCCGAGCTGCTCCTGGTAGATCTCGCGGTACTCCTCGGGGATGAACTCGGTGTCGATGAAGGAGGCGAACTGCCCGAGCTTCATCGCCGCACCCTTCATCTGGCCCAGCGCGCCGACCATCTTCATCGCCGTTTCCAGGTGGCGCTCTTCCAGTCGCTCCTTCCCCTGCTCTTCCGAGCGGGCGACGTTGGCGGCCTTGGTACCCGCGTAACGGGCCCCCTGAGTCCCGATGATCGACCCCAATTTGGCCGACCGACGAAACCTCCCCTTGGGGATCTTCGCTTCGTCCGGCATGCCCCAGAGCTTGCCACAGACTGCTTTCTGCGCCGATTCTCTATCCTGTCTGACCCGATGGCTGATGCACGCACCACTCTGAAAGTTGCCCCGCGGGCCGATTTCGGCTCCCGCAACGCCCGTCGCATGCGTCGCGAGGGCCTCGTCCCCGGTGTCGTCTACTCCGGCGGCTCCGAGGCGACCGCCTTCCAGGTCTCCGAACGGGACGTCCGCAGCGTGATCGCCGAGGGCGCCGCGCTGTTCGACATCTCGATCGACGGCGCCAAAGCGCGCCCGGTCGTGATCAAGGAGCAGCAGCTGCACCCGGTGCGCGGCACGCTCCGCCACATCGACCTCCAGGAGGTCAAACTCGACGAGGCGATCCAGGCGGAAGTCGCGATCGAGCTCGAGGGCGCCGAGGACGCGCCCGGGGTGAAGGCCAGCGGCGTGCTCGAGCACGTCACCCATCAAGTCACCGTGGAAGCGCTGCCCACCGACATCCCGGACAAAATCGTCGTCGACGTCTCCGCGATGGAGATCAACGACACCCTTCAGCTTTCCGTCGTGACCCCGCCGAACGGCGTCACCTTCATCGTCGAAGACCCCGAAGAGGTCACCATCGCCACCCTCTCGCCGCCGCGCGTAGAAGAAGCCGCGCCCGAGGTCGAGGAGGAGACCGAGGTCATCGGCGAGGGCGAGGGCGACGGTGGTGGCGAGGCCGCCGCCGAGGGCGAGGGCGACTCCGGCGGCGACTCCGAGGGCGAGTAGCCCTCTCCGGCTGATGCCGGGTCACTAGGGCCATGTCCATCTTCAGCCGTCGAGAGGGCGACGGCGACCGCATCCTGATCGTCGGCCTCGGCAACCCCGGGCCCGAGCACGCGCGTGACCGCCACAACATCGGCTTCGACGTCGGGCGCGAGCTGGCCCGCCGCTGGGACCTCGGCAAGCCGCGCTCCAAGTACAAGGGCGAGCTCTGGGAAGGACGCACCGGACCTGGCGGCCCTCGCGTCGCGATCCTCCTGCCGCAGACCTACATGAACGCGGTCGGCGACTCGGCGGGCCCGGCCCGCGGCGCCCTCAAGGCCCCGCTCGAGTCGACCGTCGTCCTCCACGACGAGATCGACATCCCGTTCGGCGAGATCCGCGTCCGCGAGGGCGGCGGCCTGGCCGGCCACAACGGCCTGAAGAGCCTCAAACGGGGATTCGGCTCGGCCGACTTCTGGCGCGTCCGGATCGGCGTCGGCCGGCCCGACTCGACCGACCCCGAGATCGTCTCCGCTTGGGTCCTCGGCAAGTTCCGCGAGCCCCCGGCCGAGGTCGAGGACCTGGTCGACCGCGCCGTCCGCGAGACCGAGAGGCTGGTCGAACGGCTCGGGGAGTGAGCTGGCAGCTTCCCGCGGATAGCGCGGAGAAACGCGAACGCGTTGGGTGAGGGTTCGGGCCCGGGCGGCGGGGGACGGCGGACTACGTGGCCCGTATGGCCGGGGACGGGAGGCTTTCGAGGGAAGTGCGTGGGTACGGTGCGCTTGCGGGGGACCCGTCACGCCTCCACAACACTCCCAGGTTGATGGGCCGAAAACCGGACATATAGGCGGGTTTTCGGCCCATCAACCTGGGGCCTGGCACGGAAGACTCACGAACGTCACGTCTCCCTCACGCGTACCCTCGCCCTCTCCGTCCCTTCCCAGCCCCCATCGCACACCTTCCAATAACTTCCCCGCCATGAGCGACCCGACCGACTCCGCAACCGCCACGACCTACAGCGTCGCCGAGGACGGGGTGGCGTTGATCCGGTTCGACCGGCCGAAGGCGCGGAACGCGATGAACACGCAGATGCTGAGCGAGCTGCTCGAGCACCTGGCGGTGGCGCGCGGCGACGACGCGGTGCGCGTGCTGGTCTTCTCCTCGACCGACCACATGGGCTTCTCGGCCGGCGCCGACGTGCGCGAGGACCTCGACCACGAGGGGCACGTGGCGCGGATGCAGCAGTTCTCGGATCTCTACGACACGATCGTCGCCTTCCCGAAGCCGACCGTGGCGGCCTGTCACGGCGACGTGGTCGGCGGCGGCGCCGAGGTGGCGATCGCCTGCGATCTGCGCGTCGGCGGCTCCAACCTGCGCATGCGCTTCCCCGGCGCGGCGCTCGGGATGCCGGTCGGCCCGGCCCGGCTGGTCACCCTCTGCGGCCTCGCCGCCGCCAAGTATCTGCTGCTGACCTCGCGCACGGTCGGCCCCGACGAGGCGCTTCGCCTCAACCTCGTGAACCGGGTCGCGCCCGCCGCCGCCACCGAGGAGTCGGCGCTCGCCCTGGCCGCCTCGGTCGCCGCCCACCCGCCCGAGGGCGTCGCCCGCCTGAAGCGGATGCTGCACGAGTGGGACGACATCGAGGGCCGCTCGGCGACCGAGGGCATCGGCCAGGTCGAGCACGTGCGCGGCAGCGGCTTCCCGTACTGAGCCGGCCGCGGATTGCCCCGAGATAGGGGACCTAGGTCCCTGGGAACTGCCGATCGGACGGCCTACCTTGACCGTGTGGCCATCCGCCTTCGTCTCGTTCTCCCGCTGATCGCCCTCCTGTGCGCGCTCGCCGCGCCGGCCTGGGCCTCGGCGGCCGAATTCACCGTGAACGTGACCGGCGACGCCGCCAAGGGCGAACCGGGCGTGAGCTGCGCCGTGGCGCTCGGCGAATGCACCCTGCGGGCGGCGATCGAAGGGGCGGACGAATCGGCGGTCGGTATCGACACGATCAACTTCGATCCGGCGGTCTTCAACGGCGAACCCGGGGACACCATCTCACCGGCGCCGCTGCCCGAAATCACCACGCCGACGACGATCGACGGCGCCGACTGCGACGCCGGAACCGCGGTCGCCTGCGTCGACAGCTCCAACAGCGCCGGTCAGGCCGTGTTCGTGTTCAAGGCCGACGAATCGAAGCTCCAGGACCTCTCGCTCTCGGTCGGCGCCGAAGTCGTCGGCATCCGGGTGAGCCGACCGGGCAGCGCGAATCCGGGGGTCAGCCTCATCGACAACCGGATCGCGATGACCAGCACCACCTCGCCCGCCACCGGGATCCAGGTGCTCGGGCCCGGCACCCTGATCGAAGGCAACACGATCACCGCCGGCTTCGCCTTCAACTTCCCGATCGTCCTGCGCAGCGGCCCCAACCTGATCCTCGGCAACAAACTCTTCGGCAGCGGCTGCTGCGCCGCCGGGATCACGCTGGAATTCAGCGTCTCCGGGAACCAGATCGGCGGCGACACCGCGGCCTCCGAAAACGTGATCCAGGACTTCCTCGGCGGGATCAAGATGGAAGGAGCCGGAGCGACCCAGAACGAAGTGCGGCGCAATCGGGGCGCCAACTTCCAGAACTTCATCGTCGGAGCGACCCTCGCCGCCCCGGTGATCACTACCGCCTTGCAGTCGAGCGCGAGCGGTACCGCCGAACCCGGCGCCACCGTGCGCGTCTTCCGCCAGCAGAACCAGTCGGCGGGCGAAATCGACGGCTTCCTCGGCGAAGCGACCGCCGACGGCAGCGGCAACTGGAAAGTCACCTTCGCGAAAGAACCGACGGGGACCTTTGCCGCCGCCACCGCGACCCTCGCCGGATCCACCTCGAGCCTCGGCGAATCGGCGACGCTGGCCGAAGAACCTGAAACCGGCGGCGGCGGCGGTGGTGGAGGCGGCGACAACGGCGGCGGTGGTGGCGACGGCGGCGGGACCGGTTCCGGCTCGGGCGGCGGCGGCTCTCCGAGCTCCGGCTCGAACGCCACCCCGATCGCGGCCCCGGCGCCGGTCGCCCCCCGGGTGAAGATCACCGCCGGGCCGAAGAAGAGCTCCGCGGCGACGACGGCGAAGTTCAGGTTCAGGGCCGAACCGACCGCGGGCGCGAGGTTCGAATGCAGGCTCGACAAAGCCAAGTGGGCCCGGTGCAGTTCGCCGAGGACCTACAAGAAGCTGAAGGTCGGCAAGCACACCTTCCGCGTCCGCGCCACCGCGAGCGGCCTCACCGGCGCCGCCACGGTCTTCAAGTTCACGATCAAGGAATAGCGCTCGGTGTTGATGGGCCGAAAAGCGCTGATATAGAGCGCTTTTCGGCCCATCAACGGGTCGGCGCGGCGGAATCGTAGAATCGGAGGGCGAGGCCGGATCGGTCGATCCGGCCGTCCTGCGTGCCCGGCCCCTCGTCCCCTCCCGAACCTCACCACCGCCATGAGCCTCCGTCCCCTGATCGATCTAGCTGCCGAGAACGAGCGCGTGCACGCGCTTGCCGGCCGCGTGCTGGCCGCCGCGGAGGGCGGCGAGGGGGTCAGCCTGCGCTCGTCCCAGACGCTGCGGCCACTGCTGCTGGCGGCGCT
>MKSH01000034.1:5297-13348 GCA_001898095.1 Solirubrobacterales bacterium 70-9 | reverse complement strand
CTCGCCGCCGACCTGCGCGCCTACCTGGCGCCGCGCCGGGTCCGCCTCTATCCCTCGCGCGGCACCGGTTATGCCTCCAGCGTCACCCCGCCGCCGCACCTCGTGGGGCTCCGCATCGACGCCCTCGACGCGCTCACCCGCGAAGCCGACGCGATCGTGGTCGCCTCCGCCGTCGCCCTCGCCGAGGCCGTCCCCGACGCCTCCCTGCGCCCGGCGGGATTCGAAATCGCGAAGGGCGACGAGGTCGACCTTGGCGCCGTTGCCGAGGACCTCGTTGCGGCGGGCTACGAACGGGTCGAGCAGGTCGAGGAACGCGGCCAGTTCGCCGTCCGCGGCGGCATCCTCGACGTCTACCCGGCGACCGAGGAGCGGGCGGTGCGGATCGAGCTCTTCGGCGACGAGGTCGAGTCGATGCGCTGGTTCTCGACCTTCACCCAGCGCAGCCTCGGCGAGGCCGAGGTGGTCGAGCTCGCGCCTGCTGCCGAGCTCGACGCCGACCACCGCGAGCTCGCCGCGATCGCCGCCCAGGAGGCGGCCGAGGGCGAGGGCCAGACCGACCTGGCGGAGCTCCTGCCGCTGGACCAGTTCCGCGCCCCGCTCGACCTCGTCCCCGCCGACGCCGCCGTCGTCCTCGCCGCCCCGGAAGAGATCGAGCCCGCCCTGCACGACGTCTGGGAGGACGCCACCACCTCGATGAAGGCGGAGGACGCCCGCCACCTCTACGTCGACGTCGCCGAGCCGCTGGCCGAGCGCGCCGCCCTCTCCCTCACCACCGCCGGTGAGGACGACGACGAGGCCGAGGCCTTCCGCGCCTCGCGCGCCGAGAGCCCCGCCCGCTCGATCAAGGAGGCCGAGTCGGAGCTGGAGAAACTCGTCCGCTCCGGCTACCGCACCGTGGTCGCCTTCGACTCGATGGGGGAGGCGGAGCGCGCCCGCTACGGCCTCGACCGGCTCGACGCGAAGATCCTCGAAGGCGGCCGCCTCAGCCCCGATCCCGGCCTCTCGTTCGCCGAGGCGCGGCTGCGCGAGGGCTTCGTCGCGCCGGAGCTGAAACTCGCCGTCTATCCCTTCCGCCGCCTCGTCCACCGGCGCCGCCGCGCCGAGGAGACCCCGGCGACCGGGACCGGCCGCGGCCGGCTCGCCTTCTCCGAGCTGCGGGTCGGCGACTACGTCGTCCACGAGGACCACGGCGTCGCCCGCTTCGCGGGATTCGAGACGCGAGAGATCGGCGGCGTCACCCGCGACTACCTCTACCTCGAATACAAAGGCGAGGACCGCGTCTACGTCCCCACCGAACAGCTGGCGAAGCTCTCCCGCTACGTCGGTGCGGGCGGCGAACCGACGCTCTCCGCCCTCGGCGGCAAACGCTGGCAGAACCTGAAGGCGCGGGCGCGCAAAGCGGCGGGTGCGCTGGCCGGGGAACTCCTCAACCTCTACGCCGAGCGCCGCGCCCGCAAAGGGCACTCCTTCCCGCCCGACGGCGAGTGGCAGATCGAGATGGAGTCGAACTTCGCCTACCGCGAGACCGCCGACCAGATCGAGGCGATCGAAGCGGTGAAGGGCGACATGGAATCGGAGCGGCCGATGGACCGCCTGGTCTGCGGCGACGTCGGCTTCGGCAAGACCGAGGTCGCCCTGCGCGCGGCGGTGAAGGCGGCCGCCGACGGCCAACAGGTGATGATGCTGGTGCCGACCACGATCCTCGCCCAGCAGCACTGGGGCACCTTCCGCGAGCGGCTCGCCGACCTCCCGTTCCGGGTCGAGGGCGTCTCCCGCCTGCGCTCGACGGCGGAGACCAAAGCCGTGCTCGCCGACTTCCAGGAGGGCAAGGTCGACATCCTGATCGGCACCCACCGGCTGCTCTCCCGCGACGTGCGGGCGAAGGAGCTGGGCCTGGTGATCCTCGACGAGGAGCAGCGCTTCGGGGTCAAACAGAAGGAGCTGCTGCGCCAGCTGAAACTGAAAGTCGACGTCCTGGCGCTGTCGGCGACGCCGATCCCGCGCACCCTGCAGATGAGCCTCGCCGGCCTGCGCGACATCTCCGTGATCGAGACGCCCCCGGAGGGCCGCCGCCCGGTCCGCACCTACGTCGGGCCCTACGACGAGGACCTGGTGAAGAAGGCGCTGGAGCGGGAGATCGGGCGCAAGGGGCAGGCCTTCGTCCTCCACAACCGGATCGACTCGCTGTTCGAGGTCGCCGAGCGCCTCCGCGCCCTGGTCCCCGGCGCCCGCTTCCTCGAAGCGCACGGGCAGATGGACGAGCACCAGCTGGAGGAGACGATGCTCGCCTTCCTGCGCGGCGAGGCCGACGTGCTGGTGACGACGACGATCATCGAGTCCGGCCTCGACATCCCAACCGCGAACACGCTGATCGTCGAGCGCGCCGACCAGCTCGGGCTGAGCCAGGCCTACCAGATCCGGGGACGCGTGGGCCGCTCGAAGGAGAGCTCCTACGCCTACATGCTCTACCCCAGCGCCGAGGCGTTGACCGAGGACGCGGCGGCCCGCCTCTCGACCCTCGCCGACCACACCGACTCGGCGACGAGCAGTCGGGGCACGTCGCCGCGGTCGGCTTCGAGCTCTACTGCCAGATGATCGACGAGGCGGTCGCCGAGGCCGGGGGCGAGGACGCCGAACGCGAGGAGGCGCCGGAGCCGGTCCGCCTCGACGTCCCGGTCGATGCCTACCTGCCCGCCACCTTCGTGCCCTTCGAGGCGGCGAAGATCGATATCCACCGCCGGATCGTCGCCGCCCGCGAGCCGGGCCAGCTGCGCCAGATCGCCGACGAGCTCGACGACCGCTTCGGCCAGCTGCCGCCGCAGGCGGAGAACCTGCTGAAGCTGCAGCGGGCGCGGATCGAGCTCGGCCTCGCCGGGGCGCGCAGCGTCGAGTTCCGCGGCGGCAAACTGACGGTGACCGGGGTGGAACTGGATTCGACCGGCTCCGGGGTGCTCTCCGAACGGGTCGAGGGGGCGCTCTACGAATGGCGCGAGCAGGCCGCGTCGCTGCGCGTCGCGGGCGATCCGGACGAGCGCCTGGCGGCCGTCCTGGCGCTCGCCGACGGCCTCCGCGAGGCCAAACGCGCCGCCGAGCCTGCGCCGGCGTGAGGGCGCCTCGCGGCGTCCTCGGTCGCTCGCCTCGGGTCACGCACCGGTAGTGCGCTCCCCTCGGCTCGCTGACCCCCCACCGAAGGCGGGGGTGTGAGCCCGAAGGGCGAATTCCTTGCGAGGCTGGCTCACACCGGCGCAGGTCAAACCGTCTTTAAACAGCGCGAAGTGACTTTCACTATGCTGCCCGCTCGGTGGGAGCCAAATCGGGGCGAAATAAACGGGATGGCAGGGGCCGCCCGAAAAAAGCGACGCCGTCTCAGACCGGCGGGCGCAAAGGCGGCTCGCGCGCGGCGCAGCGCGTCGGCCTGATCCTCTTCGCGGTCCTCTTCATCGGCCTCTTCGTCGTCTTCGCGGTGGCCGAGGGCCTCGGCGCGCCGAGCATCCCCGCCGGCGACGTGGCGCTGGTGACCGGCGTCCCGGCCGAGATCGGCCACATCTCGAAAGCCGATTACGAAAAGGTCCACGAACAGCAGGAAGCCCAGGCGGGTCTGAAAAAACCGCCGAAAGAAGGCTCCAAAAAAGCTGAAGAACTGCACAAAGCGGCGATGGGCGAAGTCCTCAACACGGCGGCGATCCTCGGCGAGGCCGAAGAACAGGGCGTCAAGGTGACGCAGAAAGAAATCGAAGCCGAAATCGCCAAAGTCAAAAAAGAAAGCTTCCCGACGGAAAAGAAATGGCAGGAATTCCTCAAGGAATCCCACTACACCGAAGAAATCGTCGAACAGAAGGTCGAACTGCAGATCGTCTCGACGAAGATCCAGGAAAAGATCACCAACGAAACGCCGCCGGTGTCGGAAGCCGAAATCGAAGAATATTACGAGCGCGAAAAGGCGACGCAGTACACGAAAAAACCGTCGCGAGACGTCCGCGTCGTCATCAACGAAAACAAAAAAGAAGTCGAAGAAGCCCAGAAAGCTCTGGAAGCCGACAACTCTGAAGCGAGCTGGAAAAAAGTCACCAAAAAGTTCTCGCCGACGACCGAAGCCAACGCCGGTCTGCAGAAAGAAATCAGCGAAGAATTGCTCACGGAACCGCTGAAAAAAGACATCTTTGGCGCGAAAATCGGGGAACTGGTCGGCCCCGTCAAACAGGAAAAAAGCTATCTCCTGCTGGAAGTCGTGAAGGACCACAAACAGTCGGTGCAGCCGCTTTCCGAAGTCAAAACGACGATCAGCACCCAGCTGACCCAGGAAAAGCAGCAGAAATACTTCAGCGAATGGGTCACCGGCTTCCAGGAAAAGTGGCGCTCCCGCAGCTACTGCGCCAGCGGCTACGTGATCGAACAGTGTGCGAACTACAAGGGTTCCGGGCACCCCTCGACCGCGGCGGCCTCCTGCTACGAAGCCAACCCGAAGAAACCGCCGACCGAATGCCCGGCGCCGGTGGCGCAGAACCAGCCCGCCATCCCCGGCTCGGTCACGCTCGCCAAACCGGAAGGCGAACGACTGGTGCAGCGTCCGCACCCGGAAGCCGAAGCGAAAGGCAAAGGCAAAGCGGCGGAAGGCGCTGAAGA
Organism: Solirubrobacterales bacterium 70-9; assembly: GCA_001898095.1. Lineage (GTDB taxonomy): Bacteria > Actinomycetota > Thermoleophilia > Solirubrobacterales > 70-9 > VAYN01. The sequence continues at coordinate 8,725 of MKSH01000034.1, read as the reverse complement.
AGCGGAAGGCGCCGCCGGGACCGAAGAAGGCTCGGCGCAGAGTCAGGCGGAAACCGAAGCCGCGGTGAAAGCCGCCGAAGAAGCGGCAGCCGAAGCCGCCGCCGAATCGGGCTCGAAAGAAAAAGGCTCCTCCGAAAAAGGCGAATAGCGCCCCGGCACCGGGGTGACCCGGACCGCATCGGGCGCTCGCGCCTGAATAGAGTGGCCGTCTCGTGAGCACGATCTCCTCCATCCACGCGCGCCAGATCATCGATTCGCGCGGCAATCCGACCGTCGAGGTCGAGGTCGCGCTGGAGTCGGGGGCGCGCGGCCTTGCCGCGGTTCCCTCGGGCGCCTCGACCGGTGAGTTCGAGGCGGTCGAGCTGCGCGACGGCGGCGACCGGTGGGTCGGCAAGGGCGTCACCAAGGCGGTCGCCAACGTCAACGGCGAGATCGCCAAGGCGCTGACCGGCGCCCGGGCCGCCGAACAGGGCGCCCTCGACGAGACGATGATCGAGCTCGACGGCACCCCGAACAAGGGTCGGCTCGGCGCCAACGCCCTGCTCGGCGTCTCCCTGGCCGCCGCGAAGGCGGCCGCGGCCGACTCCCAGCAGCCGCTCTACCGCTACCTGGCCGAGCTCTACGGCGGCGGCGAGCCGCGGATCCTGCCGGTGCCGATGATGAACGTGCTGAACGGCGGCGCCCACGCCGACAACTCGGTCGACTTCCAGGAGTTCATGATCGTCCCCGCCGGCGCCGCCAGCTTCTCCGAGTGCATGCGCTACGGGGCCGAGGTCTTCCACGCGCTGAAGAAGAGCCTCGGCGCCCGCGGCCTCGCCACCGCGGTCGGCGACGAGGGCGGCTTCGCCCCCAATCTCGAGTCCAACGAGGCGGCCCTGCAGGCGGTCCTCGAGGGCGTCGAGGCGGCCGGCTACAAGCCCGGCACCGACGTCTTCATCGCCCTCGACCCGGCGACCAGCGAGGTCTACGAGAACGGCTCCTACGTGCTCGAGCACGAGGGTCGCTCGCTCTCCCCGCAGGAGATGGCGGCCTACTGGGGCGAGCTGGCCGGGAAGTACCCGATCCTCTCGATCGAGGACGGCATGGACGAGGAGGACTGGGACGGCTGGAAGCTCCTCACCGAGGCGATCGGCGACAGCGTCCAGCTGGTCGGCGACGACCTCTTCGTCACCAACCCGGAGCGCCTCCGCCGCGGCATCGACCTCGGCGTCGGCAACTCGATCCTGGTCAAGGTGAACCAGATCGGCACCCTCTCGGAGACCCTGGAGGCGATCCGCATGGCCCGCGAGGCCGGCTACACCGCGGTGATCTCGCACCGCTCGGGGGAGACCGAGGACACGACGATCGCCGACCTCGCCGTCGCCACCGGCGCCGGCCAGATCAAGACCGGCGCGCCCTCGCGCTCGGACCGCGTCGCCAAGTACAACCGGCTGCTGCGGATCGAGGAGGAGCTCGGCGACGCCGCCGAGTTCCCGGGTCTGAACGCTTTCACCCAACGCGCCTCCTAGGGCGCCGGGGGCGCTCCCTTAATGAAGGAGAAGGCCCGCCGGCAGCGTAGCTGCGGGCATGGCCTCGACCGCTTACGCCGGCTCCCGTCCCAAACGCCGGCCCGCCGCCCGCAAACGCAAACCGGGTGCCCGCAGCACGCCGAGCCGGATCAAATGGGACCGCGTCGGCCGCATCGCCCTGGTCCTGGTCCTCTTCGCCGTCGCCTACTCCTACCTGAACCCGGCGATCAACCTCTTCACCACCTACAAGTCGACCACCGCGGCGAAAGCCGAATTCCACAACCTGCTGCACGAAAACAAGCGCCTCCACCGCTCGATCCAGTCCTCCTCGGACCCGGCGGTCGTCGCCGCGGCGGCGCGCAAGCAGGGCATGATCGCCAAGGGGGAAACCCCGTTCGTGCTCCGCGGCCTCTCCCGCTGAGCGGGGCGGCACCGAGGGCCGATGCCTAGCTTCGGCTCCTACCTGCTGGGGGCCGCCCAGCTGGTCGTCCTGGTGGGGGGGTTCGGCCTCGCCGCCTACATGCTGCGAGCGCGCCTGCTGCCGGGCTGGGAGGGGGCGCCGGCGCGCCTGGTCGAGATCACCTTCGGCGTCGGCCTGCTGACCATCGCCGCCGAGTTTCTCGGCACCTTCGGCGTCCTCTACGCGGGGTCGCTCGCCCTGCTCGGCGTCCTCATCGCGCTGATCGCCAGGGTGGCGCCGGTCCAGCCCGGCGGCGGCCGGACGGCGCGCGGCGGGGAGCTGGGCCTCTGGGCGACCGTGGTTGCTCTCGTCGTGATCGCGATCGTCGTCTTCGACTGGGCGGTGACGGCCAAGCACGCGCTCGATGCCGGGATCTTCAACTTCGACTCGCTCTGGTACCACATGCCGTTCTCGGCAGACATCGTCCAGTCGCACTCGACCACCGGGATGCACCACGTCGAGACCGTCTTCGTCAACTGGTTCTACCCGCAGAACTCGGAGCTCCTGCACGCGGTCGGGATCCTGATGACCGGGCGGGACACGCTCAGCCTCTTCATCAACTTCGGCTGGCTCGGCGTTACCTTCCTCGCCGCCTACTGCGTCGGCAGACCCTACGGTCGTGGAATCCCCTCATGTCTCGCGGCGGCGATCCTGGCCGGCTGCCACACGCTGGTGGTGCGCGAGCCGGGGGCGGCGAAGAACGACCTGATGGCGGCGGCGCTCCTGCTCGCCGGGATCGCGATCCTGGTCGAGGCCTGGAACGCCCGCCCCCGCGGCGACGACCCCCCGTCCGGTGAGTTCGCAGAAAGCTCCGCTATGCGGCCGGAAGTGCGAACGCAGGCGCTGTACGGGTGGCCGCTGGCGGCGGCGGGGCTGGCCGTGGGACTGGCGGCGGGGACGCGGCTGACCGTCTTCGCGATGGCGGCGGCGCTGACCCTGGTCGTGGTCGTCCTCGCGCCGCTGGGGAAGCGCTGGAAGGCGGCCGGCTGGTGGTTCGCCGGCGGCCTCCTCGGCGGCGGCTACTGGTACCTGCGCAACCTGCTCGTCGCCGGCAACCCGATCCCCGAGGCGACCGGCCTCGGCCCGATCTCCCTGCCCCACCCGGAACGGCTGCAGGAAGGTCGCCCCGGCTTCAGCATCTCCCACTACGCGACCGACACCAGCGTCTGGCGCCACTACTTCGCCCCCGGCCTGCACGACGCCTTCGGGACCCTCTGGCCGCTCGTCCTGGCGGCCGCCGTCGCCGCCTGCCTGCTGGCGATCTTCGCCGGCCGCGACAAGCTGATCCGTTGGCTCGGCGGCGCCGCCCTCTTCGCCCTGGTCGCCTACCTCTTCACGCCGCTCGGCGCGGCCGGGGCGGAGGGCGAACCGGTCGGTTTCGGGATCAACATCCGCTACGTCATCCCGGCCCTGCTGGCGGCCCTGGTCCTGCTGCCGCTGCCGCGCTTCCTCGACGCGCC
>MKSH01000034.1:4324-5214 GCA_001898095.1 Solirubrobacterales bacterium 70-9 | reverse complement strand
CGACCTTGATCTGGTTCGCCCACCGCGACGGTGCCCCGCGCGCCGCCGTCGCCGGGGCGATCGCCGCCTTCGTCGTCGCCGCGATCGGGCTCGGCTACCCGATCCAGCGCCACTACCTGAACCACCGCTTCGCCAACCTGAGCGCCGAAACCTCGATCCCCGGCATGGACCTCGACGACGCCTACCGCTGGGCGCGCGGGGTGCGCGACTCGCGCATCGGGCTGGCCGGGACGACAGCGGGCTTCGCCGGCTACGGCTTCTACGGGCCCGATCTCTCCAACCGCGTCGTCTACCTCGGCGAAAGCGGCCCCCACGGCGCTTACAACGCGATCCCCACCTGCGAAGCCTTCCGCGCCGCGGTGAACGACGAGGACCTCGACTACCTGGTCACCTCGCCGTTCCTCAACTTCCTCCACCCGGGGAAGCCGATCGCCTCACCCGAGGCCCGCTGGCTGCAGGGCTCCGGCGGCGTCGAACCGCTCCTCCACGAAGACAAGGTGACGGTCTGGAAGGTCACCGGCCCGCTGCAGCCGGAATGCGGCCCGGCGAACGACCCGCTGCGCGAAATCCCGAATACGCCTTGATGTCGATGGGCCGAAAAGCGCTGATATAGAGCGCTTTTCGGCCCATCAACCTTCAGCCGGTGCGGCCACGGCCGGTGGCGACCTCACAGGCCTCCTCGGCGCCGACGAAGGGCGCCAGGGCGAAATAGGTGAGGAAGGGCGCCAGGCGCGGCAGATCGGCCGTCTTGCCCCTCCAGACGCCCTCGAAGAGGACTCCGTAGATCGCTCCGGCGCTGGCCTCGATCGCCAGGTCGGGCGCCTCGACGCCGGCCTGCATGGCGGGCTCCAGCAGGGCGCCGACGATCTGTTTGCCGATCTGGTCGCGGC
>MKSH01000034.1:0-4316 GCA_001898095.1 Solirubrobacterales bacterium 70-9 | reverse complement strand
GCGAGGAAGCCGCACATCTCCTCGAAGCAGACCCGCAGCGCCACCCGCCAGTCCTCGGCCCGGCGCACCGCGGGCATGACCGCCGCCAGCAGCTGGGCGCCGCTCGAGTCGAGCGCCGCCTTGAGGGCGTCCTCCTTGCCCTCGAAGTGTTCGTAGAAGGTCGTCTGCGAGATCGAGGCGGCGGCGGCGATGTCGGCGATCGTGGTCGCCGGGTAGCCCTTTTTCGAGACCGCGACGGCGAAGCCGCGGATGATCCGCTGTTCGGGGCTGTAGGAGGCGAAGGGGGGCGCGGCGGAGATCGGCCGGGCGACGATCAGCCGGCCCGGGCGGCGCAGCGGGCGGGGCGGCGAGGGAAAGCTCATCGCCCAGTCCCAGAGGCCCGGTATGAGCCCTGGGAGCTCCTCCTCGCGGCGCTCGAGCAGGCGCCCGTAGATCACCTGGTAGAGGCCGCCGATGATCCCGCGGAGGAGCTCCGGCGGCATCGCCGCGCGGTCGGGCATCTGCTCGGCGGCGTCGCGGCCGAGCAGGATGATCCAGTCGATCGCCCGGCGCACCGGCTCGATCCCGTTATCGCCCGCGGCGTAGGCGTCGACCAGGCACATCCGTGCCGCGGCGGGCTGGGCGACGATCAGCCGGATGAAGGCTTCGAGCGCGCCGCGCGGTCGGCGGATGGCGTCGCCCTCGCCGCCGAACTCGTCGGCGACCGCGGAGATCGTCGCCGCGACCATCTCCTCCTCGGCGGCGCGGAAGCAGTCGAGCTTGTCGTCGAACTGCTCGTAGAAGGTCGCCCGGGACACCCCGGATGTGCGCAGAAGATCCTCGACCGAGGTGGCGTCATACCCTTTTTCGTCGCAGCTGGCGACGATCGCGGCGAACAGTCGCTCGCGCTGCTCACGGCGTGCGGCCTCGCGGTCGCCACTGCGGCCGGGCGGCAGTCTGCGCTGCCTCAGAGTCTCGGCGTCTCCCCAGGGGGTCTGCACCACTGAGCGACATTATTCGCCACGGGCAGCGGACTTAGGGTTCCCTCATCTCAGATACCGAGATGTGTCTATCTGTCGTCGCGATTACAGGGATTAATGCAACTGAGAGGCAGCCGAAAGGGAAATCGCCAGGTAGGCGAATGGATAGGGCGATGTATATGAGTCTTCTAACGTTTTGCTCACCACTTCGTAAAAGGAGCGCGATCGGATCACTCGGATCGAGAACTTCTTGCCGACGCTCGCAGGCCGCTACATTGCTGGGCCGTGCCCTATCCGCTCGCCAACGCGCTGTACCAGTGGGAGGAGGGTGCCCGTGAATTGGCGGCGATCGAGGACCCCAGACGCAGGCGCCTCGCCGACCGCGTGATCAGCGCGATCCGGCTCGAGCTGCGGCGGCGGATCGGGCCGACCTTCACCGCCGAGGAACTGGCCGACCTCTATGGGCAGGGGACCGACTGGGCCCAGCAGATCGCCCTCGACGTCGCTCCGGCGGCCTCGGACGAAGCCCAGGCGCTGGCCGACGCCGCCTTCTGGGCGTACCTCAGGGGTGCCGGCGACTTCGCCGGCGGCAGGACCCTGGCTTAGCTCGTAGGGCGCCGTGCGCAGCGGCGCAGGGCGCGCCGACTACTCGTCGTCGTCGGAATCGTCGTCGCCTGAGCCGGCGCGACGGATGACGATCTGATCGGCCTCGATCCGCACGGTGACGTCGCGGTTCCCGGCCCAGTGCTCGGCGTAGACGGGGTTGTCCTTGACCGAGGCGTCCAGCCAGAGGCCGTAGCCGTCCTGTTCGCCGTGATCGAAGGTCGCCTCCAGCTCTTTGCGGCGGCCACGGCCTCCGCGGCGCCCGCGACGGCGACGGCGACGCGGCCGGCCCTCGCCGTCCTCGTCCTCGTCCTCGTCACCCTCCTCCGCGGACTCGGCCTCTTCGGCCTCCTCCTCGGCGGTGGCGGCTTCGATCTCCGCTTCGATCTCGTCGCGCAGGTCGATATCGCTCGACCCGGCGTTCTCGTCGTCGGGCGAGAGTTCGTACTGCTTGCGGAACTCCCGCAGCTCCGTCGCGGAGACTTCAAGTTGGTGGGCGATCCAAGCGTCCGTGCGGCCCTGATGGACCCAGGCGCGGATCTGGTTCAGTTGTGGCTTCAGAGAGCGTCGTGGCATCGGCGCGCGAGTCTATTGAAACGAGGCGGGCGGGCGCCTGCAGAGCTACGAGATGAGGAGCGCGAGCGCCTCGAACATGGCGATCGCGACGACCACCACGGTCACCGTGAGGCAGATCGCGAGGACGCTGAACCGCACCGTGCTGTGGTGTTCGGTGCGCTCGATCCGGCGCGCCCGCGACCGATTGGCAGCGCGGCGGCGGAGCTGCTCACGGCGCCGGCGCTCGAGCGAGGCCTGCTGCTCGAAGGCCGACTCGAACTGCGAGATGCTTTGCTTCATCTTCATAAAATGGAACCCCGAAGGGCCGCGGGCACCGTAGCAAAGGATCTTGCAAAGCTCACGCTTCGCTCATGATCCGTCGATTGACGAAGCGGCCTATCTCGCAGTCTAGAGCCCTTTCCGGCCCCGAAGAGACTTCGACCGAATTTCGCGAAACGGGTAGTGAACCGGTCGTTTGGGAGGGATTGGGGGCGGGAAAGGACGGGCAAGGGACGACCAAGGGACGTGGCCCTCTCGTAGGCGGTCCGGGCAGGCTGTGACCGCCTACGAGAGGGCCGGGTCACGCGGAGAGGGGCGAGGGCGCGGGTCCCGTGCGGGTCACGGCGGGGAGTCGTGAGGGCGACGCCGGGAACCCCACGTTCCCCGAGGGAAGGCGTCGCGAAGTGACCCTTCCGTGACGGCCGAGATGTCGATGGGCCGGAAAGCGCTCTATATCAGCGCTTTTCGGCCCATCGACCTGGGGGCGTCGTGGAGGCGTGACGTCTCTCCCCGGGAAGCGCGCGGGACCTGCGCACGTCCTGCCGAGAGCCTCGCGTCCCGGGCGTCTCGTGGCGGTCACAGCCTGCCAGGACCGCCGCGAGACGCCCAGGACGGGACCGTCCCCGGCCGCGGGGGCCCCGAAGTGCGCCGTCCCCGGCCGCATGGCCCCGAATCGCGCCATCCCTACGCCAAGGCAGGGGAGAGAACGGTTCGCGCCGGGCCTTATCAGTGGCGTGAGCCTTCGTCCCAGCATCGGTAGCGCGGCATTGCTGCTTCTCGCACTCGCAGCGATCGCCTGGTCGTCCCTGCCGCGGAGCGGCTCGGGGGCCGATGGTCCCGCGGGTGGGTCGAGGGGGATGGCGCGGGTGGTTCGCGTCGTCGACGGGGACACGGTGATCCTCGCCGGGCTCGGTTCGAGCCGGATTGTCGGGGTCGATACGCCGGAGACGGTGAAGCCGGATACGCCGGTGCAGTGCTTCGGGCCGCGGGCCTCGGCGTTCTCCAAGCACGTGCTCGGGGCCGCGGGGCGGGTCCGGTACCGGGTGGCGGTGGAACCGGTGGATGCCTACGGGCGCAGCCTCGTCTACCTCTGGCTGCCCGATGGGCGGTTCTTCAACGCGATGCTGGTGCGGCGGGGGCTCGCCCGGCCACTGCCGTTTCCGCCGAACACGCGTTATGCCCCGCTCTTCCAGCGCCTCGCCGAGCGCGCCGCCCGCCGCGGACGCGGTCTCTGGGGCCGCTGCTAGTTTCGCCGACCGACGCTTGTCACCCGCTGGGCGACAAGCGTCGGGGCGGTGAAGGTGCCGCCGTCCCTACGGGGTGCGGCGCACGTTGGCGAGCAGGCTCGCCTTGATCTGCTCGATGATCGCCAGCGCCTCGTCCCAGTCGCGCTGCCAGACGTTGCGGCCGAAGATGACGCCGCTGCCGCCGGCCTCCATCACCTCGCTGGTGTTGCGGAGCACGACCTCGTCGTCGGCCTTGGAGCCGCCGGAGAGGACGACCAGCGCCCGGCCGGCCGACTCGACGCAGTGGTTGATCGCCTCCTGCTGCGTGATCTCGAGTTCGTTGTACGGAGCGGGCGAGTCCTTGTCCTTCTCCGGATTGATCTTCGGCATGTTGAGCTTGACGATGTCGGCACCCATCTCCATCGCCATGCGGGCCGCGTAGTCGATCGCGTAGAAGGAGTCCTGGCCGCCCTTTTCGGCCACGGCTTCACCGCGCGGGTAGGACCAGACCACCAGCGGCATGCCGAAGCGGTCGCATTCCTCGCGCACGCCACGCAGCTGGGCGAGGTCCTCGTCCTGGCGCGGGGAGCCGACGTAGAGCGTGTAGCCGATCGCGTCGGCGCCGAGCCGCACGCCGTCCTCGACGCTCGCGTTGCAGGAGGAGAAGGCCTTCGAGGAGCTCGGCAGGTCGGTC
>MKSH01000033.1:3934-5791 GCA_001898095.1 Solirubrobacterales bacterium 70-9 | reverse complement strand
ACCGCAGGCGGCGCCGCCGGGGCGCACTCCCAGGCGTGGCCGGGCGGCGGCAGCGTGGCGACGATCGAGCGCACGTAGCGGAGCGCGTCGGCGTCGTCGGCGGCGAGGTGGTCGACGACGCCCGAGGTGCGGGCGTGCAGCGCGCCCCCGCCGAGCTCCTCCGCGGTCACCTCCTGCCCCGTCGCCGCCTTCACCAGCGGCGGCCCGCCGAGGAAGATCGTCCCCTGGTCGCGGACGATCACCGTCTCGTCGCTCATCGCCGGCACGTAGGCGCCGCCCGCCGTGCACGACCCCATCACCGCGGCGATCTGCGGGATCTTCTGCGCCGACATCGTCGCCTGGTTGAAGAAGATGCGCCCGAAGTGCTCGCGGTCGGGGAAGACCTCGTCCTGCATCGGCAGGAAGGCGCCTCCCGAGTCGACCAGGTAGATGCAGGGCAGGCGGTTCTGCAGCGCCACCTCCTGCGCCCGCAGGTGCTTCTTCACCGTCATCGGGTAGTAGGTGCCGCCTTTGACCGTGGCGTCGTTGGCGGCGACGACCACCTCGCGCCCCTCCACCCTGCCGACCCCGGCGATGATCCCAGCGCCGGGCGCGGCGCCGTCGTAGAGATCCTCGGCGGCGAGCGGTGCGAGCTCGAGGAAGGGACTGCCCGGATCGAGCAACTGGTCGACGCGCTCGCGCGGCAGGAGCTTCCCCCGCTCCACGTGCCGAGCCCGAGCCTTCTCGCCGCCCCCGAGCGCAGCGCGGTCGAGGCGCTCGTGAAGCTCGGTGGAGAGCTCACGATGCGCCGCCTCGTTGCGCGCGAACTCCTCGCTCGCCGGGTCCGCCCGCGTCCCCAGCACCCGACTCACGCTCCCACCCTCCTTGCGCTGTTCCTTATCCCCGCATATGAGGGATAAGGAACAGCGGAACGCAGATTGCCGTTCATGCGTCCTCCTCGGCCAGCTCGATCAGGATGGCGCCGCGGTCAACCTGGTCGCCGGCGGCTACCAGGACCGTCTCGACGGTGCCGTCGCGCGGTGCCTGGATCGAGATCTCCATCTTCATCGACTCCATGACGACCAAGGTCTCGCCGGCCGTGACAACCGCCCCAGGCTCGACCCGGAGCTGGACGACGGTCCCCGGCATCGGCGCCTCGAGCGACGCCTCTCCCCCCGCCGCCGCATCCGAGTCCGTCGCCGCCGGCGCAAATCGCACCGGCCCCACGTCCGGATCGACCACCCAGACCGCCTCCTCATCCGCGTAGACCGAGACCCGGTGTTGACGGGCCGAAAAGCGCTCTATATCAGCGCTTTTCGGCCCGTCAACATGGGGCGCCGGGCCGGGGTGCGTCCCGTCGTAGGTGAGGACGCCGGAGGACTCGCCGACCTGCCACTCCCACGCCGCGCCTGACGGGCCTCCCTCGAGCGCCGACCTGACCGCAACTTGGTCGGCGATCGAGGGGGGGCCGTCCAAGGTCCGCCGGATCCATGCGGGGCCCTGCATCCGCCAGCCGCGCCGGTCGGACCAGGGATCGTCGTCCGCCGGCTCGCCGAGCATCGTGACCAGCGCCAGCGCGGCGAGCTCCGGCGGGGGCTCGGGCGCGGCAACCTCGTCGCCGAGGCGCTCGATCAGGCCCGTGTCGACGTCCCCCGACCGCACCTCGTCCCTCGCCAGCAGCGCCCGCAGATAGGCGGCGTTCGTCGTCGGACCGGCGACCACGAGCCCGCCCAGCGCCCGCCGCAGCCGCTCCAGCGCCTCGTCCCGATCCTCGCCCCGCGCCACGACCTTCGCCAGCATCGGGTCGTAGTCGGTCCCGACGACCGTCCCTCGCTCGATGCCGCTGTCCATCCGCACGCCCTCCGGCTCCCGGTAGGC
>MKSH01000033.1:3332-3910 GCA_001898095.1 Solirubrobacterales bacterium 70-9 | reverse complement strand
CGTGCCACGTCCCCCTGCGCCAGCGGCAGCCCCTCCCCCGCCGCGACCCGCAACTGCAGCTCGACCAGGTCGAGGCCGGTGACCTCCTCGGTCACCGGGTGCTCGACCTGGAGCCGCGTGTTGACCTCCAGGAAGTAGAAGTTGCTCGGGTCGTCCTTCTCCGCGATCAGCTCCACCGTCCCCGCATTCACGTAGCCGGCCTGCTGCGCCAACGCCACCGCCGCCGCGCCCATCGCCTCGCGCAGCGCCTCGTCGACGACCGGCGACGGCGACTCCTCGATCACCTTCTGGTGGCGCCGCTGCAACGTGCATTCGCGCTCGCCGAGGTGGATCGCGTTGCCGTGGGCATCGGCGATCACCTGGATCTCGAGGTGGCGCGAGGGCTCGACGAAGCGTTCGATCAGCACCCGCTCGTCGCCGAACGCCGCCGCGGCCTCGCGGCGCGCCGCGCCCAGCGCCTCGGCCAGGTCCTCGCGGCGCTCGACCAGCCGCATGCCCTTGCCGCCGCCCCCCGCCGCCGCCTTCACCAGCAGCGGCAGGTCACCCGCACCGACCCGCTCGACGATCTCGGCGTCGCT
>MKSH01000033.1:2739-3282 GCA_001898095.1 Solirubrobacterales bacterium 70-9 | reverse complement strand
ACGAAGACGAGGCCCGCGTCGGCGCAGGCGGCGGCGAAGTCGGGGCGCTCGGAGAGGAAGCCGTAGCCCGGGTGGACGGCGGAGGCGCCGCTGCGGAGGGCCGCGTCGACCACCCGCTCGACCGCGAGGTAGGACTCGCGCGCCGGGGTCGGCCCGATGTGGACCGAGAGGTCGGCGCGCTGCACGTGCGGCGCGCCCGCGTCGGCATCCGAGAAGGCGGCCACCGACTCGACCCCGAGCCGCGCCAGCGTGCGCTCGATCCGGACCGCGATCTCGCCCCGGTTCGCGATCAGGACGCGGTCGAACACCGGCTAGCTCCTGGGCTGGTGGTCGATCGGCCCGGCGACGATCGTGTGCGAGCCGAGCGGCCGCCCGAGGACGTCCTGCGCCGCCCGCGCCGCCAGCAGCAGCTTCTCCAGGTCGATGCCGGTCTCGATCCCCATCTCGTGGAGCATCGAGACGAGGTCCTCGGTGGCGATGTTGCCGGTCGCGCCGGGGGGCACCGGGCAGCCGCCGAGCTCGCCGAAACTCGACTCGAAGCTG
>MKSH01000033.1:1452-2690 GCA_001898095.1 Solirubrobacterales bacterium 70-9 | reverse complement strand
TCGAAGAACTCGCGCACCTGGACCGGGTTCGCCATCCCGGTGGTGTCGCCGAAGGCGACCTCCTCCACCCCGGCGGCGACCAGCCGGCCGGCGATCTCGAAGACCCGCGCCGGGTCGACGTCGCCCTCGTAGGGGCAGCCGAAGCTGGTCGAGATCACGCCCTCGCAGCGCAGGCCCTCGGCCCGCGCCCGTCCCAGCACCTTCTCCAACCCGGCCAGCGACTCCTCGACCGAGCGGTTCACGTTGTGGCGGTTGTGGCTCTCCGAGGCGGAGAGGAAGACGTTCACCTCGTCGATCCGGTCGCGGTGCTCCAGCGCCGCGTCGAGCCCGCGCTCGTTCGGGATCAGCACCGTGACCGACACCTCCTCCGGGATCCGCGCCCGCTCCAGCACCTCCCCCGCGTCGGCCAGCTGCGGGATCACGTCGGCGCGGACGAAGCTCGTCACCTCGAGCCGCCGCAGCCCGGTCCCGGCGAGCATCTCGATCAGCCGCACCTTGTCCGCGGTGGCGATCACCTCGGGCTCGTTCTGGAACCCGTCGCGCGGGCCGACCTCGCGGATCTTCACCGCCGCAGGCGGCATCTCAGGCCCCGAGGGCGCGCGCGATCACCATCTGCTGGACCTCGTCGGTGCCCTCGCCGATCGTGAGGATCTTCGCGTCGCGGTAGAAGCGGCAGACCGGGTACTCCTCGATGAAGCCGTAGCCGCCGTGGATCTGCACCGCCTCCTCGGCGGCGCGGACCGCGAGCCGTCCGGTCTTCAGCTTCGCCTGCGCCGCGGTGAGGCTGAAGTTGCGCCCTTCGTCCTTCAGCACCGCGGCTTTGCGGGTGAGCAGGCGGGCGGCCTCGATCTCGGTCGAGAGGTCGGCGAGCTTCGCCTGGATCGTCTGGAACTTGGAGATCGACTGGCCGAAGGCGCGCCGCTCCTTGGCGTAGGCGAGCGCCTCGTCGAGGGCCCCCTGGGCGAGCCCGACGCCCATCGCGGCGACCCCGATGCGGCCGATGTCCAGCACCTGGAGGAACTGCTTGAAGCCCTGGCCGCGCGGCCCGAGCAGGTTCTCGGCCGGGACCCGGCAGCCGTCGAAGGCGAGCGGCCGCGTGTCGGAGGCGTTCCAGCCCATCTTGCGGTAGGGCGCCTCCTGGGTGTAGCCGGGGGTGCCGTTCTCGACGATCAGGTTGGAGATCTCGTCGGGGCCGGTGCGGGCGGTGATCGCGACGTGGCCGGAGATCTCGGTGCCGG
>MKSH01000033.1:0-1390 GCA_001898095.1 Solirubrobacterales bacterium 70-9 | reverse complement strand
CGTTCTTTCTGCTCGCCCGAGCCGAACAGGTAGATCGGCTGGGTGCCGAGCGAGGTGTGGGCGCAGAGGGTGATCGCGACGGAGGAGTCGATCCGGGTCAGCTCCTCGACCGCGACCTCGTACTGCAGCGAGGTGCCGCTGGCGCCGCCGACCGACTCCGGGAAGGGGATCCCCATCCAGCCCAGCTCACCCATCTTGGCGACCAGCTCGTAGGGGAAGGACTTGGTCCGGTCGAGCTCCTCGGCGACCGGCGCGACCTCCTCCACGGCGAATTCGCGGACGGTGTCCTGGAGCAGCTTGGTGTCGTCATCGAGGTCGAAGATCATTCCGGCAGCATACCGAAAGATCGTTCAAAGTTTGAATGACCGTTCGAGCAATCCCGGAACTCGGCCTCTACGATCCAGCGATGGCCCGACCCGAGACGCCGACCACCCGCGCCCGCTGGGACGCCCGCCGCGCCGAGGTGATCGGCCGGGCGGCCCACGTGTTCGCCCGGCGCGGGTACGACCAGACCTCGGTGCCGGAACTGGCCGAGGCCCTGGAAGTGGCGACCGGCGGCATCTACCACTACTTCAGCGGTAAGGAGCAGCTGCTGATCGCGATCTGCGACCAGCTGATGGAGCCGCTGCTGGCCGAAGCCGAAGAGCTGGTGGCGACGGACGCGCCGGCGCGGGAGCAGCTGCGGGACCTGGTCCGCCGCTGGGTCGCGAACGTGGTCGACCACCAGGACCACATGCTGGTCTTCCAGCAGGAGCGCCACCTGATCGACCACGGCGCCCAGTGGCGCGAGGTGAGGGAGAGCCGCAAGCGCTTCGAGCGACTGGTCCAGGACGTGCTCGCCCGAGCCCAGGCCGAAGGCGGCGGCACCCCGGTCGATCCCCGCCTCCAACTCTCGGCGCTCCTGGGCATGGTCAACCACACCGCCCAGTGGTACCGCCCCCGCGGCCGCCTGTCCCCCGCCGAGATCGCCGACGGCTACGTCGACCTCGTGTTGATGGGCCGATAAGCGCTCTATATCAGCGCTTTTCGGCCCATCAACACCGCGGAGGGTTAGCGGCCCTCGAAGGCGGCGTGGCCGGGGCCCTCGCGGAGGAAGGTCCGGACGGCGTTCTGCAGGTCCTCGGTCCCGAACAGGGAGCCGGAGATCTGGGGCATGACGATGTCGGCGCCGGCGACGCCGCGCTCCTGCTGCGCCGCGACCATCCGCTTCGTCGCCGCGTGCGCGAGCGTCGGGCCGGCGGCGAGGCGGCGAGCCAGCTCCAGCGCCCGCTCCTCCAGCTCCTCGTCCGGCCAGACCTTGTTGATCACGCCCCACTCGTAGAGCGTCCGGGCGCTGTATCTGTCGCCGGTCATCACGAACTCTTTCGCTCGCGCGGCGCCGGCGCGGGCG
>MKSH01000032.1 GCA_001898095.1 Solirubrobacterales bacterium 70-9 | reverse complement strand
GAGGTGCAGATGTTGGAGGTCGCCCGCTCGCGGCGGATGTGCTGCTCGCGGGTCTGCAGCGTGAGGACGAAGCCGCGGGCACCGTCGGCGTCGACGGTCTCTCCCGCGATCCGTCCCGGCATCCGTCGCAGGTGCTCCTCGGCGGCGGCGAAGAAGCCGAACGACGGGCCGCCGAAGTCGAGCCGGTTGCCGAGCGTCTGGCCCTCCCCCACCGCGATCTCGATCCCGCACTCGCCCGGTGGGCGAAGGATGCCGAGCGTCTGCGGGTCGCAGGCACAGACGCTCACCGGCTCGACCTCGGCGAGGTCGGCGATGTCCTCGATCTGACCGAGGAAGTTCGGCTGCTGGAGGAAGACCGCGGCGGTGTCGCCGTCGATCGCCGCGAACCAGGCGTCGCGGTCGGTCACCCCGTCGACCAAGCCGACCTCGACCACCTCGGCGCCGTAGCCGCGGGCCACCGTCCGCAGCGTCTCGCGGGCATGCGGGTGGACGCCGCGCGAGACGACGAAGCGGGAGCGCTTGTTGGCCAACTTCGCCAGGTAGCCGGCGGCGGCCAGCGCCGAGGGCATCTCGTAGACGGAGGCATTGGAGACCGGCAGCGCGGTCAGCTCGGAGATCGCGGTCTGGTACTCGAACATCACCTGCAGCCCGCCCTGCGAGACCTCCGGCTGGTAGGGCGTGTACGGGGTGAGGAACTCGGAGCGCTCCATCAGCATCTCGATCAGCGCGGGCGAGTAGCTGTCGTACATCCCGGCGCCGAGGAAGCTCACCTCGTCCTCGGTCGAGACGTTGCGCGCCGCGAGCTCGCGCAGGTGCGCGTAGACGGCCTGCTCGGCCTGGCCGTCGAGGAGGGCGATCGGTCGATCCATGCGCAACCCGGTCGGGACCGCGTCGAAGAGATCGGCCGCCGAGTCGACGCCGATCGTGGCCAGCATCGCCTCGCGGTCGGCGTCGGTGACGGCGGTGTAGCGGCTCAATCGAGACCTCCGTCGAGGTAGCCGTAAAGCGGGTAGCGGCGGGCGATCTCGGCGACCTCGGCGACGAGTTCGGCGCGGTTCGCCTCGAAGTCGGGGCCGAGCGCGCTCGCGATCACGCCGCCGAGCCGTTCGAAGTCGGCCAGCTCGAGGCCGCGCGTGGCCAGCGCCGAGGTGCCGATCCGCAGGCCGGAGGAGACCATCGGCGGGCGCGGGTCGAAGGGCACCGTGTTGCGGTTGACGGTGACGCCGATCGAGTGGAGCCGGTCCTCCCCTTCCTTGCCGTCGAGCGGCGACTCGCGCAGGTCGACGACGACGAAGTGGACGTCGGTGCCGCCGGTCAGGACCGAGACCCCGCCACCCGCCCCGGCGAGCGCCGCCGCCACGGCCTGCGCCCCCTCGATCGTGCGCCGCTGGCGCTCGCGGAACTCGGCCTCGCCGGCCAGTTTCAGCGCCACCGCCTTGGCCGCGATCACGTGCTCGAGCGGTCCGCCCTGCTGGCCGGGGAAGACGGCGCTGTCGATCTTCTTCGCCCACTCCTCGCGGCAGAGGATCATGCCGCTGCGCGGTCCGTTCAGGGTCTTGTGCAGGGTGGTCGTGACGACGTCGGCGTAAGGCACCGGGTTGGGATGGAGCCGCGCCGCTACGAGCCCGGCGAAGTGCGCCATGTCGACCATGAGCAGCGCTTCGACCTCGTCGGCGATGCGACGGAAGGCGGCAAAGTCGAGTTGGCGCGGATAGGCCGACCAGCCGGCAACGATCATCCGCGGCCGCTGCTCGCGAGCCAGGCGGGCGACCTCGTCCATGTCGATCAGGCCGGTCTCAGGATCGACCCCGTAGGCGACGGCGTCGTAGAGGCGCCCCGACACGTTCAGCTTCATCCCGTGGCTGAGGTGACCGCCGTGGGAGAGCTCCAGCCCGAGGATCTTGTCGCCGGGGGTGAGCAGCGCGTGGTAGACGGCGTTGTTGGCCTGGGCGCCGGCGTGCGGCTGGACGTTCGCGTGCTGGGCGCCGAAGAGCGCCTTCGCCCGGTCGATCGCGATCTGCTCGCTGACGTCGACGTTCTCGCAGCCGCCGTAATAGCGTCGGCCCGGATAACCCTCGGCGTACTTGTTGGTCAGCACCGAGCCCTGGCATTCGA
>MKSH01000031.1:23827-30299 GCA_001898095.1 Solirubrobacterales bacterium 70-9 | reverse complement strand
CAGCAGCGGCGCGATCACGATCAGCGGCAGCGCGGTGGCCAGCCAGTGGGCGAGGATCTTCATGCCCAGCAGCAGCGCCAGCGGCTGCGGCGACAGCACCAGTTGTTCCAGCGAACCGTCCTCGATGTCGCTGGCGAACATCGCATCCAGCGCCAGCAGCATCGCCAGCAACACGGTGACCAGCACCACCCCGCCGGCAATCCGCTGCAGCAGGGTGTCTTCCGGGCCCAGCGCGAACGGAAACAGCGTGGCCACGATCACCGCGTACAGCACCGGCATGGCGATGTCGCCGCGGCGACGCCAGGCGAGCGCGAGGTCGCGCCGCAGCATCGCGGCGCAGGCGGTGCCGAGGCCCGGCCGGTTCATCGTCGTGCTCCTCCCTCTGCTTGTCCCAAAGGGATTTCCTTCGGTCGCAGGGGAGCGAGTTCACGCATGGGGTTCCCGGCCTCAATCATGCATGCGAATCCGTCGCGGTTCGCCGCCGTGGAAACTCACGGTGCCGTGGCTGGTGACCATCGCCGCGCCACCGGCGTCGGTGTGGCCTTCCAGCAACTCGTTGACCAGCGCGATGCCGATGCGGTCGAGGTTGGCGTAGGGCTCGTCGAGCAGCCACAGCGTGGCCGGCAGCAGCAGCAGGCGCGCCAGCGCGGCGCGCTTCTTCTGGCCGGCGGACAAGCGCCGCACCGGCTCGTCCTCGTAGCCGCGCAGGCCGATCCGGGCCAGCACGGAGGCAGCGTTGGCGCCCTCGCGGCAGCCATGCAGGCTGGCCGCCACGCGCAGGTTCTCGCGCGGGCTGAAGTCCGCCTTCAATCCCAACTGGTGGCCGAGGAACAGGATGTCGCCGGCGGTGGCGTCGCGCTGCAGCGGCGCGCCGCGCCAGCGCAGTTCCCCTTCGCCGACATGCAGCAGGCCGGCCAGCATGCGCAGCAAGGTGGTCTTGCCGCTGCCGTTGTCGCCCTCGACCAAGGCCAGCTCGCCCGCGTGCAACCGGAAATCCAGCGGTGCGAACACCGGTTCGTCCTGGCGACGAAAACTCAAGCCCCGTGCTTCGAGCAGGGGCGCGGCGGCGGGCGTGGCGGTCATCTCCGTGATTGTCCGCAATGGCGATGGCGCTTGTCCATGCGGCGCACTGCCGCTGTCGCGCGATTGCCGCAGGCGCGCGTACACCGGGCCGTACCCCGGGCCATTCCGGCGCATGTGCTGCCCGGCCCGGCGGCCCGGAGCGTCGGGCACGCCGGTAGCCGGATCGTGCCGGGCAGGCAGGGGCCCGCGTTCGTGAGCGCCGATGCCGGCCGCCGGTCGATGCCGGAACCCGCAAGCCGCATCTGCATCCAAATAGCCATGCAAGGGTCCTCATCTTCGTCCGCGGATGTCACGCGGATCGACTACGCCGCGCTGAACGACGCCGCGCTGGTCCTGCTTGTGACGCATGGTGACCATGAAGCGTTCCGGTACATCATGCAGCGCTTCGGCCCGCACTTGTACCGGATCGCGCGCGGCGTGCTCAAGGAGGAGACCGAAGCCGAGGACATCGTGCAGGAAGCTTTCGCCAGGGCCTATGACAAATTCGACACGTTCCGCGGCGATGCGCCCCTGCGAACCTGGCTGATCAGCATCCTGCTCAACGAGGCGCGCAGCCGCTTGCGCAGGCGGCGCGCGACGGTCGGGCTTGAGCACGTCGACATGTCGTCGCCGGATCCTTTCTGGGTCAGCCGATCCGGGCTTGGGCGCCATGGTGGCGATCCGGTGTCGTTCGCTGCCCGCGCAGAGATCCGTCTCCTGCTGCGGGATGCGATCGACGAGCTGCCCGAGCCCTATCGCACCGTCTTCAGGTTGCGCGAGATCGAAGCGAGCAGCGTCGAGGAAACCGCTGCTCGACTGGCCATCAAGCCGCAGACCGTGAAGACCCGGCTGCACCGCGCGCGCCGGCTGCTGCGCAAGTCGCTGGGCACCACGCTCGGCAACATGCTGGCCGACAGTTTTCCGTTTCTCGGCGTGCGCTGCGCGTGCATGACCGCCGTCGTGATGGCGTGGCTCTCGGCGGAACCAGCTTCCGGCGAGGGCGATTAGCTCCTCCGTGGCCCGGTTGCCGCTGCTTGGTCGCCAGATGCCGGTGCGATCCGCCATCGGCATCACGCCGGTGCAGGGCGCCGACGGGCCACCGCCGGCTTGCCTTGCCCGAATGGCGATCGGGATTGCCTGAAGCGGGCATCCCCCGGCGGCGTCGGGGGATGTCCTCGGGTATCTGGCCAAACCGCGCCGCGGAGCCGGCTTGAACTGCCGGGTCGCGCCCTGCGGATCGTGTCGCATTCGTCCGGTCGGGCGCTCCCGCACGAGCTACAGCGACTTCACGTACTGCGCGACGTCGGCGACCTCCGCGCTGCTCAGGCCGAGCGCCTGCTTCGCGTTGTATTTCGCCACGACGTCGTCGAGCGTGGCCGCCGAGCCGTTGTGGAAGTACGGTGGATGCTGCCAGACACCCTTCAGCGGTGCCGTGCGGTACTGCTTGGTCGCCGTGCGCGATGCGTAGCTCGGCACTCCGGGGGCCTCGGGTTCGCTTGCCACGTCGCTTGCCGGGTGCAGGCGTTCGTTGGCGTCGGTGAACTCGGGGCCGCTGTGGCAGGTGATGCATCCTGCCTTGCCCTCGAAAAGGACCTTGCCGCGCGCTGCGGCCGCGGCGTCGAAGCTGCCGGCCGGTGCGGGTGGCGCCGCGATCGACAGCTGATATGCCTGCAGCGCGGGCAGCTTGGCGGTGACCAGGTCGTCGGTGCCGTTGGTGATGTTGATGCCCGTGCCGACGCGCGCATCGGTGAAGTTGCCGTGCCCGCCCATCTGCGTGACGGCGACATACCGGTTCCAGTAAGCCAGATCGTCGCCATCGCCGGTCGCGATGATCTTGTGGATGCCCTGCAGGCCGAAGGCCGGCGAGATCACCTGCGGACCGTTGATGCCATCGATGTTGTAGCGGGGGTCGTACATGCCCGGCCCCCACGAACTGTAGACGGCCTTTTGCGCCTGGGTCAGCGCCGGCGACAGCGAGATGATCAGCCCGGGATTGAGGTCGCGATTGGGCCAGCCATCCAGGCGCTTGCCGATACCCGGCGCAAACGAGTTGTCGACCGTGGAATGGCACAACGCACAGGTGATTCCGACGCGGGTCAGCGTGCTCTTGCCGTTGACGGTTTCCACGGTGCCCTTGATGCCCACCACCGCATCGAGGCTGATCAGCGCAAGCGTGGTGTCGGGACTGGTCAGGCTGATGCTGCCGTCCTGGATGCCTGCCACGACGGACGGAGGAAGCGCCTCCGCGTCCACTTTCAGGCCGACGGCCAACGCCGTCTTCGGATCGACGGCTGCAGCGATGACGTCGTTCATGTGCAGTGTGTCGGTCCACGTCGTCTCGTCGCCGAACGTGTCGAAGCGGAAGATCTGCTTGCCCTGGTCCAGGAACGCCGTGTCGGTCACGGTCGAGAATGTCCACACGTAATTCGTCGCCAACGCGGCGCCGTTGGTGCCCTTGACGCCGGTCGTGATGGTCGCGGTGCAGGTGACGTTCGCCGCCATGGGTTCGGCCACCTCGGACTGCGGCGGGTTGGTCGGCGATTCGGTGATGCGCACGAACGTGGCTTTCCTCGTCGCCGCATCGTAGGTGACGGACCCGAAGGCAGCCGCGCCGGCCGGGCAGTTCACGTTGAAGGTGGCGTTCTTCAGCGTTGCCGGGTCGATCGCCTGGTCGAACGTGGCGCTGACTTCCGCCGTGTTCAGCACGCCCGTCGCGGCATTGGCCGGGGTGGTGGACACCACGGTCGGGGCCGGGACCGGAGGCGGCGTGGCCGCCTGGCCGTGGGGACTGGAGCCGCCGCATCCGGTGAGGCCGACGACAAGTGCGACAGGCAGCGCCGTCGGCAACCATTTCTTGTGCATGAATCTGCTCATCTGCATTCCCTCTTCATTGGATGCACCCAGTCAGGACAAAAACACTCCGCGCAGCGGTTTCCAGCGGCCGCAGCAACCCATGCCGCCCGCATCGGCCGGCACCATGAAACTGTCTCTGCGTATCGACGAATCCGCGCAGGTCCATCGCTGCGCGGTACCCGCATTGCATCGCGTCGACGCCGGGGAACCAGTCCCCGCTCACCAACCGACGCAGCGGCACGAAGAAG
Source organism: Solirubrobacterales bacterium 70-9 (assembly GCA_001898095.1). Taxonomy (GTDB): domain Bacteria; phylum Actinomycetota; class Thermoleophilia; order Solirubrobacterales; family 70-9; genus VAYN01. The sequence goes on along the minus strand of MKSH01000031.1, from coordinate 26,136 downwards.
GTTCCCGTCGACGCACGGGACGACGAAAGAGGCATTGCGATCGGCGAACGGGTTTGCCTGCCGCACCGACGATGCGCATGCGCGTCATGCGGAACCTGCGGGCCGCTGCTTGCATCACAACGGAGACTTCAGCGCATCTTCGGGCCGATGTGCCCGCCGAACGCGTCGCGCCTGTGCTGGAGCCGTCTTGCCTTGCCGCCGTGCGCACGCGCAGTGCGGCCGGACATCCGAGCCGCAAGCTCTCTGCACATCCGAGGTGGCGCCACCATGCCGACACGTGTTTCGTCCCAACGCGGTTTCACCCTGCTTGAACTGATGGTGGTCGTGGTGATCCTCGGCATCCTCGCTGCGCTGGTCGTGCCGAAGGTGATGAGCCGGCCGGACGAGGCGCGCGTGACCGCATCGCGGCAGGACATCGCCAGCCTGATGCAGGCCCTGCAGCTCTACCGTCTGGACAACCGGCGCTACCCGACCACCGAACAGGGACTGCAGGCGCTGGTGTCCCGGCCTGACTCCGGGCCGATCCCGTCGAACTGGAAGCCCGAGGGGTACGTCGGGCGCCTGCCGAAAGACCCCTGGGGCCATCCCTACCAGTACCTGAACCCGGGCCTGCACGGGGAGGTGGATGTCTACGGTTTGGGGGCCGACGGTGCACCCGGCGGCGAGGGCAACGATGCCGACATCGGTTCGTGGACGCTGTGACGGAAACCCGTGCCGTGCATGAAGCGATCGTCCGCCTGGGCAAACGCGGCTTCACGCTGCTGGAGATGCTGGTCGTGGTGCTGATCATGGGCATCCTGGCGGGAACCATCGGGGCACGGATGCAACCGGGCGATCGCGACCTGTTGCGGGTCGAGGCCGAGCGACTCGCGCAGCTGCTGGAGCTTGCCGCCCAGGAAGCGCGCATCTCCGGCGCCGCCATCGTGTGGACGTCCGACGGCAGCCACTACCGCTTCTGGCGCCAGGGTGGCGATGACGGGTGGTCCGAGATCCGTGACGACGATGTGTTGCGTGCGCGCAGCCTGCCGCACGGCATGCTGATATCGCAGCTGCGCAACGAAGCCGCCGCGGCGCAGGCGACCATGCGTCTGCAGTTTCCGTCCGACGGCTCGATGTCGGCGTTTTCGATGGACCTGGCGCTCGGTACCGACCATTACGGCATCGCGGCCTCTCCGGTCGGCGACTTGCGCATCGCACCCGGGCAGGGGAAGACCTATGGCGACATGGCAGCGCAATGACGCGCCGGGATTCACGCTGGTCGAAGTGCTGGTCGCCATGACGATCGTCGCGGTGTCGCTGCTTGCCGCGCTGCGCGTGGCCACGCAGGGCGTCAGCCATGCCGACGAACTGCGTGGGCGACTGCTGGCCGGGTGGGTCGCGGCCGATCGCCTCGCCGAGCATCGTGCACGCGGCGACTGGTTGCCGGTCGGCGTGCGAACCGGTGTGCGGCGCCAGGGCAATCTTGAACTCGGCTGGCGCGAGGAAGTATCCGCGACGCCGAATGCGGCATTCCATCGCGTCGACGTCTTCGTCTTCGTGCCGGCGCAGCCAGCGCACTTCCTTGCGCATTCCACGGGTTTTGTCGTGGATCCCTCGGAGAGCGGCCGATGAACGCCCACCGGTTTCGCGCTGCCCCCGGATTCACCTTGATCGAGCTGCTGTCGGCGCTGCTCGTTCTGTCGCTGCTCACGCTGATGGCCTATCGCGGACTTGGCGTGGTCATGGCGTCGCGCGACCGCATTCAGGCGGAATCCGCGCAATGGCGGCAGGCGGAGTCGTTCTTCGTCCGCTTTGCGCGCGATGTACGGCTGGCCGCGCCGCGCCCGGTGCGCAGCGATGCCGGCACCTCGCCAGCGTGGCTTGGTCGGCCCGATGCAGCACAGGCGCCACTGCTGGAGTTCACTCGGTTCGCCGGGACGGACGGCGTCGACGTACCGCGGCGCATCGGCTACGGAGTGAACGGTGCGCACCAGATCGAATTGTGGATCTGGCCGGGGCTCGACCTTGCCGCAACCACGCCGCCGACCCGCTACGTGGTACTCGATGACGTGACCCGCCTGAGCCTGCAATATCTCGGCCCCGCGTTGACCTGGAACAATACGTGGCCGACGACGCCGGCCGACCCCCCGCTGCCGCTGGCCGTACGCATGCAAGTGGTGCTCGGTTCGGGCGAAACCGTGGTGCGCGTGTTCGCGCTGCGCTCATGAACGCCGGGCAGCGCGGTGCGGCCTTGCTGATGGCGATGGCGATCATGGCCGTGGCTGCAGTGGCGGCAACGGCCATGCTGGTCGCGCTGAGCACGTGGTCGC
>MKSH01000031.1:20678-23794 GCA_001898095.1 Solirubrobacterales bacterium 70-9 | reverse complement strand
GACCGTCGAGCCAGCGGCGACGTCGACCACGCCGGAGAACCGTGGGCGCTGCGCCTGCCGCCGATCCCGTTCGAGAACGGCGAACTGGCCGGCCACATCGAGGACCAGCAAGGCCGGTTCAATCTCGACAACCTGGTCCGGAACGGCAAACTCGATGTCACGCAGTACGCGCGTTTCCAGCGCCTGCTGGCCATCCTCGGCTTGCCGGCGGAGCTGGCCGATGCACTCGCCGACTGGGTCGATGCCGACAGCGTGGCGCAGCCCGCCGGCGGGGCGGAGGATGCGTACTACCGCGGGCTCGGCCACCCTCGTCTCGCCGCCAACCGGCCGCTCGTCGATCTGGACGAACTGGGTCTTGTACGTGGCTTCGACGCCAGTGTCCGTGCGCGCCTCGCACCTTTCGTGACGGCGCTGCCGGCGGCGACCGCACTCAACGTGAACACGGCGTCCGCCGAGGTTCTCGCTGCCGTGGTCGACGGACTGGATCTGGATTCGGCGCGGGCACTGGTCGCCCGCCGCAACGGAACTTTCTATCGCAACAACGCCGATTTCCTTGGCCAGCTCGGCAAGGACGCCACGGTACCCGGGCAGGACATCCGCGTCGGCAGCGATTATTTCCTGGTCACGCTGCGGGTGACTTACGGCAAGACGCAGGCCCGCAGCCAGCTGCTGTTGGCGCGGACGGACGCGGCGCGCTGGCCCGGCGTCGTATGGCGGAAGCTCCGATGAGCCTGCTGCGCATATTCTGTCCGCTGTCGGCGGCGCCCACGTCATGCCGATGGGTGCTGCTGGACGAGCACGCCGGTGTGCATTCCGGAAGTGGGGCACTGGCACAGTTGCCGAACACGGCATCGCGGGTCGAACTGGTGCTTGCCGCCAGCCAGGTCTTGATCACCCGAACGCGATTGCCTCGAGTGGGCAGGCGCAGGTCCGCGGCGTTGCTGGCCTATGCAGCCGAGGAACAACTGGCATCCGACCCGGACGCCAACCAGGTGAGCATGCTGGGGCGGGTCGGGGACGACGACGTGCTCGCAGTGGTCGACCGGCAGCGGCTGCAAGGCTGGCGCGACGCGCTTGGCGCGGTCGGTATCCGCGTCGACGTCGTGTATTGCGAGACGCTGATGTTGCCGATGCAGCAAGGGGAGTGGAGTCTTGCCTGGAGCGGGCAGGAAGGCTATGTGCGCATCGGCGAACTCGAGGGCGCCGCCACCGATTGCGGCGATCGGCAGACGCCGCCACTGGTGCTGCAGTTGCTGCTTGAGCAGGCGCGGGCGCGCGATGCCGTACCCGCGTCGATCGCGCTGCATGTGACGACGCCGGCGGCGCGGCCCGATCCGGAGGCATGGCAGCAGGGCCTGGGCGTCAGCGTCCGGTTCGCATCGGAACCGGATTGGCGCATGGCGCCGGCGTTGGCCGGCATCCGGATCGATCAGGAACGCGGGCACTGGCGCCCGTCCGTCGCCATGCTCGCACGCTGGCGACACATCGGCTGGATTCTGCTCGCGGCGCTGCTGCTGCATTCGGCAGCCTTGCTGGTCGATCGCGTGCGGCTGGCGAGCGAACAGCATGAGCTTCGCCAGCAGATGGAGGCGCGCTTCCGCGCGCTGTTCCCCGACGCCGTCGCGGTGGCCGACCCGGCATTGCAGATGCGGCGGCAACTGGCCCAGGCACGGCGCGCCGCGAACCAGCCGGATGCCGGCGATTTCCCGGCCATGCTCGGCAAGGTGGCAGCAGCGTTGGCGGAGGTGCCGGCCGCGGAGCTGCGCGCGCTGTCGTATGAGGACGGACGCATGGTGCTGGAGTTCGCCGCTGCGGACGGCGCGCTCATGCGTCGCGTCGAGGCTCGCCTGGCGCAGGCCGGGTTGGATGTCGACGCGCCGCAGGAGGCGCGTCGTGCCGGGCGCGGCACCGTCACGCTGACCCTGAGGTCGCCATGAAGCATGCCTTGAACCGACTGTGGGCGGCCCGATCCCCGCGGGAACGTGGGCTGGTTGCCGTCGTGGCGATCTGCCTTGGGCTGGTGGCGTATGCGTGGCTGCTGCACGCGACGACACAGGCGCGCTTGCGGCTGCTGCCGGCGGTCGCCCAGCTGCGTGCAGACGCGATGCGTCAGAGCGGGCAGGCGGACGAGATCGTGCGCCTGCGCGCGATGCCACCGCTGCCTGCGTCCACGACGGACCTGCGCCAGCTGGTGCAGCGCCAAGTCGACGCCAGCGGACTGACCCGTTCGCTGGCGAGCATCGAGCTGCCGGATGCGCGCCACGTGAAGCTGGTATTCGCCAATGTGGCGTTCGCCGACTGGCTGGGTTGGGCAGACACCATGCGCGCGCAGCAGCTGCGCCCCGTCGCAGTGCGGATCGAATCCGGTTCCGCGCCCGGCCAGGTGGGCGTGACCGTCACCCTGGAGCGCCCCGGTCGATGACGCGCCGACCGACATGGCGGGAACCGGTTGCCAGCGCCTGCGTGGCGATGGCGGCCTATGCGGCGTTTCTGGTCGTGCTGGCGCCAGCCACGCTGCTCGATGCGGGCCTGCGGCGCGCCAGCGCCGGGAAGCTGCGTCTTGCGCAGGCGCACGGCAGCCTGTGGTCCGGCAGCGGGCGGCTGGAGATCCGCGATGGTGCCGGGTCGGGCGGCGTCGGCAAGGATCTTTCCTGGACGCTGCAACCGCGGGCCCTGTGGCGCGGGCGCCTCGACTTCGAGGTCGCCATCGACCACGCCGACCGGGGCTTCCCCGTGCGCATCTCGGCGCACGGTATCGAGGTATCAAGCGTCGACTTCTCCTTGCCGGCCAGTGCGCTTGGCCTCGCCGTGCCTCGCATGGCGCCGCTCGGCCCGCGCGGCGATCTCGCCCTCCATGTCACGCAGTTCTCGCGTTCCGGCCACACCGTTTCGGCCGATGCTGTCATTACGTGGAAGGATGCCGGTTCCGCCCTGACCCGGGTCGCACCGCTCGGCACCTACGAACTTCGTGTCCACGGCAATGCGGGATTGTTGAAGGCGACATTGCGTACCGGCAGCGGGCCGCTCCATCTCGACGGCGGCGGGTCCTGGCGCGGCGGCGGCCCCGCGACGTTTTCCGCCACCGCGCGGGTCGATGCGCAGCAGCGCCCGCAACT
>MKSH01000031.1:16165-20669 GCA_001898095.1 Solirubrobacterales bacterium 70-9 | reverse complement strand
GTTGCGGCTGATTGCCGTCGAGCGCGACAACGGCGATTTCGACCTGCAACTCGGCCCGCCGCTCGGCGGCGCACCCGCCGGCGCGCGGCCATGAGTTTCCGGCGGGCCATCGACATGGGAACCCTGTTGTCCCCGCGACCATCCAACCCGTGCAGGCAGAGGGAACAAAGGCATGTTGTCCGGACGATCGAATCTTGCGCGAACGGCGCTCGGCGCTGCATCGAAAGCCGGCGCGCTGTCGTTGCTCGGTCTCGTGCTGGCCTACTGGACCTGGGCGTGGTGCGCGCCGGCACCGCTGCCGCGGGCCATGGAGATTTCCGGGCCGGCCGATCGCCTCGCTGCTGCCGGCAACCTGTTTGGCCGGCTGCCCGGCGATGCGCAGGCCGAGGTGCCGTCCGGGCTGGCGATCAGGCTGCTGGGCGTCATGGCTGCCGAGCCGCAGGGCGCCGGCTACGCGCTGCTGCAACTCGATGCGAAGAAAACCCGACTGGCCCGTGCCGGCGAGTATCTCGCGCCGGGCATCCGGCTCGAGAAGGTACTTCCCCAGCAGGTGATCCTGCAGCGCAACGGATCGCGCGAAACGCTGGCCTGGCCACGCCCCTCCCGGACCCCTGCCACCACCACGAGCACTTCCCGATGAAACGCCATGGGTCAACTTCCCCCTGCGGGCAGCCATGAACCAGCACACGCTGCAAGCGGCCATCGTGGCCGTGGCCTTGTCCTGCGCGTACGTTCCGGCGTCGCGCGCGATGGCACAGGCGGCGGAAAGTCCGGCGCCGGTCAAGACCGTCACGCTCAATTTCGTCGATGCGGACATCGAGGGTGTGGTGAAGGCGATGGCGGAAGTCACCGGCAAGAATTTCGTGCTTGATCCGCGCGTCAAGGGCACCGTCAACATCATCTCGGCGCGGCCGGTGGCACGGGATACCGTGTACGAGGTATTCCTGTCGGCCTTGCGCCTGCAAGGTTTCGCGGCGGTGGAGGACCACGGCCTGGTCAAGATCCTGCCGGAGGCGGACGCCAAGCAGCACAGCAACGTCCAGTCGAGCCGACACCCCGGCAGCGACGGACTGCAGACGCGGGTGTTTGCCCTGGCGCATCAGTCGGCGGTGCAACTGGTGCCTACGCTGCGTCCCCTGGTGGCGCCGAACAACACCATCACCGCGCTGCAGGACAGCAACTCGCTGGTCATCACCGACTACGCCGGCAACCTCGAACGGCTGGCGGGCATCATTGCCGCCGTCGACCAGCCGGACGAGGCCGGCGCGACGATGATTGTCCTGCAGCATGCTTCCGCGCTGGACGCAGCGCGGACCATCAACAATCTGTTTGCGGCAGCGCCGCAGGCGTTGCAGACGCTGCAGGGAACGGACCCGACCCAGCGCGTGGCAGTCATCGCCGATGCCCGCTCCAACAGCCTGCTGGTGCGCGCGGCCGATCCGGCGCGACTTGCCCAGGTCCGGAAATTCGCCGCACTGCTCGACTCCCCGACCAGTGCCGCCGGCAACGTTCACGTCGTCTACCTGAAGAACGCCGAGGCCGTGCAGCTGGCGGAGACCTTGCGCGGCATCTACTCCGGCAGCGCATCATCGCCGGGACAGGTATCCGGCGCGGCGGCGCCAGCCGAGGCGGTGCCGCCGAATGCGACTGCCGGTGTTGCCATCGGCGGCGGCGCGCAGGCGGCATCGGGCGGCGGCGGCATGCCGGCGACGGGAGACGCCATGCCGCAAGCTGCAACCGTGCCAGGCATCATCCAGGCGGACGCCGCCACCAACTCGATCATCATCACGGCGCCCGATGCGGTTTACAACAACCTGCGCGCGGTGGTGGAAAAACTCGATGCGCGGCGGCTGCAGGTCTATGTCGAGGCGCTCGTGGTCGAGCTTACGGCGAACAAGGCCGGCGAGTTCGGCATCCAGTGGCAGGACCTCGGCGGCATCGGCGAGTCGGGTACGCAAGTGTTCGGCGGCACCAACTTCGGCGGGGCGGGGCGGAACATCATCGGCATCGCGCAGAACCCGGCCAGTGCCGGCCCCGGGCTGAACATCGGCACGGTGCACGGCAGCGTGACGGTGGGTGGCGTTCAGGTCCTCAACCTCGGCCTGCTCGCGCGTGCACTGGAAACGGACAGCAACGCCAACATCCTGTCGACGCCGACCCTGCTCACCCTCGACAACGAGGAGGCGAAGATCGTGGTTGGCCAGAACGTCCCGTTCATCACCGGCCAGTACGCAGTTTCGGGTGCGGCAACCACGCCGTCGCCGTTCCAGACCATCGAGCGCAAGGATGTCGGGCTGACCCTGAGGATTCGCCCGCAGATATCCGAAGGCGGAGTCGTGCGCCTGCAGATCTACCAGGAGGTTTCGAGCATTGCCGACACCGCCAATCCCGCCGGGGTCATCACCAACACGCGCTCGATCGAGTCGACTGTTCTGGTCGACGACGGACAGATCATCGTGCTCGGCGGGCTGATGCAGGATTCCGTCAACGGCGGCGTAGCCAAGGTTCCGCTGCTGGGCAGTCTGCCGTTGCTCGGCGGCCTGTTCCGCTACAACAACCACTCGCGTACCAAGACCAATCTGATGGTATTCCTGCGCCCGACCGTCCTGCGTGATGCGCAGGGGGCGGGTGCCTTGACCGGCGAACGCTACGACTACATCCGTGGTCAGCAGATCCACGCCGAGCCGACTCGGGGCGCAGTGCGCGGCAACGATCCTTCGCCACTGTTGCCACCCCTGCCGCCGGCATCGGCCGGCCAGGACAATCGGCGGTGATCGCGGGATGCTGACGAAGCCGCCCGTGCCGTATGCCTTCGCCAAGGTCAACGGCATCGCCGTCACCGGACTTGGCGACGGTGTCGCCGAAGTCGTCGTGCGCCATGGCGCGTCGGCTGGCGCGCTGGCCGAGCTGCGCCGCGCACTCGGCGTGCCCATTCGTGCGCAGCGCGTCGGCACAGGCGAGTTCGACGAGCGCATCGCCACCTTGTACAACGGCGCCGACGAAGGCGCGGCTGCGCTGGCGGACGACCTCGCACAAGACATGGATCTGTCCCGGTTGCTGCAGGAAATACCGCGCGTCGAGGACCTGCTGGACAGCCAGAACGACGCGCCGCTGATCCGCCTGATCAACGCCTTGCTGACCCAGGCGTTGCGCGAAGGCGCTTCGGACATCCACATCGAACCGTTCGAGTCGCGCTCGGTGGTTCGGCTGCGCATCGACGGTACGTTGCGCGATCTGATCGAGCCCGCACGCGCGCTGCATACGGCCATCGTGTCGCGCGTGAAGATCATGGCGCAGCTCGATATCGCCGAGAAACGCCTGCCGCAGGACGGCCGCATCGCGCTGCGCGCCGCCGGCAAGCCGATCGACGTGCGGGTGTCGACGATCCCGACCGGCCACGGCGAGCGTGTCGTGCTGCGCCTGCTGGACAAGCAGGCCGGCCGGCTCGAACTGTCCCGGCTGGGCATGGACCCGCCCACCCTCGCGCAAGTGGACGCGCTGATCCGCGAGCCGCACGGCATCATCCTGGTGACCGGCCCCACGGGTTCCGGCAAGACCACCACGCTGTATGCCGCGCTGTCGCGGCTGGATCCCAAGGCGCTCAACATCATGACCGTCGAGGATCCGATCGAGTACGACCTCGACGGCATCAACCAGACGCAGACCAACAGCCGCGTCGACATGAGCTTCGCGCGTGCCCTGCGCACCATCCTTCGCCAGGACCCGGACGTGATCATGATCGGCGAAATCCGCGACCTGGAGAGTGCGCAGATCGCGATCCAGGCCAGCCTCACCGGGCATCTGGTGCTCACCACGCTGCATACGAACGACGCGGTGAGCGCCGTCACCAGGCTGGTCGACATGGGCGTCGAGCCCTTTCTGCTTGCGTCCAGCCTGATCGGCATCGGCGCCCAGCGCCTGGTGCGCAAGCTCTGCGTGGAATGTCGTGCGCCACTGGCAGCCGATGCCGTGCAGTTGCGCAGCCTCGGTCTGGCGTCTGCACCGGGCAATTTCCATGCGGCGGTCGGTTGCCCTGCGTGCAACCGCTCCGGCTACAAGGGCCGTACCGGCATCTACGAATGGCTCACGGTCGATGACGAGCTGCGCAGGCTCATCCACGACCGGGTGGACGAGCAGACGCTGCGCGAACACGCCGGCGCGCATGGCATGGGTTCGCTGCGCGACGACGGCATGCGACTGGCCGCCGAAGGCACGGTGAGCCTGGAGGAAGTGCTGCGCGTCACCCGCGAGCGGTAGCACCATGGAGGCGTTCCGTTACCGGGCACTCGACGCCGCCGGTCATCCCAGGTCCGGCCTGGTGCAGGCGGATTCACCGCGTCAGGCCCGCACCCAGTTGCGCACCCGGGGCTTGTATCCGGAGCGCGTCGAGCGTGTTCGCAACCGGGAGCGCGCGGCGCCGCCCTGGTCACGCGGCATCCCTGCGGCCGAACTGAGCCTGCTCACCCGCCAGCTGGCCACGCTGCTCGCTTCCGGCCTCACGATG
>MKSH01000031.1:5051-15659 GCA_001898095.1 Solirubrobacterales bacterium 70-9 | reverse complement strand
GCCGCTCGCCGCCTGGGCGTTATACGCGCGATTGGCGCGGGCCGAAATGCTGATCGTGCGCGAGCAGCCCTACATGCTGGCCACCACCGCGCTCGGCTACAGCAAATGGCGGGCGATCTTCAAGCACGGCCTGCCCAACGTCGCCCGCCCCTGCCTCGTCTACTCGACCATCGACCTGATCGGCAACCTGATCCTGCTCGCCGGCCTCTCCTACCTCGGCTTCGGCGTGCAGCCGCCGACCGCCGAGCTCGGCTCGATCATCGCCAACGGCCAGGCCTACCTGCTGAGCGCCTGGTGGATCTCGACCCTGCCCGGCCTGGTGCTGGTGATGCTCGGCGTCGGCATCGGTCTGGTCGGCGAGGGCATCTCCGACCGCGGCCTCGAGCGGGGGGGACGATGAGCGCGGAACGACCAAGCGTGCATATCTGGTTCTTCGCGCCGGGAGAGGAGCGCGAAATCTATGTCTAGCCTGCTCGAGATCGAGGCCCTGCGGATCGAGTTCCCCGGCGAGGAGGGGCCGCTGGTCGCGGTGAAGGGCGTCGACCTGGCCCTCGACGAGGGCGAGGTCGTCGGTCTGGTCGGCGAGTCCGGCTCCGGCAAGAGCCTCACCTGCCGCGCGGTGATGCGGATGGTCCCCGAGCCCGGCTCGATCTCGGCGGGCACGGTCCGCTTCGACGGGCAGGACGTGATGGCGATGGGTCGGGGGCAGCTGCGGGACTTCCGCGCCCACTCGGTCGGGATGATCTACCAGAATCCCTTCGGCTCGTTGAACCCGGTGTTGCGGGTCGGCGCGCAGATCGCCGAAACCTTGAGGGTCAACCGCGGGAGGTCGAGCAAGGCGGCGAAGGCGGAGGCGATCGCGCTGCTCGACCGGGTCGGGATCGAGGACCCCGAGCGCCGCTACCGCGCCTACCCGCACGAGCTCTCCGGCGGCATGTGCCAGCGGGTGATGATTGCGATCTCGACCGCCTCCAGCCCGCGGCTGATGCTCGCCGACGAGCCGACCACGGCGCTCGACGTCACCACCCAGGCGCAGATCCTGGAACTGCTCGGCACCATGCGCGCCGAGGAGGGGATGGCGATGCTGCTGGTGTCCCATGACTTCGGCGTGATCGCCCAGGCCTGCGACCGGGTGGCGGTGATGTACGGCGGCCACATCGTCGAGACCGGCCCGGTGGAGACGATCTACCACGAACCCGAACACCCCTATACGCGGGCGTTGCTGAACTCGGTGCCGGAGCTCGACTCGGCCGGCAACGTGAAACGCCGCGCGGCGCTGGCCGGGCACCCGCCGGAGCTCAGCGAGGTGATCCCCGGCTGCGTCTTCGCCCCGCGCTGCGAGCACGTCCAGCCCGGCTGCGACCAGGTTCCGATGAAGCTGATGCCGGTCGGTCCCGACCATCACTCGGCCTGCCCGGTGCGCCCCTTCGCGGGGACCGGCGCGCGGACCACGGGACGGGGCGGTGCTGCCGCCGACGCGGAGAGGATCGAAGCGTGAGCGAGGCCGCCCCGGAGAGCCTCGGCAGCGAGAAGGCGCACCTGCTCGAGGTCGACTCGCTGGTGAAGGAATTCGGCCTGCGCCGGGGGCTCGCCGAGCGGATCGCCCGCAAGGAGGTGGCCCCGCACCGCGCCGTCGACGACGTCAGCTTCACCCTCAACCGCAGTGAGATCCTCGGCATCGCCGGTGGCTCGGGCTCGGGCAAGACGACGCTCGCCCGCTGCCTGATCCGGCTGATCGAGCCCGACGGCGGCGCGGTCCGCGTCGACGGCGTCGACATCCGCGCCCACAAGGGCGCCGAGCTGCGCGAGCTGCGACGGCGGATGCAGATGGTCTTCCAGGACCCCTATGCCTCGCTGAACCCGCGGATGACGATCGGCGCGGCGCTGCACGAAGCGGGCAAGGTGCATGACCGGCCGGGCGCGGAGAACGAGCAGGCCTTCGTCTCGCGGCTGCTCGGCCTGGTCCAGCTGACCGACCGGATCGCCTCGCGCAAGCCGCGCGAACTCTCCGGCGGGCAGCGCCAGCGGGTCTCGATCGCGCGCGCGCTCGCCGTCGACCCGGAGCTGATCATCGCCGACGAGGCCGTCTCCGCCCTCGACGTGTCGGTGCAGGCGCAGCTCCTGAACCTCTTCCTCGACCTGCGCGAGGAGCTCGGCGTCGCGATCCTCTTCATCTCCCACCAGCTGGCGGTGATCGCCGAGGTCGCCGACCGGATCGCGGTGATGCAGTACGGCCGCATCGTCGAGACCGGCCCGACCCATACCGTCTTCGCCCACCCCGAGCACGAATACACCCAGGCCCTCCTCGCCGCCCATCCGCATCCCGACCCGCGGATGCGCATCGCCGCGAGCTGACCCCGCGACTGCGAACGCAGTCGGCGAGGGCGGCGAGGACCGTGGCGAAGCTGCGGGCGGCGGGCTGTTCGAGCCCCGGGAGGCCGGGGGACGGGCGGGCTTCGACGCCCCTGCGGCGGGGACGGGCGAGGGCTCTTGCCCCTGCGGCCGGGGGACGGGAGGCCCGGGCGTCTCGGAGGCGACCCGGGCAGGCTGTGGCCGCCTCCGAGACGCCCGGGTGCGGAGGACCTGCGGGGGATCGGTGTGGATCGGGGGAGACGCGGGGGATCGGGAGCGGGGACGTGACGTTCCTTGAGAGTTCTGCGCGCCTCAGCGCCGTCGAGGACCCGCTGCGTGCATCGACCTTGCCCCGGCAGGGTCGATCCACGCAGCGCGTCAGGGGCCTCGCAGGGACCTCCGCGGAGCACGCGCGCCTCGTGACGTCCCCGGCGTCTCCCGCGCCTCCTCCCGACGCCTTGCACCCGTCTCCCCGTCGGGACCTGTTCCCGAGGCCGGGATGCCCTGAGTGAGTTGAGCACACCCTGGTGTGCTCAACTCACTCAGGGCCTTGGAACCTCCTTAGAGCGCCTTTCAAAATGACTCCACCCCCTGAAGCTGCTTGATGCAGATCAGGCAGCAGCCGATCGTGAGCAGCGCTTCGTGGATGTCGTCCCGACGCTCGTAGCGAACTCGCAGGCGGCGGTGTTGGTGAAGCCAGGAGAGCGTCCGCTCCACCACCCAGCGCTTGCGGCCGAGGCCGGAGCCGTGGGGGTCGCCGGGTCTGGCGACCCTGACCTTGACCCGGCGATCACGCAGTTCGCGGCGGGACTTGCGTGAGTGATAGGCGCGATCGCCGTAGACCTCTCTCGGTCTTCGACGGGGGCGCCCACGGCGGCCTTTGATCGGCGGGACGGCGTCGACCAAGGGCACGAAGCGGGTGACGTCGTTGACGTTGGCGGCGGTCGTCTCGGCGGCCAGCGGGTTACCGGCCCCGCAGGTGATCAGGTGGTGCTTGGAGCCGGGCTTTCGGCGGTCCACCGGGCTCGGGCCGGTGGACCCGCCCCCCCGAAGGCCCGCACATGAGAGGAGTCGACCGCGGCCCTCTCCCAGTTGATCTGATCGGCTGCGTTCAGCTTCGCCAGGAGCACTTCATGCAGCCGCTGCCAGACGCCCTGGCGCTGCCACTCGTCCAGGCGCCGCCAGCAGGTGACCCCCGAGCCGCAGCCCATCTCCTGGGGCAGGTCCTCCCACGGGATGCCGGTCTTCAAGACGAAGAGGATGCCCGCCAGCACCTGCCGATCAGGGATCCGCTTGCGACCCGGATGGCGGTAGCGGCGCTTCACCTCCGGGATCAGCGGCTCCATCGCCTCCCACAGCTCGTCGGGGACCAACGGTAAGGCCATCGCGCTCTCCCTTCTCGGGTTTACGCGTTATGGATTCGATACTCGCCGCCGCGATCCTCTTTCTGAAAGGGGTTCTTAGGGAACGTGGAGTTCCGCACGGCTCCGCGGAGATCCTCGCGTCCCGCGCGCGCCTTCCGCGCTTCTCCCCGCCGGGACCCGCAGGCACCCGCACCCTCCGCCGCTCCGCCGCTCCCCGCCCGCCCGGGCGACGCCGCCGCGTCCCCCGCCCGTCCCTACTCGAGCGCTGCCAGGACCGCCGCGAACTCCCGCGCCGCGGGCTGTTGGACCGTGTAGTAGCTGTAGCCCCAGCGGTCGCGGCGCTCGAGCAGGCGGGCGGCGATCTCGGCGACGCTGCCGACGAGGACGAAGGGGGACTCGAGGACGTCGTCGGCGTCGAGGGCGCCGAGGGCAGCGCCGATCTCGGTGGCCGCGGCGCGGCCGTCGTCGGTGATCACCGCCGCCTGCAGCCAGCCGTGGAGCTCCAGTTCGCCGTAGCGTTCGCCGGCCGCCTCGCGGATCAGGGCGAACTTCTCGTCGACCCGGGCGGCGACGCCGTCGCGGCGCGCCTCGGCACGGCGCTCGGAGGTCGGTAGCGCCGGGTTGACGCCGACGATGTCGGCACATCGCGCGGCGAAGCGCAGCATCCGCGGGCCGCCGCCGGCGACGAAGATCGGCGGGCCGCCGGGGGTGAAGGGATGGGGGGTACCGTCGAGCGCGTCGATCTGGAAGTGCTCGCCCTTGTAGGTGAACGGGCCCGCGGCGAAGAGCCCGCGCAGCACGGCGACGTACTCGATCAGCCTGTCGACGCGGACCTTCGGCGGGTCCATCGCGATGCCGGAGGAGCGGTAGTCGTCCACCTGGTAGCCGGCGCCGAGGCCGACCTCGAGCCGACCTTCGGAGAGGACGTCGATCGAGGCGAGCTCCCGCGCGAGCACCGCCGGGTGGCGGAAGTCGGCGGCGAAGACCGCGGTGGCGACGGTCAGTTCGGTGGTCGCGGCGGCCGCCGCAGCCATCGCGGTGAGCGGCCCGAACCCCTCGTCGAAGTGGTCGGGCGCGAACAGGGTCGAGTAGCCGAGCGCCTCCAGCTCGCGCGCCGACTCCGCCCAGGTCATCCCGGCGAAGGGCTCCATCATCTCGACTCCGAACCGGAAGGGATGGTGGGAGGCGCTGCTCATAGGGGTCTCAAGGTAATCTAGAACGGGCGTCCGAGCAAACAAACCCATGTACTCCGAATCCACGACTCCCGACAGCGGTCGCGGCCCGTGGGCACGGGTTCTGACCGCACCCCAGGTGCGAACCCTCGCCGCCGCCTCGGTGGTCGGGCGCATGCCCTTCGGGATGGGCGGCGTCGCGCTCGTCATCTTCGTCCACGTCCAGACCGGGTCCTTCGGCGTCGCCGGCGTGGTCACCGGCTTCTACGCACTCGCCTTCGCCCTGGCCGGGCCACTGCTCGGTCGCCAGGTCGACCGCCGCGGGCCGATCCCGGTGCTCGCCCCGGCCGCCGCGGTCTGCGCGGTCGCCTTCTGCGCGATCGTCGCGATCGGCAACGGCGGCGCTCCGACCGTCCCGCTGACGCTTGCCGCGGTCGTCGCCGGGGCCACGGTGCCGCCGATCAGCGGCGTCGTCCGCGGCATCTGGCCGGCGCTGGTCCCGCGCCGCGACCTCACCCACGCCTACCTCCTCGACTCGATCCTGATCGAGCTCGTCTTCGTCGTCGGGCCGCTCCTCACCGGGCTGCTCAGCGCCACGGTCAGCCCGGCGGCGCCGCTCTTCGTCGCCGCCGTCTTCGTCGTCCTCGGCACCGCCTGGTTCCTGCTCGTCCCCGCGGTCCACGCGGAGGAGCCCGCCCACCCCGAACACCACACCCGCGCCGGCGCCCTCGCCTCGCCCGCGATCCGCTTCGTCATCTTTCTCGGCCTGCCGATCGGCGCCAGCTTCGGCGCCCTCGACGTCGCCCTGCCGGCCTTCGGCGCCGCCCACGGCTCGACCTCCCTCGGCGGCCTCTTCGCCGCGGCGATCTCGCTCGGCTCGATGCTCGGCGCGCTGATCTACGGGGTCGTCGGCGCGCGGCTCGGCAACCTCCGCCAGGCCAGCCTGCGGCTTGCCGCCCTGCAGCCGCTGGTGATCGCGCCCCTGCTGCTGGCGCCGAGTTCACTCGCCCTGGTCTTCCTCGCCCTCCCCGCGGGCAGCTTCGCGGCACCGCTGATCACCCTGCGCAGCCGCGCCGCCGAGCTGACGATGCCGCCGGGGACCGGTACTGAAACGTTCACCTGGGCGCTGCTCGCGGTGATGGTCGGGGTCAGCGCCAGCGCCGCCCTGGCCGGGCCGCTGGTCGAGGCGGGCGGCTGGCGCCTCGGCGTCGTCTTCGCCATCGCCGTCCCGGTGGCGGCGTTCCCGGCCATCTACGCCGGCCGCCGGCTGCTGCCGACCGCGCACCTTCAACACATGTAGGGAAAGGAAAGGGACGTAGGAATGGACAAGATCGATCGCCTGACCGCTGGGCCGACTGCGAGAATCCGCCGCGATGCCTAAGAAAGTCGACCACGACGCTCGTCGGGAAGAGCTCGTCCTCGCCGCCTGGAGGGTGATCGCCGCGCGCGGCATCGACGAGGTGACGATCCGCGAAATCGCCCGCGAGTCGGGTTACTCCTCAGGGGTGTTGGCGCACTACTTCGAGAACAAGGACGACCTGCTGGCGCACGCGCTGCGGCTGTCCCACACCCGGATCCGCAAACGCTACGACGCCGAGGTGGCGACGCCGGTCGCCGAGGACGCGCTGAAGGGGATCCTCCTCGACAACCTGCCGCTGGACGAGCAGCGCGATCTGGAGACGCGGATCGAGATGAGCTTCTGGGCGCGGGCGCTGCGCAACGAGGCCCTGCACGAGATCCAGCGGCAGGAGTCGGAGACGCTGCGGGGGCTGCTCCGGGAACTGGTCCAGAAGGCGAAAGACGAGGGATCGATCGCCGCCGACCACGACATGGAGGACGTGATCGAGCTGCTCGGCGCGGTCATCGACGGGGTCAGTCTGCACGCATTGTTGTATCCGGACCGCCTGCCGGCCGAGAAGCAGGCACGGGTCATGGAATTCGCTCTGCAACTGCTTAAGTGAGGCTCGGGAGACGCCGATCCTCTTGTAGTGACGGTAGATCGGCCTAAACAGCCCGCCACGGACATGAAGCGACGCCTGGAGCGTTGGCTGCGGCGCCTGCCCGCGCCGGTCTGGGCGCTGGGGCTGATCTACGGCGTCGGCGGGGCGATGTGCCTGTTCGCGGCCGCCTTCCCGATCTCGAAAACCGCGCCGACGACCTTGGCGACGGTGCTCGGCGGGTTCCTCCTCTGCGCCTCGTTCGCCTTGCTGCGTTTCGGCGGCCGGCTCTCGACCCGCGGGCTGCAGGCGACGGCGATCTTCGGCACGTTGATCAACTCGGTCCTGGTCGCCAACTGCACCACCGACTACGGCGGCGCGCTGAACAGCTTCGCCTACATCTGGATCGGCATCTACGCGGGCCAGTTCTTCGAGCAGCGGGCGGCGCGGCTGCAGGCGGCGGTGGTCGTGGTCGCCTCCGGGGTCTCCCTCTACCTCAGCGGGCTGCCGGGGATGTTCACCGCCTGGGCGATGGTCGCGGGCTCCTCGGTGCTGGCGACCGAGGCGCTCGCCCGGCTCAACACGCGGCTGCGCGCGCAGCTGGTCACCGACGCGCTCACCGGCCTCCTGAACCGCTCCGGCTTCGTCGCCGCGGCGGAGCGGATGCGCTCGGTCGCCGACCGCAACGAACTGCCGGTCTCGATCGCGCTGATCGACCTCGACGGCTTCAAGCAGATCAACGACCGGCTCGGGCACGCGGCGGGGGACGAGCTGCTGGTCGAACTGGGCCGCGACTGGCGGGCGGAGCTGCGCGGCTCCGAGGTGCTGGCCCGCTTCGGTGGCGACGAGTTCGCGCTGGCGCTGGTCGGCGCCGGCCGGCGCGGCGCCGAGGACGCGTTGAACCGGCTGCGGCTCGCCTCGCCGGTCGACTGGAGCGTCGGCGTCGTGGTCTGGCGGCGGGGCGAATCGCTCGACCGGGCGATCGCCGCCGCCGACGAGGAGCTCTACCGCGCCAAGCGCGACTCGCGCGAGCTGCGCGCCGCGAGCACGTTGGTCGCCTGAGCTACCGTCTCCGGGATGGAGGCGACGACGGCGACCCAGGAGCAGCTCGGCCGCCTGCTCAGCGTCAACGTCGGCCTGCCGAAACTCGTCCACACCGGGCAGCGGGTGGTGAAGACGGCGATCTGGAAGTACCCGGTCGAGGGACGGGTGCAGGTGCGCGGGGTGAACCTCGACGGCGACCGGCAGGCCGACCTCAGCGTCCACGGCGGGCCCGACAAGGCGGTGTACGCGTACGCGATCGAGGAGACGCGGCTGTGGGAGGAGGAGCTGGGACGGGAGCTCGGCGCGGGCGCCCTCGGCGAGAACCTGACCACCGAGGGGATCGACGTCTCCGGCGCCGTGCTCGGCGAGCGTTGGCGGGTCGGGACGACCGTGCTCGAGGTGGTCCAACCGCGGCTGCCCTGCTTCAAGCTCGGCCTGCGGATGGGGGACCCGGGGTTCCTGCGCACCTTCGCCCGCGCCTCGCGGCCGGGCGCCTACCTGAAGATCATCGAGGAGGGCGAGCTCGGCGCCGGCGACGCGATCGCGGTCGACCTCGGCGGGCGTCCCGACCATGGGGTCAGCGTCCGCCTGGTCGCCGACGCGATGCTGGTCGACCACACCCTCATCCCGCGCGCCCGCGAAGCTCCCCAGCTGATCGGCACCCTGCGCGAGCAGATGGCCGAGCTGGTGTAGATGCCGGCCTCGGTGGGCGGCGCGCGGGCGCTCCGCGCGGCGCTGCTGATCGGCATCGCCCTCGCCCTCCTCGGCGCGGCGAGCGCCCGGGCCGGGTCCGACGGCGGCACCGTGGTCGGGGCGAGCGAAACCGAAGCGTTCGGCTGCACCTCGACGCCGCAGGAGATCGCCCGGCGCGGGCCGAAGGACGGGATGGAGGTGGCGCTGACCTTCGACGACGGGCCGAGCGGCACCCAGACTCCGCCGATCCTCGAAACGCTGGTCCGCCTCGGCGCCCGCGCGACCTTCTTCGAGGAGGGCCGGCACGTCCGCGGCCACGAAGCGCTGATGCGCCAGATCCTCGCCGCGGGCGACGAGATCGGCAACCACTCCTTCCACCACCCGGTCGACCCGGGCCCGGCGGAGCTGCGCGCGACGAACGAAGCGATCCGCGCCGCGACCGGCTTCGAGCCCTGCCTCTTCCGCCCGCCCTACGGCGAACTCGACCGGCGGGTGAAGCGAGCGGCGCTGGCCAACGGCCTGCAGACCGTCTTCTGGACCCTCGACTCCGAAGACGACACCCACCCGGGCGTGGGGGCGATCCGCAGGAAGGTGGTCCGCCAGGCGAAGCCGGGCTCGATCGTCCTCCTCCACGACGGCGGCGACCACCCCGAGACCGTCCAGGCCCTTCCCGGCATCGTCGAAGGCCTTCAGCGCCGCGGCTTCCGTCTCGTCACCGTGACCGAACTCCTCGGCGGCCGGACCCTCTACCGCGGCTGAGCTACCGTCCTCGTATGAGCACGAGTCCGACGCAGGAAGAGCTCGGCCGTCGCTTCGCCGCCCTGCACGAGCGCGGCTGCTTCCTGATCCCGAACCCCTGGGACGGCGGCAGCGCGCGGGTGCTGGAGGCACTCGGGTTCGAGGCGCTGGCGACCAGTTCGAGCGCCTTCGCCTTCACCCTCGGGCGGGCCGACGGCGCGGTGACCCTGGACGAGCTCGCCGAGCACGTGCAGGGCCTGGCGGCGGCGAGCGACCTGCCGATCTCGGTCGACCTGGAGAACGGTTACGGGCCGACGGCGGAGCACGCCGCGCGGGCGATCGAGGTGGCGGCGTCGGTAGGCGCGGTCGGCGGCTCGATCGAGGACTGGGACGCCGAGACCGGGATCTACGAGGTCGGCGCGGCGGCGGAGCGGATCGCGGCGGCCGCCGCGGCGGCGCGGGCGCTGCCGTTCCGGTTCACCCTGACCGCGCGGGCGGAGAACCACATCCGCGGCAACCCCGACCTCGAGGACACGATCGCGCGCCTGCGGGCCTACGAGGCGGCGGGCGCCGACGTCCTCTACGCGCCCGGCCTGGCGAGCGCCGCGGAGATCCGCGCCGTGGTCGACGCGGTGGGCCTGCCGGTCAACGTGCTGGCCCGCCCCTCGCTGACGGTGGCGGAGATCGCCGCCGCCGGCGCCCGTCGGATCAGCGTCGGCGGCTCGCTCGCCTGGGCGACGATCGAGGCGATGGCCGCGGTGGCGACGCGGATGCGCGACGAAGGCGACCTTTCCGGCCTGCGCGGCGGCGCCCAGGTGGCGGAGTGGCTCGGATGACGATCGTCGACGACAAGGAGCAGTCGCGCTACGAGACCAACCTCGACGGCGAGACGATCGCGGTCGCCGACTACGTCAAGCAGCCCGGCATCGTCTCCTTCACCCACACCGAAACCGTCGACGCCCACAAAGGCCAGGGCCACGCGGGCCGGATGATCGACCGCGCCCTCCACGACGCCCGCGACGAGTCCCTCGAGGTGATCCCCTTCTGCTGGTTCGTCGCCCAGTACATCGCCGACCACCCCGAGTTCCTCGACCTCGTCCCCGTCGACCGCCGCGCCGAGTTCGGGCTGCCGACGGAGTGAGCTTTCTTGCCCTGCGGCGGGGGACGCCGGGCTTCGTGCCCCTGCGGCCGGGGACGGGGGCCCCGGGCGTCTCGGAGGCGGCCCGGGCAGGCTGCCCGCTTGCCTCCGAGACGCCCGGGTGCGGAGGATCTGCGGGGGTTCGTGCGGGGCGCGGGGTCGGGAGCCCT
>MKSH01000031.1:0-4948 GCA_001898095.1 Solirubrobacterales bacterium 70-9 | reverse complement strand
GCCATCCGGGATCTCGCAGGCGCCCGCACGCACCGCGCGCGCTTCGCGGCGTTCCAGGCATCTCCCGCGCCTCTTCCCGACGCCTTGCGCCCGTCTCCTCGGCGGGACCCGCACGGGACCCGCACCCACTCACTCCCCACAGACCCGGCCCTCTCGGAGGCGGCCACAGCCTGCCCGGGCCGCCTCCGAGAGGGCCGCGTCCCTTGCCGTCCCTTCCCACCGGGTGAGTTCGCAGAAATGGCCGGATAGCGGCCGGAAGTGCGAACGCTCTAGGCGGCCGGGCGCCAGATCGCGTCGGTGCCGGTGGGCGCGACGGTCAGCTCGCCGTCGTGGACGGAGCCGATCAGTTCGTGTCGGGTGGCGGGGATGTCGGCGTCGTCGAGGTCGGAGCCGCGCATGATCGCGGCGACCTCGGCGGTGGTGAGGCCGATCGGGTAGGCGAGGACGGCTTCGGCGGCGCGCTCCGGGGCAGGGCGGCGCTCCAGCGAGGGATCGAGGTTGGCGAGCGCCGTGTCGTAGGACTCGAAGGGCTGGAAGCCACCGACCTCGAGCCAGCGCTCGTCGGTCTCGAAGACCACCGAGGGGGCGGTGTAGCGGACCGGGCCGTCGGTTTCGGCGTGGCGGTTCTGGACGTGGGTCGGGCGGCCGTCGGCGGTGCGGGCGCGCGCTTTGTCCTCCTCGTAGATCGAGACGATCGCCGGGTCGTCGATGCGCCCGACCGCGGCCGCCGCGTCGAGGCCCTCGACGCCCTCGAGGGCGCGGAGGAGCGCCGCGTCGTCGTCCATCCGGTCGGCGGTCGTGAACTGCATGACCTGGATCGCGCGCAGGGCGGCGTAGCCGAGGGCGGGGGACTCCTCGCGGGCGGCGATCGTCGCGCGGCAGGCGCGCGAGGTGCCGGCGACGCCCTGCTTCACCGCCGAGGCGAAGGGCATCCCGAAGCGCTCCTGGAACTTGCCCCAGCCCGCGGCCATGCGGCCCGCGGTGTAGCCGCGTTCTTCGTAGCGCTCGCCGCTCTCGCTGAGGCCGATCAGGACCAGGCGCCAGTCGAGCTGGTCGCCGAAGCGCCAACGCAGCCGCGCCACCGCGGGGCGCGAAGAGTAGGCCCAGGGGCACCCCGGGTCGGTGAAATGCCAGGCGACGATGCGGTCCACTTACGGAACATTAGTGAAGTGGGCTCGTCGGCCGGGCGGGGCGCCCCTGCCGGCCCGGCGGGAGCGCCCGCCGGGCCGGGGTGCAGCGCGCTATTTGAGCTGGGTGATCGCCACCGCGACGCTCGCCTGCGAGGAGGACGAGCAGCGCGGGCCGCCGATCAGCTTGGCGCCGATCGTCTGCGTCTGGCCGGTGGCGAGGAGGCCGATCGGGCTGGTCAGGCCCGCCCCGGGGATGGTGCCCGTGGGAGCTTCGCCGGTCGGCTCGAAGGCGCTGAGGACGAGCGGCGAGCCGCCGTTCCATTCGGCGCCGTTGACGAGCGGGATGACCGTGACCCGGCACGGTTCGGTGCCGGAGCGCGCGAGGTTGGTGCTGCGCGCTTCGATGCTCATCATGTAGGCGCTGCCCGCGGCGGGGGTGAAGGTGAGCGGGCCGCTGAAGCTGACCGGCACCGCGGTCGGGCCGTCGACGGCGATCGAGGAGGCGGTCGCGGAGGCGATCACGTTGGTGCCCGTAGCGATCTTGCCGAAGTTCACCGCCCCTTCGCGGATCTTCGCGTTGGTCACCGCGTTTTCGCGGATTTTCGCCGTGGTCACCGCGTTGGCCTTGATCTTGCCCGCGGTCACCGCGTTCTGCTTCAGCTTCCCGGTGCCGATCTGGTTCGCCTTGTGTGACGCCGCCCAGACGACTCCGCCGCCCAGCGCAAAGAACAGCGCCAGGGACGCGATCACGTTCGCGTAGGTGAGCCGCTTTCCGATCGCCCGCAACATCTGATCCTCCTCAAGTCGTTTCTTCCGCAACACCTTCGACCTCGGCTAAGGTTCGCCTCCTGTTCCGAGCGATGGGGCTCGCTCCATAACCGCGGCGCGACCGTTGATGGCTCCTACCGACGTCGACCAAGACGCGTAGGAGGCTGTGCGGAAATGAGACAGAGACGATTCGATCGCCGCGAGTTGGCAGCGATCTACGCGGGAGGCGTGATCGGCGCGCTGGCCCGGGTCGGTCTCTCCGAGGCACTCCCGCACGGCGTCGACTCCTGGCCCTGGGCGACCTTCGCGGTGAACATGGTCGGCGCCGCCCTGCTCGGCTGGTTCGTCACCCGACTCGGCGAGCGCCTGCCGCCCTCGACCTACCGGCGCCCCTTCCTCGGCACCGGCGTCTGCGGCGCCCTGACCACCTTCTCGACCCTGCAGCTGGAGCTCTTCAAGATGCTCGAAGGCGGCTACCTGCCGCTGGCGATCGCCTACGCCGCGGCGACGATCGCCGGCGGCTTCGCCTGCGTCCACCTCGGCACGGTGGCAACCCGCCGAGCAAGGGTCCTCCGATGAGTTCGCACTTTCCCGTTCTGGGTACGGAGAACTGCGAACGCACGGGGTGGGACTGGTGACGCCGCTCGCTTGGGTGGCGGTCGGGGCGCTTGGCGGCGCGATGGCGATCGCGCGCTTCCTCGTCGACTCGACGGTGGCGACGCGGCTGAGCGCGCCGTGGCTCGGCGACGACTTCCCGATCGGCACGCTCGCCGTGAACCTCAGCGGCGCGGTCGTCCTCGGCGTCTTCGCCGGCGCCGCGCTCAGCGGCACCGCGTACACGATCCTTGCCGGCGGGGGGGTCGGCACCTACACGACGTTCTCGACCTGGATGCTGGAGTCCCACCGCGCCGGCGAGGACGGCGACGCCCGCGTCCTCTGGGCCAACATCGCCGGCTCCCTGGTCGCGGGCCTCGTTGCGGTCGCCCTCGGCCACTGGATCGGCGGCCTGCTGTGAGCGGCGCGCTGCAGATGCGCTTCCACTTCGGCGAGCGCGACCGGGACGGCGACGGCCCGCTCGACGCCGCGGTGATGGACGCCTGCGCCCGCCACGGGGTCCGGGCGGCGGCGCTGCTGCGGGGCGTCGAGGGGTTCGGGGCGAAGCAGCTCGTGCGGACCGAGCGGCTCCTGTCCCTGTCGGAAGACACGCCGCTGGTGGCGGTCGCGGTGGGGGAGACGGGGAAGGTCGAGGCGCTGGCGGAGGAGGTGCGTTCGATCGCCGCCGAGGGGTTGTTGGTGCTCGAGGAGGTGGGACTCGTGGTCGCGCCTGAGGAGGACGTGGTGCGGGCGACCCTTTGGGGACCGAGGACAGGGGCGGGGTCGCCGCACCTGCGGGCCGTCGATGCCCTTTACCGGCACGGTGCGGATTCGGCGACCGTGTTGCTCGGGGTCGACGGGATCCTCGATGGCGAGCGGCGGCGCGCTCGGTTCGTCGCCGGGAATCGCGACGTCCCGGCGCTGACGGTCGCGGTCGGCGAGCGCGGGCCGGTGACGGCGGCGCTGGCGGAGCTCGGGCCGCTCGCCAACCTCGTCACCTTCGAGACCGTGGAGGGAAACTCGGTCATAGTCCGAGGAAAGCTCCACACCCGCGTCGTCCTCCTCACCTCCGAGGCGGCGCAGTGCGAGCACCACCCCCTGTACCTCGAGTTCATCCACGCGCTGCGGCGCGAAGGCGCGCGGGGCGCAACCGCTTTGCGCGGTGTTTGGGGCTTTCGCGGCGAGGTCGCTCCGCACGGGGACCGGGTGCTGGCGCTGCGGCGGGACGTGCCGCTGATCGTCGAAACCGTGGACACGGCGGAGCGGGCCGGGCGGTGGCTCGAGATCGCCGAATCGCTCGTCGAGAGCCCCGATCTGGTCTATCGGCAGAACCTGGGGAGGACCTTCGTCCTCGAGTGAGAAAAAGCGCTCTTTGCGGGACTTTTCGGCCCTCGATTGGTGACAAAAGCCGTCCGGAGCCGGCCCTACCTTGGGTCGGGAGATGAGCGAACAGACGCAGATGGAAAGCCTGATGCCGAGCGAGCCCGCCTTCGCCCCGATCGAGCCCGAGCCGATCGCCGAGGTGCCGATGGAGCCGGTCACCGAGGCGGCACGGATCGCGATCCGCGACCTCGAGGACGGGCAGCGGGTGCGCGGCGTCTACGCGGTCCGCGGGCGCGAGCTGCGGCGCAAGCGCAACGGCGAGCCGTGGCTGCGGATGACCGTCGGCGACGCCAGCGGCACCACCGAGGCGGTCTGCTGGGACGACGCCGAGGTCCGCTACGCGCTCTGCACGACCGGCTCCCCGGTCCACGTCAGCGGCATCTTCGAGACCTCCGAACGGTGGGGGTCGAAGATCAAGATCACCGAGCTGCGCGCCGCCGCGGCGGACGAGTACGAGCTGAACGATCTCGCCGTCCCCTCCGAGGTGTCGGCCGAGCGGCTGGAGGCCGACCTGCGCGACCTGCTGGAGACGGTGCAGAACCGTGAGCTGCGCGAGCTGCTCGACCTCTTCTTCGCCCCCGGGGCGGAGACCTGGGCGCGCTTCCGCGACGCCCCGGCCGCGAAGACCTACCACCAGGCCTACCGGCACGGCCTGCTCGAGCACACGCTCTCGGTCGCCCAGGCGGTCTCGGCGGCGGCCAACTTCTTCCCCGGCGTCGACCGCGAAATCGCGGTGACCGGTGCGCTCTTCCACGACATCGGCAAGCTGATCGCCTACAACGACGACCCGCTGTCGATCGACCTCACCGACGCCGGCCGCCTCCAGGGCGAGATCCCGCTCGGCTACTACACGGTGCGGCGCGCGATCGAGGACATCCCCGGCTTCGACCCGCACCTCGCCCAGTGCGTGCTCCACATCATCCTCAGCCACCACGGGTCGCTCGAGCACGGGTCCCCGGTCACCCCCGCGACCCGCGAGGCCGTCCTCGTCCACATGATGGACAACCTCGGCGGCCGCCTCGGCTCCTTCGACCGCCTCGAGCGCCAGCTCCCCGAGGGCGAGTCCTGGTCCG
>MKSH01000030.1:59315-60543 GCA_001898095.1 Solirubrobacterales bacterium 70-9 | reverse complement strand
CCGCCGCCTCGCGCAGCCCACGGACGAAGGGCGAGTGGCGATCGACGGTCGCCGGCGGCCGCACCAGCAGCGGCGTCGCCGTGACGCCGGGCAGCGCTCGCACCGCGGCCAGCAAGGCGTCGGGGTCCTGGCCGGGCAGGTAGCGGATGTCGACGTCGATCACGCATCGGTCGGGCACCTTGTTCAGAGCGTCGCCGCCCCAAATCCGCCCCAGATTGATCGATGGGCGGTCGAACAGCTCCGAACTCTGTCGCGCAAACGGTAGCGACTCGATACTCCGAAAAACGTCGATCGCGTTGAGGACGGCGTTGTCGCCGAGCCAGGGGGTCGCGCCGTGGGCCGCAGTACCCCCCACCTCGAGGCGCAGAGCGAGGACTCCCTTCGCCTCCACCCCGATGTGCAGGTCGGTCGGCTCGCCGGTGATCGCGAAGTCCCCGGTGAAGCCGTTGTCGACCAGCGAATCGCAGCCGCGGTCCTCGCCCTCCTCCGACTCCTCGTCGCCGACGATCCCGAGGCGCACCCGTACCCGATCCTGGTCGCGCAGCGCCGCGGTGACCACCATCATCGCCGCGATCGCCCCCTTCATGTCGTAGGCGCCCCGCCCGTAGAGCCGATCCCCCTCCAGCCGCGGCTCGAACTGCTCCGGGTGCGCCGGGACCACGTCGATGTGGCCCTCCAGCACGATCGTCGGCGCCTCCGCCGGGCCGACTTCCGCCTTCACCACCGGCAGTCCACGCACCTCGTCGCGGGACGCCTCGATATCTCTCGCCTCGAGCCACGCTTCCACAAAACCCGCGCACTCGACAATGCTTCGGTCATCGCAGGTTTCGTATGCGATGAGGCGCTTGGCGAGGCTTAATAGCTCGGATTGGGAAGGGTTCATGGGGTTTGCGGGGGAAGGGGTCCGGTCATCTCGTTCCGGAATTGGGGCGGGCGACCTGCGGTCGCGCCGCCGGGTATTTGAGCGCGCCTATGGCGCGCGATGACCGGATTGCATTTCCGCCGCTTCGCGACATTCCTCCACGAGATGACCGGACCCCTTCTCGGGCGCAGTCCGCTGGATCGTCGCAGTCTCGACTTACGACGGGCATCGCAGCCCCATCGAGAGGACGTCCGAGTCCCGAAGCCTTCTCTCGCTTCGCGCAGCTACCAACCTCGGGCCGCAGCATCGCTCGCCCTGCGAGCCTCGGCGTCACCCAGACGAGGCCTCGAAGTGGCGGGGATGCCG
>MKSH01000030.1:55812-59263 GCA_001898095.1 Solirubrobacterales bacterium 70-9 | reverse complement strand
GCGCGCGATGACCGGATTGCATTTCCGCCGAGGCGAGTCCGGCATCCCCGCCGACGCAAAGCCTCCGCCAGTCGGCCCCCCAGGGCTCGACTCATCTCTGCGCGATGTTGAGAAAAGCCTCCGCGCGTTGCTTGTCTTTGAGGGCACGCGCCGCCTCGGCGGAATCGGGATCGGACTCCGAGAGGCGACGTTCGGCGTCGGAGAGCTCTTCTTTGAGCGCCCCGGCGTCGAGATCCTCCGGCGCCACGACTTCCTCGACCAGCACCCGGGCGGTGTTGGCGTAGACCTGCAGCCAGCCGTGCGACTGCGCCCAGCTCTTCGTCTCCGAGTCGGAGACTTTCAGGCGCAGCGTGGTCGGCCGCAGGGCCCCGAGCACCGGGGCGTGATTGGCGAGGACGCCGATTTCGCCGACCTCGGTGCGGGTCGAGAGCTGGCGGACTTCACCGCTGAAGACCTCCCCCTCCGGGGTGAGGACTTCGACGTCCAGCATGTGCTCCTGCGCCAAGGTTCCGCTCCCTAGGCTTTCGCGGTGGCGTTCTCGGTGACCTGGTCGATGCCGCCCTGCATGTAGAAGGCGCCCTCGGGTAGGTCGTCGTGCTGGCCGTCGAGGATCTCGCGGAAGCCGCGGACCGTCTCCGAGACCGGCACGTACTCGCCGGAGCGACCGGTGAACTGTTCGGCGACGAAGAACGGCTGCGAGAGGAAGCGCTCGATCTTGCGGGCGCGGGAGACCGTCTGCCGGTCCTCGTCCGAGAGCTCGTCGATACCGAGGATCGCGATGATGTCCTGGAGCTCTTTGTAGCGCTGCAGGACTTCCTGGACCTCGGTCGCGGTGCGGTAGTGCTCGTCGCCGACGACGTCCGGCTTGAGGATCGTCGAGGTCGAGTCGAGCGGGTCGACGGCCGGGTAGATCCCTTTCTCGGAGATCGCCCGGGAGAGCGCGGTGGTCGCGTTGAGGTGGGCGAACACCGAGGCCGGGGCCGGGTCGGTGTAGTCGTCCGCAGGCACGTAGACGGCCTGGATCGAGGTCACCGAGCCGCGGTCGGTGGAGGTGATCCGCTCCTGCAGGCCGCCCATCTCGGTCTCCAGCGTCGGCTGGTAACCGACCGCCGAAGGCATGCGCCCGAGCAGCGCCGAGACCTCGGAGCCCGCCTGGACGAAGCGGAAGATGTTGTCGATGAAGAGCAGCACGTCCTGGCCGCCCTGCTCGCGGTAGTACTCGGCCATCGTCAGGCCGGAGAGGGCGACGCGGAGGCGCGCTCCGGGCGGCTCGTTCATCTGACCGAAGACGAGCATCGTTTTGTCGATGACGCCGCTTTCTTTCATCTCGAGCCAGAGGTCGTTGCCCTCGCGCGAGCGCTCGCCGACGCCGACGAAGGCGGACAGGCCCTCGTGCTCCTCGGCGATGTTGCGGATGAGCTCCTGGATCAACACGGTCTTGCCGACGCCGGCACCACCGAACAGCCCGACCTTGCCGCCTTTGGCGTACGGCGCGAGCAGGTCGATGACCTTGATCCCGGTCTCCAGGACCTCCTGGGTCGGGGTCAGGTCGGACGCCTTCGGGGCGGGCCGGTGGATCGGCCAGCGCTCGACATCGTCGGGCAGCGCCTCGCCGTTGTCGATCGGGTCGCCGAGCAGGTTGAAGATGCGGCCGAGGGTGACGTCGCCGACCGGGACCGTGATCGGGTTGCCGGTGTCGATCACCTTGTCGCCGCGCTGGACGCCGTCGGTGGCATCCATGGCGACCGCGCGCACACGGTCGTCGCCGAGGTGCTGCTGGACCTCGCAGACCAGGTCGGTGTTCATGCCCTGGTCGTCACCGCGGCTCTCGATCACGATCGCCGAGTAGATCTCCGGCAACCCATCGGGGAAGACCGCGTCGATCACCACTCCGGTGACCTGCTCGACGCTGCCGATGTTCTGCCCTGCTCCGTTGCCGTTCTCAGCCATTTTGATCTGAATCCTTTTGCTCGTCTTCGAAATTGGTTCGGGTCTGTGCTTGTCCGGCGCGCCGCTAGCTCAGCGCCTCGGCGCCGCCGACGACCTCGAGGATCTGCTGGGTG
Source organism: Solirubrobacterales bacterium 70-9 (assembly GCA_001898095.1). Classification (GTDB taxonomy): domain Bacteria; phylum Actinomycetota; class Thermoleophilia; order Solirubrobacterales; family 70-9; genus VAYN01. Next base: position 57,200 of record MKSH01000030.1, on the reverse strand, counting down.
ATTTCCGCCTGGCGGGCGCGGTTCATCTCCAGGGTGAGTTCGTCGTTGATCGATTCCGCGTTCTCGGCCGCGTTGCGCATCGCCGTCATCCGCGCCCCGAGCTCCGAGGCGGCGGACTCGAGCAGCGCCCGGTAGACCGAGATCGTCACGTACTCGGGGATCAGGCGGCCGAGAAGCTCCTCGGCTTCGGGCTCGAAGACCCACTCGGAGCGGGACTGGTCGAGGCCGTCGGGGGTCGACTCGGCCTGCTCTCCCTGCTCCTCCTCCTCGGCGCCCTCGCCGACCACCTCGGCCTGCTGCAACGGCAGCAGGGTCTGGCGCCAGACGTGCTGGGTGAGCGGCGAGACGAAGCGGTTGTAGATCATCTCGACCCGGTCGACGCCCTCGTCGACGTACAGGGCGGTCAGCGCCTCGCCGATCTCGCGGGCGTCGGAGAAGGCGGGGCGATCGGTGAAGCCGACGTATTCACCCGCCAACTCCTGTTTGCGGAAGGTCAGCGCCGAGACGCCCTTGCGACCGACGACGGAGAAGATCGGCTCGGCCCCTTCCTCGCGGATCCGGGCCGCCGTCCGCATGCCCTCGCGGATGATGTTCGAGTTGAAGGCGCCGGCCAGGCCGCGGTCACCGGTGACGAGGACGACCCCTACCCGTTTCACGTTCTCGCGCTCGATCAGCACCGGGATGCGCGGCACCCCGGTGGTGTGGGCCGAGGCGATCCGCGTCAGTTTCCGCATCCCCTCCGAGTAGGGGCGCAGGTCGGCGATCCGCTGTTCGGAACGGCGCAGGCGCGCTGCCGCGACCATCTCCATCGCGCGCGTGATCTTCTGAATGTTCTTGATCGACGCAATGCGGCTCTTGACTTCCTTCTGCGAGGCCATGACGGTTCTCCGGGGCGACTAGGAAGCCGCCGAGGCCTCCGCGGTCTCGTCCTGCGTCTCGGTCGCCGAGGCGTCGGAGTCGGGCTGGTCATCGGCTTTCGGCTCATCTTTGGCGCTCGACTTCGAGCTGCCGAGTTCGCCGGCCTCGACCGGGTCGCCGTGCTCGTCGAAGTCAGGGCCGAAGTCGTCGACGAAGGCGCCGATCGCCTTGCCGAGGGCCTCCTCGTCGGCGTCCTCCAGCTTGCCGGTCGACTCGATCCGGTCGAGCAGATCCTGGTGTTCGGAGTGCAGGCGCACCCGCAGGTCGGCGAGGAACTCCCCCACGCGCTCGACTTTGATCCGGTCGAGGTAACCACCGGTGCCGGAGTAGATCGAGGCGACCTGGTCGGCGACGCCGAGCGGCTCGCGCTCTTTCTGTTTCAAGAGCTCGACCAGTCGTTCACCGCGGGTCAGCGCTTTCTGCGTCTCCGCGTCGAGCTCGGAGCCGAACTGGGCGAAGGCCTCGAGGTC
>MKSH01000030.1:55186-55783 GCA_001898095.1 Solirubrobacterales bacterium 70-9 | reverse complement strand
GATCGCCGGACGGACGCCGGAGAAGAACAGGTCGGACTCGAGGAAGATCTGCCCGTCGGTGATCGAGATGACGTTGGTCGGGATGTAGGCCGCCACGTCGGAGGCCTGGGTCTCGATGATCGGCGGCGCCGTCAGCGAGCCGCCGCCGAGGTCGTCATTCAGTTTCACCGCCCGCTCGAGCAGGCGCGAGTGCAGGTAGAAGACATCGCCCGGGTACGCCTCGCGACCCGGCGGGCGCCGCAGCAGCAGCGACATCTGGCGGTACGCGGAAGCGTGTTTGGTCAGGTCGTCGTAGACGCAGAGAGCGGCTTTGCCGTTGTAGAGGAAGTGCTCGCCCATCGCGCAACCGGCGTAGGGGGCGATGTACTTGATCGGCGCTGCCTCGTCGGCGGGCGCGGCGACGATGATGGTGTTCTCCATCGCGCCGTTCTCCTCCAGCGTCTCTTTCAGCTGGACGACGGTGGACATCCGCTGCCCGATCGCGACGTAGATGCAGATCAGGTCCTTGTCCTTGTTGTTGATGATCGTGTCGATCGCGATCGCCGTCTTACCGGTCTGGCGGTCGCCGATGATCAGCTCTCGCTGGCCGCGGCCGAT
>MKSH01000030.1:51966-55137 GCA_001898095.1 Solirubrobacterales bacterium 70-9 | reverse complement strand
GCCGGGCGGGTCTCGGTCGTGGCGACCTCGCCGCGGTTGTCGAGCGGGCGGCCGAGCGGGTCGACCATGCGGCCGAGCAGCTGCTCGCCGACCGGGATCTCCAGAAGGTGGCCGGTCCGTCTGACCGTGTCGCCCTCGACGATCTTGTCCCACTCGCCGAACAGCACGGCGCCGACGTTGTCGGACTCCAGGTTCAGCGCCAGGCCGGTCACCCCGTGGGGCAGCTCCAGCATCTCCAGCGCCATGCAATTGTCGAGGCCGTGGACGCGGGCGATGCCGTCGGCCACCGAAAGGACGGTGCCGACCTCGGTGAGATCGGCGGAATCGGTCTCCAGACCCTCGATCCGCTCCCGCAGGATGCTTGCGATCTCGTCCGGCTTGATCTCCATCGCCATCTTGGTCTACTTCCTCCTTACGCCGCGCTCGCGACGCTTTTTCGCAGTTTCTCCAGACGAGTGCGGATGCTCGCGTCAAGGACCATGTTGCCGACCCGCAGCACGATGCCGCCGAGGATCTCGTTGTCCACCTCGCTCGACAGCTCGACCTTCTCGCCGGTCTGCCGTTCGACCTCCTCACCGATTTTTCCGACCACGCTGGGGTCGAGCTCGATCGCACTGGTGACGGTGACGTCGAGGCGGCGGTTCGCTTTTTTCCAGAGCTCGTCGAACTCCCGCCGGATGCGGAAAACCTCCGGCATCCGGCCTTTCTCCACCAACAGCTCGAGGAAGTTGACGAACTCCGGCTCGGCGCCCGTCACGGCGCGTCCGAGGCCATCCACCTTGTCCTGCGAGTTGAGGTAAGGGCTGAACAGGAACACCTGCAGGTCACGGTCGCGATCGACCGTGTCGGCGAACTGGCCGAGCTGCTCCTGCAGGGCGTTCAGGTTGCCTTTGTCCTGACCCGCCTCGAAGAGGGCCTCGGCATAGACACGAGCGGCGTCGGCCATCTGCTCCAGCTGCTCCTAGTTCTCCGACCCCGAGAGGGCAGAGAAATCGACCTCGCCGAGGGCCTCCTCGACGAGCCGCTTCTGGTCCTCTTCGGAGAGGGTTTTGCGGGTGACTTTCTCGGTTGCCAGGACGGTGAGGTCGGCGACCTCCCGGCGGATCGAGTCGAGCGAGCGCCGCGTCTCGGCCTCGATGTCCCGCTGTGCCTGGGCGACGAGCTCGTCGCGTTTCTCACGGCCGGCGGCGGTTGCCTCGTTCTCCGCCGTCTCGGCGGCTTTACGGGCCCGGGCCATGATCTCGTCCGCCTGCTCGCGCGCCTCGGCCAGCCGGCCGCGGTACTCCTCGAGCAGTTCGTCCGATTCCTTGCGCTGCCGTTCGGCGGTGTCGATCGAGTCGGCGATCGTCTTCGCGCGTTTGTCCAGCGCCTCCTGGATCCGCGGGAAAGCGACCTTGCTCAGCACCCACATCGTGAACAGGAAGACGATCAGCGTCCAGATCATCAACCCGAGGCCGGGTGAGACCAGGAAGCTTCCTTCGCTCGCCGCGACCGGGATCGCGGCTATCTGGCCGACGAGCGCCATCGCTACGAGAGGAAGAAGGCGATCAGGCCGAAGATGAACGTGTAGAAGGCCACGGCCTCGGTAAGCGCGAAGCCGAGCCAGCGAATCGATTCAAGCTCCGATTTCATCTCGGGCTGGCGGGCGACCGACTCGATCTCCTTACCGAAGATGAAACCGATGCCGATACCGGCACCGATCGAGCCGAGCCCGGCACCGACACCGAGGGCGATCGCTTTACCGGCGCCTTTGACCCCTTCGTCGGTGACGGCAGCGATGGGGGACAGATCCATTGAAGACAGTGCTCCTTTTCTAGTTGTCAATGCTCGGCGGAGGTGGCTCCGCCGATGTAGATGGCGCTGAGGGTCGAGAAGATGAATGCCTGCAGGGTGGCCACCAGCCCGACCTCGAAGATGAAGAAGGCGAAGGCAAGCGGGAAGGTCAGCGCGCCGAGCGCGGCGATCCCGAGCAGGACCGCGAGCCCGCCGCCCATGAAGAGCAGCAGCAGGTGGCCGGCGAGGATATTGGCGAAAAGACGGACGGAGAGACTGACGAGGCGGACGAAGTGGGAGACGACCTCGATCACGAAGATCGCGCCGCGGCCGATCGGGCTCATGTTCTCGAGGCCCGGCGGCAGCCAGCTCTTCAGGTACGGGACGAAGCCCTTCGCGCGCACCCCTTCGACGTGGTAGCTGATCCAGACGACCAGGGTGAGGGCGATCGGGATCGAGATGTTCGCCGTCGCGGCGTAGATCGCGAAGGTCGGGATTTCGAGGCCGAAGACGTTGAAGTGCTCACCGGTGTTGGTCGGCAGCGGCAAGTAGCCGATGATGTTTGCGAAGAGGATGAAGAAGAAGAGGGCGCTGATGAAGGGGAACCAGCGGATCGCGACGTCGGCCGAGGCGATGTTGCCGCGGGTGATGTTGTTTTTCGCCAGGTCGTAGGCCATCTCCACCGCGGCCTGGGTCTTGTTCGGCCGCTGCTGCATCTTGCGGGAGATCCAGACCATCGTCCCGATGGTGAGGCCGCTCGCCAGCAACAGGTAGAAGACCGCGCGATTGATCGAGAGGTCGACCGGCCCGATGTGGATCGAGATCCAGGGATGGAGCTTGAACTCGTTCTGCGGCTTGAAGTCTTCGTTCTTGCCTTCGTTGCCGAAGATGACGAGCAACAGGATCACGATCAGCAGCCAGGTGCCGCCTGCGATCAGGGCTTTGGTTTTCGTCTTCATCGCGGTTGGACGCTGTGCCCTTCTTCAGGTTCGAGGAGGTAGGCGAGGCCCGACGAACCCATCGAGATCGTGAAGAGGATCGCGAGCAGGATCGCCGAGGAGAGCCCGGCGGTGCGCTGGGCGATGCCGACGCACAACACCACCGTCGCCATCAACCAGACCCGGCCGAGGGTGGTGGCGGCGACGATCCCCATCGCGCGCTGGCGGTTGCCGGCTTTCAAGGCTTCGGTGGAGCGCCGCTGGGCGAGCCACTGGATGGCGCGCTGGGCGAGCCAGGCCACCGCTGCCGCCGCGTAGCCCAGGAGCGAAAAATCCGCCAGGACAAACACGACCGCTGCTGCGGCCAGCACCACTAGGTCGACATGCTTAGGAGGAGACATAAGTTGGCCCGCCTCTGCGGGACGAGCGCAGGCGCGACTATAACCAAAGCGGCCGACAA
>MKSH01000030.1:38320-51914 GCA_001898095.1 Solirubrobacterales bacterium 70-9 | reverse complement strand
ATCTCCAAGACGTATACGAGATAGACGCTGTAGGCGAGCGCGGCGACGATCAGGATCAGCATCACCGCGGTCCAGAGCGCGTTGAAATGGCCGTGATTGTCGCTGTAGGGGACGAAGCGCAGGGCGAGGGCAAGTGCCGCCATCACGATCGTCCAGGCGTAGAGGTAGGCGACCGTGCGGCGCTGGCTGAACCCCTTGTTCGCCATCCGGTGGTGGAAGTGCCAGCTGTCGGCCTGGTAGATCGGTTGGCGGTATTTCAGCCGTTTAGCGACGACGAAGCCGGTGTCGAGGATTGGCACCGCGAGGACGATCAGCGGAAACGCCAGGGCGATCACCGCGTTCGTCTTCAGCGCTCCCTGCACCGAGGCGGTGGCGAGCAGGTAGCCGAGCAGGTTGGAGCCGGTGTCCCCCATGAAGCTGGAGGCGGGCGGGAAGCCATGGCGGAGGAAGCCGAGCGCGGCGCCCGCGGTGAGCGCCGCCAGCACGCCCGCCGAGTTACGTTCGAGCGAGAGCGCGATCGTCGCCAGCGTCACCGCGGCGATCACGCAGACGCCCGCGGCGAGCCCGTCGACTCCGTCGAGAAAATTGATCACGTTGACCACGGCGACGATCCCGAGCACGGTCAGCGGGTAGCCCCAGCCGTGCAACTCGAAGCCGCCGAGGAACGGCAGGGTGAGGTTCTCCACCCGCACCCCGGCCAGCACCGGGATCAGGGCGGCGCCGATCTGGCCGACCAGCTTCGGCAGCGCGGGCAGGTCGTAGATGTCGTCGAGGACGCCGACCGCGGCGATCGCCACCGCCCCGATCAGGATCCAGCGGCTCTGGCTGTCGCCGGGCAGCCAGATCCAGCCGGCGGCCTCGACCGCGACCAGGATCGCCAGGCCGGAGAGGCGCGGCATCGGTTTGTCGTGCAGGCTGCGCGCCTTCGGGTAGTCGATCGCCCCGACCCGGAAGGCGAGGCGCTCGGCGTAGGGGACCAACAGCCAGGCGATTGCCGCGGCGGCGATGAAGGCGAGTGCGGCGTCGGTGGTCGCGGCCAATCTGGGTAGTCCCGCGTCTGATCGAGAGGAGCGAGTGCGTCCGGCGGCCCGGACGGGGTCAGGTTACGTTACGGGTGGACGGCGACGGCGCCGAGCACCGCGTCGACCAGGAAGGCGGGGTCGCGCGGGTTGCGGACGCCGATCGGCTCGGTCCGCTTGACCAGGGGGAGCGCGGCCGGGTCCTCCAGCACCCGCAATCGGCCTTCGTGGATCAGCACCTCGTCGACCCCGCCCATGCGGCCGCTGAAGGTGGTGTAGACGGGGGTGCCGAGGGCGACCGCCTCGCGGTTCATCGTCCCCCCCGCGCTGACCACGAGGTCGGCGCAGGCGATCAGGCTCTGGGCGTCGATCGCCCGCTCCGGGATCAGCAGGTTGGGGGCGCCGAGGGCGCGCGCCGCCTCGCCCTGCTGGGTCGTGCGCGGGATGATCACCGCCTGCACCTCGCCGTCGGCGTCGGCGAGCCGGCGCACGGTGGCGGCGTAGAGGTCGTTGGGGGCGTGGTACTCGGAGGTCTCCGGCGGCGGCCGGACGACCGTGATCACTTTCGTCCGGTCGAGGCCGAGGTCGTCGATGATCCCCTCGTCGGGGACGAAGTCGGCGAGGTAGTACTCCTCCTTCAGGCCCGGGTAGCGGACCAGCTTCTTCGGCTTCGCGCCGATCTTGCGCAACCGGTCGACCGGGATCGCCTCCGGGGCCAGCACCCGGCGAGCGGCGCGGAAGGCGATCTGGCGTTGCAGGTTGGCGAACTCGTAGTCCTGCATCTGCACCGAGGCGATCCGCAGCAGCCAGCTGACCACCGCCAGATCGACCGACCCGTGCGCGAGCGCCAGTTCGGGCTGCTGCTTCCAGACCACCCTGGTCAACGCCCGCGAGCGCGACTCCAGTGCCCGCGCCTTGCCCAGGCGCGAGGCCCCGCCGTGCTCGCCGACCACGGTGTAGTGCATGCCGAGCCGGTCGAGGATGCCGACCGTCTGCCCGTACTCGCGGGCGGTGATGAACACGTCGTCGCCCATCGCCTCGAGCCGCTCGATGATCGGGCGCAGCACCAGCGGGTGCGCGGCGGCGGTGCAATCGACCCAGACCTTCATCGCGGGCGACCCTAGCGAGGTGCGGCCGTCTGCCGCTCGCACCCGGGACGGCCTGCGGGGAACGGACCCGGCGAAGATACGGAGAGATGCCGAGAACGTCACCTCGTCTCATGTGTTCTTCCGACGTCGCGAACACGTGACCACGGTTTGACCCTCCTATAGGGGGGTCAACTCACTCAGCGCGTCCCGGAGGCGCGAGAAAGGGCCTCCGGAGGCCCGGAAGGTGTGACGTCCCCGGCATCTCCGTCAACGAACGGCGTTCCTGGATCCGCGATCCATGAGGAACCCTCACGGAAGTCCGACTTCGCTCCCGACTTCCGTCGCATCTCCGGACCTCGTGCCGTCCCCGCGCGTCTTCCCCCGAACCCCTCGCGTCCCGGGCCGCGCCGCTCAGACCGCGGTCGGAGAGAGCTGCGGGTACAACGGGTGGCGGTCCATCAGGGCACCGGTGCGCTCCGCCAGCGACGCCGTTTCCGCCTCGAAGTCGGAGCCGAGGGCGGCGGCGATCACCGCGGCGATCTCCTCCATCTCGTCCTCCTTCATCCCCCGCGTGGTCAGCGCCGGGGTGCCGATCCGGAGGCCGGAGGGGTTCATCGGGGGGCGCTCGTCGAAGGGGATCGCGTTGCGGTTGACGGTGATGCCGACCGCCTCGAGCCGGTCCTCGGCGGTCTGCCCGTCGAGCCCGGTCGGGTTCAGGTCGACCAGCACCAGGTGGACGTCGGAGCCGCCGGTGAGGACCGGGATCCCGTTCGCTTCCAGGCCGATCGCGAGGGCGCGGGCGTTGGCGATCGTCTGCCGCTGGCGCTCGGCGAAGGGTGCCGAGGCGGCGATCTTCATCGCCACCGCCTTGGCGGCGATCGTGTGCATCAGCGGGCCGCCCTGCTGGCCGGGGAAGATCGCTTTGTCGATCGCTTTCGCGTGCTCCTCCTTGCAGAGGATCATGCCGCTGCGCGGTCCCGCCAGGGTCTTGTGGACGGTGGTGGTGACGACGTCGGCGTGCGGCACCGGGCTGGGATGCTCGTTGGCGGCGACCAGCCCGGCGAAGTGGGCCATGTCGACCATCAGCAGGGCGCCGACCGAATCGGCGATCTCGCGGAAGGCGGCAAAGTCGAGCTGCAGCGGGTAGGCGGACCAGCCGGCGACGATCATCTTCGGCTTGTGCTCGGCGGCGAGGCTCGCGACCTCGTCCATGTCGACCCAGTAGTCCTCGCGCCGCACGTGGTACGGGACCGGGTTGTAGAGCTTGCCCGAGACGTTGATCTTCATCCCGTGGCTGAGGTGGCCGCCGTGGTCGAGCGCCATCCCGAGGATCGTGTCGCCCGGCTGCAGGAGGCCGAAGTAGACGGCGTTGTTGGCCTGGGCGCCGGCGTGCGGCTGGACGTTGACGTGATCGGCGCCGAAGAGATCCTTGGCGCGATCGATCGCCAGCTGCTCGGCGACGTCGACCTCCTCGCAGCCGCCGTAGTAGCGGCGGCCGGGGTCCCCCTCGGCGTACTTGTTCGTCAGCACCGAACCGACCGCGTCAAGCACCGCCTGGGGGACGAAGTTCTCCGAGGCGATCATCTCCAGGGTGCGCTGCTGGCGCCGCAGCTCCCGGTCGAGGACGGTCGCGATCTCGGGATCCACCTCGCGCAGGGGGGCGGTCTGGAAGTTCTCGGGGAGGTCGGCCATCGCCCGTCCGACGATACCAATGGGTCGGGACACCGGGTGCCGGGATATTCTGGCGGCGTGAAGGGCGGTCCTCGGCTCCTCCCATACGCGTTCGTACTCGCCGTCGCACTCACGTTCGCGGCGCCGGCCCTCGGCGCTTCCGGCTGGCACCCGCCAAAGGAGAATCCCTGCGAAGGGCCGCGAGCGGCGCGCCTCCTCTGCCCCAACCTGCGGATCGGCACGCCGAGCGAAATGTACGTCTCGAGCTACGGCGGCAAGGTGGTGCTGCACGCGACCTCGAACGTCGAGAGCCGCGGGCGCGGGCCGATGGAGCTGCACGGACAGCGCAACGGCCCGAAGAAGATGAAGGTGAACCAGCGGATCTACAAGAAGGGCGGCGGCCACATCACCGTCCGCACCGGCGCCAGCCTCCACTTCACCGACGTCGGCGCCTACTTCGGCGGCTCCTACTGGAAGGTCCACCAGCTGGCCCGCTTCGAGCTGCTGCCGGTGCTGCCCGACGGGACCCTCGGCGAAGTCGTGCGCACGAGCCCGAAGCTGAACTACTGCCTGCGCGACCTCGACCGGACCCGGCCGGGGAAGCGCTCGCCCGGCTCGGCGTTCTACCCCGGCTGCAACCAGGACCCGTCGATCATGCGCGATCGGCTCGGCACCTCGGTCGGCTGGTCGGACATCTATCCCGCCGACTACGACAAGCAGTACATCAACGTGACCGGGCTGCGCGGCTGCTTCGAGTTCCGGATGACGGTCGACCCGAAGCACCACCTCTTCGAGTCGAACGAGCACGACAACTCGTCGCACCGCCGCGTGCGCCTGCCGTACACCGGCGCGAGCTGCTGAGCGGGCCCGCCGAGAAGCGCGGGCGCATCGATAACTAGTCGAGGCCGACGCGGGCGAGGCGGCTGGCGAGGTCGCCTTCGGAGATCGCCCCCTGGCGGAGGATCTCCCAGCCGCCGCCCGCGTCGATCGCGGCGATGTCGACCACGGTCGAGGGCAGGCCGCCGAGGACGCCGCCGTCGATCGCCAGGTCGGCCGCGGCGCGGATCGACTCCGGCACTTCCTCGAAGCGAGCCGGTGCCGGTTTGCCGCTGAGGTTGGCCGAGGTCTGGAAGACCGGGCACATCGCCCCGGCCAGGGGCCCGGCGAGGAGGCGGATGCCGAGCCGTTCGACGTCCTCGCGGCAGGCCAGCGGATAACGGTGGCCGGAGTTCTTCACGACCAGGGTGACCGGGCCCGGGAACAGCGCGCTGACCGCGGCGGCGGCGCGCGGGCCGAGCTCGGAGACGAGCTCCCGCATCGCCAGCGGCGAGAAGTACATGACCGCGGCCGGTTTGCCGTCGTCGCGGCCCTTCAGCCGGTGGATGCGCGAGATCGCGGCGGCGTCGAGCGGGTCGCAGGCGAGGCCGTAGACGCCGTCGGAGGGGAAGACCGCGACGCCCCCCGCGGCGATCGTCCGCTCCAGCGCCGTGCGGGCCGCCGCCGCGCCGCCGCTCTCCAGCGGCACGACCTGAGGCGAATCGGTGCTCATCTCTCCCCCACCACCACCCGCTCGATCCCGGCCAGGTCCTCGCGCACCTCGACCGTGCCGAAGCCGGCGTCGCGCAGCAGTTCGGCGACCTCGACCGCCTGCCCCGCGCCAATCTCGACCGCGATCGCGGTGGCCGCGTCGAGCGGGCCGGCCTGGTCGGAGAAGGTCGGGCGCAGGCACTCGGCCGGGCCGTCGGCGAGCGGCGCCAGCAGCTCGCGGTAGGCATCGAGGCCGTCCTCGCCGGCGAGCAGCGCCTCGCGCGGCTCCCACCGGGTGACCTCGGGCTCGAGCCCGGCCCAGTCGCGTTCGGCGACGTAGGGAAGGTTGGCGAGCACGAGGTCGAAGGCCTCCCCGGCGGGGACCGTCCCGGCCTCGAAGCGGACGCGCTCGGCGAGGCCGAGGCGGGAAGCGTTGGCGCGCGCCACCTCGAGCGCCCCCGGCGAGGTGTCGGTGGCGACGACCTCGGTTCCCGGCAGCTCCTCGGCGACGGCGAGGGCGATCGCCCCCGACCCGGTGCCGACGTCCAGCACCCGGCCGGGCCGGCGCTCCAGCGCCACCTCGACCAGCAGCTCGGTCTCCGGCCGCGGCACCAGCACGCGGCTGTCCACGGCGAGCTCGATCCGGCGGAAGCCTTTCGTCCCGACGATGTAGGCGACCGGCTCGCGCCGCAGCCGCCGCCGCACGAACTCGCCGTAGAGACGAGTTTCGGCGGGTCCGAGCGGAGCGCCGGCGTCGGCGATCAAGGTCGCGCGTGATCGCCCGGTGACGGCGGCGAGCAGGACCTCCGCGTCGAGGCGCGGCTCGCCGACCCCGACGGCGCGGAGCGCGGCGGTGGCGGCGCCGAGCGCGTCGCGGACCGCGGCGGCGCCCGACGCGGTGCCGGCGACCGCGCTCACCCTTCCGCGGCGGCCTCCAACCGCCGCCGCTTCTCCTCCGCCGAGAGGGCGTTGGTGAATTCCTCCAGCTCGCCGCCGAGCACCCCTTCGAGATTGTGCGAGGTGTACTTGATCCGGTGGTCGGTGATCCGGCCCTGGGGGAAGTTGTAGGTGCGCACCTTCTCCGCCCGCTCGCCGCTGCCGACCTGGGCCTTGCGCTCGGAGGCGATCTGTTCCTGCTGTTCGGCGATCTGCTTCTCCAACAGGCGCGCGCGCAGGACCCGCATCGCCTTGTCGCGGTTCTGCAGCTGGGACTTCTCGTCCTGCATCGAGACCACGATCCCGGTCGGTTTGTGCGTGATCCGCACCGCCGAGTCGGTCGTGTTGACCGACTGGCCGCCCGGCCCGGAGGAGCGGTAGACGTCGACCTGGAGGTCGTTCGGGTCGACCTGGACGTCGACCTCCTCCGCCTCCGGCAGCACCGCGATCGTCGCGGTCGAGGTGTGGATGCGGCCCTGGCTCTCGGTCTCGGGGACGCGCTGGACGCGGTGCGTGCCGCCCTCGAACTTGTAGACCGAGTAGGCGCCGTCGCCGCGCACCTCGAAGGTGACCTCCTTGAAGCCGCCCGCCTCGGAGGCGGACTGGGAGAGGACCTCGGTGGAGAAGCCGCGCAGCTCGGCGTAGCGGGTCAGCATCTTGTAGAGGTCGCCGGCGAAGAGGGCGGCCTCGTCGCCGCCGGTGCCGGCACGGATCTCGACGATCACGTTCTTCTCATCGTTCGGGTCCCGCTCGACCATCGCCAGGCGGATCTCCTCTTCCAGCTCCTCGATCCGCGGCGGCGCCTCCTCGAGGACCTTGCGCAGCTCCTCGTCCTCGCCCTCGGCAAGCAACTCCCGCGCCCCTTCCAGGTCGTCCTTGAGCGTCGCGTACTCCTCCGCCAGGTCGCGGGCGTCTTTGAGCTGCCGGTACTCGCGTCCGACCTCGGCGTAGCGCTCGCGATCGGCGATCACCGCGGGGTCGGACATCTGCTGCTCGAGCTCGGCGAAGCGCGCCCGGATCTGTTCGACAAGCTGCTCGATCATGAAGGCGAGTTTAGGGGCGCGGGCGGGGTGGCCCCTTCTCTCACAACAGCGGGGAGGTTCGTTCAGGGGCCACCCCGCCCGCGCTCGTGCCTAGGCGACGATCTCGATCGTCTGATCGGACTTCAAGTCGTCGGGGTTCTCGCGGGAGAGGACGGCGTTGAGTGAGGCGATGGCAACGGCCAGCTGATCGAGGTCGGGCTCGCGGGTCGTCAGGTTCTGCAGCATCAGGCCCGGCCACATCACCGCGCGGACCCAGGCTTTGCGGCGGTTCTTGCCAGCCCACTTGATCACCTCGTAGGAGAGTCCGGCGATCACCGGGATGCCGACGATCCGTGAGATCACCAGCCAGTACCAGGCTGGCAGGCCGAGCGGGGCGAAGATGAAGATCGCCAGCACCATCACGATCAGCAGGAAGCTGGTGCCGCAGCGCGGGTGCAGGCGCGAGTAGAGCTTCGCCCGCTCGGGGACCAGTTCGTCTTCGGCCTCGTAACAAGAGATCGTCTTGTGCTCGGCCCCGTGGTACTCGAACGTGCGCCGCAGGTCGGGCATTTTCGAGATCGCCCAGATGTAGCCGATGAAGATGCCGGTGCGCAGCAGGCCCTCGACCAGCCAGAAGAGAAAGGGCGAGCCGAGCTGGTCCTTGATCAGGCTGGTCAGCCCGACCGGGACGACGAAGAAGAGGCCGATCGCGAGGACCAGCGAGAAGGCGATCGTCAGGCCCCAGACCCAGCCGCCGATCTCTTCCGGCTCGCCGTCCTCGTCGTCCTCGATCTGGGCGTTCGCCGAGATCGCGAGGGCGCGGAAGCCGATCTTCATCGATTCGGCGAGGGCGACGACGCCACGGACGATCGGCACCCGGTAGAGGCGGTGGCGCTTCGCCCAGGGGGTGAGCGGCTCGGACTCGACTTCGATCTGGCCCTCGGGTGTGCGGACGGCGACGGCCCAGGTCGAGACGCCGCGCATCATCACCCCCTCGAGCACCGCCTGCCCGCCGACCGGCGCGTCGCGCTTGGCGACCAGCCGCCCGTCGGGCATGCGCAGCGGGTCCCCTCCGTTGCTGCTGTTGGAGGGGGAGGTTGAAGGCGCCTGTTGTGCGGAGCCCGAGATCGGGCTCACGGTTGCTACCGCCTGCCGGCCCGGTGTTTGGCGGCGCGACGCTGGAAGCGCTCGACGCGACCACCGGTGTCGACCAGCTTCTGCTTGCCGGTGTAGAACGGGTGGCACTCAGAGCAGAGCTCGACATGCAGGTCGTCCTTGGTCGACCGCGTGTAGAACTGGTTGCCGCACGAGCAGTGCACGTTGGCGAGGGCGTAATCGGGGTGGATTGAAGCTTTCACTCCTATGAGTTTAGAGCAGTGCGCAAGGGGGCTCCAGGCGGGCGGCCGGGCACGGCGAGGTTCCCGGCCTTTCCGTGCAGAAGTGCGCGGGGTCCGTGCGCCTGCGAGGGATCCGTCACCCCTCCGCGCCGCCGACCGCGGTGCGTTCGCAGAAATGACCGCATAGCGGAGCCAACTGCGAACGCATGGAGGTGGGGCGTGACGGAAGGGTCACGGGCGTGGCGATCTCCTCACTTGCTTGAGGGAGATGCGGGGGAGGTGACGGAGACGCCACGTTCCCGGCCGGTCAGGGGATTGCGTGGTTCCTTATGGGCGCATGGCGACCATCTCGAACCACGGTAGTTCCTGACCGGTGGGGATCCCGGCATCTCTGTGACGCCGACCCTACTCGGCGCCGTCGCGGTCCTCGCCCCGCGCCCGCTCCCTCGCCCTATCTCGGGAGTGGGACCGCGAAGCTGTCGATCAAGGTCAGCAGAACGGAGGTGATCTCGGCTCTGCTTGCCGGGTCGGGAGAGCGGGCGTGGAGCATCGCCGCCTCGTCGAGGGCGCCGAGCAGGAGGTGGGCGGTCGATTTCACCGGCAGCGGCCGGATCTCCCCCGCCTCGATCGCGGCGATCAGGCTCGCCTCGATCAGGCCCAGGCCGTTGGCGGCGGCGATCTCCCGCCAGCGCTCCCAGCCGAGCACGGCGGGGGCGTCGTGGAGGACGATCTGCTGGAAGCCCGGCTCGGCGCACTCGTCGAGGAAGGCGGCCACCCCGGCTTTCATCGCCGCCAGCGGGCTCTCCATCTTCGAGTCGAGGACGATGTGGGCGACCCGCTCGGTCGACTCCGCCTCCAGTCGTTCGTAGATCGCCTCGAGCAGGGCGGGCTTGCCGCTCGGGAAGTGGTGGTAGAGCGCCCCCCGGGTCAGTCCGGCGGCGCGGACGATCTCCTCGGCGCCGACGTCGTCGTAACCCCGGGCCGCGAATAACTCCCGGCCGGCCGCGATCAGGGCCTTGCGGGTCTGCTCGCCGCGCTCTGCCTGAGTGCGCCTCCCGCCATGAGGCCGCGCATCGTCAGTTCCCATATCCGATTTTACTTTTATTCATGGTGTATGTATGTTAATGGCCATGAGCGAGATTCGACTTCCGCAGGGAACTATCCGCTATCGAGACGAGGGGACCGGGCCGACGATCGTCTTCGTCCACGGCTACCTGGTCGATGGACGTCTGTGGGACGGGGTCGTCGATGCACTCTCCGATCGCTACCGCTGCATCGCCCCGCACTGGCCGATGGGCGCCCAGCAGATCGCGATGAACCCGGACGCCGACCTCTCCCCTCCCGGGGTCGCCTCGATCATCGAGAGCTTCCTCGAGGCGCTCGACCTGAACGACGTCACCCTGGTCGGCAACGACTCCGGCGGGGCGATGTGCCAGGTGCTGGTCGCCCGCCGCCCGGCCCGGATCGGTCGGCTCGTCCTCACCAACTGCGACACGCATGAGAACTTCCCGCCCGGGATCTTCAAGGCGCTGCCGCCGCTGGCGAAGCTGCCCGGCGGGGTGACGATGCTGACCCTCCCCTTCCGCGTCCCGGCCGTGGTCCGCACCGCCTTCCGCCCCTTCGCCAAGACCACGCCGCCGGCCGGGCTGCTCGAGTCCTGGGCGCGACCGGGGATCACCGACAAGGCGGTGCGACGCGATCTCGGCAAGGTGACCCGCGGCATGGACAAGCGCCACACGTTGGCCGCGGCGGAGAGCCTCAGCGGCTCCGGCTTCCCCCTCCTGCTCGCCTGGGCCCCCGGCGATCGCTTCTTCCCGATCCGCTATGCCGAACGCCTCGGTTCGCAGATCGGCGGCGCGAAGCTGGTCGAGATACCCGATTCGGCGACCTTCGTACCGCTCGATCAGCCGGTCCGCTTGGCAGCTGAGATCGCCGACTTTGCGCCTTCGTCGTAACGCCTTCGCGAACAACCGTTCGCAAAATCCGCAAAGTGGCACTTTTTCGTCCGACTGGGGGGTGAACCTTTATGAAACCCCCCTATTGAGGACGGAGAGCCATGTCCAAGCAAATCTTCGACCAGGACCGGCCAAGGAGCACGATGGCCCGTCTGCTCGACGAAGCCTTCGCCGGCTGCGACGAGTGGACCATCGCCCCGCCGGTTCAGCGGCGAAGCACGCTCGACTTCAGGCCTCGTGTCGCCAGCTCGTCGAGGATCCTCGGCAGAGCAGACGCGGTGCGCTCCCAAGAGTTCCGCGCGCTATAGAAGTCAGCATCGTGCAATAGGACGATGTCCCCGGGGCGGATCCCGGCGGTCGCCTTGCGGACGATCGACTCCGCCGTCGCCCTTCGCGTCCAGTCCCGTCCCCACTGCGACCAGAGCACCGGCCGCCAGCCGCGCGACCTGATCGCCGCCAGCCCGGCGCCGCTGAAGATCCCGTAGGGCGGCCGGTAATCGGCGATCGCCTGGCCGCTCGCCTCCTCGATCGCCGCCCTCCCCCGCTCGGCGTCGTCGAGCAACATCCGCGGGGTCAGCCGCAGCTGGTTGCGGTGGCGGTGGCAGTGCAGCTCGACCCGGTGGCCGGCGGCGACGATCTCGGCCGCCAGCGCCGGCCGCCGCTCGACCTGCTCGCCGGCGAGGAAGAAGGTCGCCTGCTGGTCGGCCTCGCGGAGGATCTCCAGCACCGCCGGAGTTCCCTGCGGGTGCGGGCCGTCGTCGAAGGTGAGGGCGACGCCCTCGACCCCCTCCTCGCGCAGCACCACCGGCAGCCGGCGGCCGACGGCGGGCACGATCGGGGCGAGCGCCGGGCCCGCGTGGGGTACGGCGACGGCGAGGGCGACCGCACCGGCGCCCGCGACCCGACGTGCCGTCGCTGGCGTGCCGTCAGGCCGCGAGCGCGGGTGCGCGCCGCTCAACGCTCAAGGACCGGCTTCGGCTTCGGCGGTTTCGGTCGCGACTTCGCGCGACGATTCGGCCGGACCGAGGTTCTTCGACGCCTGGGTCGCCTGCGGCGTTTCGTCGTTGTCGGTGCCGATGTGGATCCGACTGGTGACCGGGTGCAGCGGCTTCAGCGGGCTCTCGCGGTGGACCGCGGCGATCACCAGGACCACCGCGATGATCGCCAGCGCGGTCACCGCCACGGCGCGGGCGGTGCGCAGGCGCCAGACCGGCTCCTGGCGGACGCGCGGCCGCACCGCGAGCGCCCGCGAGGCGATCGAGGGCAGCGAGGCGAACGAGGAGTCGGGCGACTGGCGCTCGCCGGCGACGTGGCGCAGGGTCGTCTCGAGTTCGTGGTCGGAGCGCGCCACCTCGGCGATGCCGAACCGTTCGAAGGCGGCGTTGTTGGCGCGCAGGTGACCGGCCGAGAAGCCGTAGGAGATCACCGGGCAACCGCGGATGTGGGCCTCGAGCACGGTAAGGCCGGCGGTGGCGTGGACCATCGCGTCGGCGGCCGCCATCCAGTCGCTCATCTGTTCGGTGAAGCCGAGCACGCGGACCCGCTCGTTGTCGGCGAAGCGCGCCTCGAGGCGCTTGCGGGCGTCCTCGTTGCGGCCCGCGATGCAGACCACCTCGGTCTCGCCGTCGGCAAGCGCCAGCTCGATCGCACGCTCCAGGTCGCCGACGCCCCAGCCGCCGCCGGAGACCAGCACCATGCGGGCGAACGCGTCGACGCCGAGCGCCTCGCGGGCGTCGCGCCGGGTGCGCGGCATGAGGAATTCCGGCGAGATCGGCGGGCGCGCCCACTCGACCGTCCCCGGCCCGACCAGCCGCTCGACTTCCTCGATCGACTCAGGGTGGGTGACGTAGTGGAGGTCGACGCCCGGGTGCGCCCAGTAGCGCAGCCCGGCGAGGTCGGTGATCGCCGACTGCACCGGGATGTCGAGGCGGCGCTTCTCGCGCAGCATCCCCAGCACCACGGTGACCCCCGGGTAGGTGGAGATGATCACGTCCGGCTGGTGCTCGTGCACCTGCTTCAGCAGCCCGCGGGCGCCGGTCAGGTACATCAGCTGCATCGCCAGCCAGCGGGTCGGGGCGAACTTCGCAATCAGCCAGTACTGGACGTCGAAGACCCAGGGGGCGCGACGGAAAGTGAACCGCGAGCCGCCCCGCACCACCGCCGACATCATCTTGCCCATCGCCTCGAGGCCGTTGTCGACCGTGACCTCGGCGCCCGGGACCTGCTTTTCCAGGTCGGCGGCGATCATCCGCGCGGGCAGATCGTGCCCCTCGCCGATGTCGGCGGTGAGGATCAGGACCCGCGGGTCGCGCGCCTCACCGGGCCGCGAGGCACCCGCGAGCAGCGCCCCGGCGGCGTGTTCGTTGCCGTTGAAGGAGGGCGTCGTGCCGGGGATCGGATCCGGCGGGCGGGTCGTGCACTTCACCCATTCGACGTACTTGCGGACGCCTTCCTTGAAGGGCGTCTCGGCTTTCCAGCCGAGCTCGTCGAGGGCGCGCTGGTTGGAGATGACCTTGCCGGGGAAGTCGCCGGGGCGCGGCGGCGTATGGGTGATCTCGCAGGTGTCGACGTTTTCCTGCACCGCCTCCGCGATCTCGAGGATCGTCGTGATCTCGTCGCCGGAGAGGTTGTAGGTGCGGCCGGCCGCCTCCGGGGCGAGCGCGGCGACGATCCCGTCGGCGAGGTCCTCGACGTAGATGAAGCTGCGGGTGGTGCTGCCGTCACCGGCGATCGTCAGCGCTTTGCCTTCGAAGGAGAGGTCGGTGAATTTGGCGACGACGCCGGCGGCACGGGCGCGCGGGCCGTAGGGGATGCCGAAGCGCAGGACCGTGTACTCGAGGTCATACAGTTCGTGATAGCCGGAGCAATAGGTCTCACCGGCGAGCTTGGTCGCGGTGTAGAGGTGGCGCGGCGCCGGGATCGCGGTTTCCTCGTCGACCTCCTGCTCGGGGCAGTCGCTGTAGACCCAGGTGGTCGAGCCGTAGACGACGCGGCCGACTTTCGCCCGGCAGGCCGCCTCCAGCACCTGCAGGGTGCCGC
>MKSH01000030.1:37656-38192 GCA_001898095.1 Solirubrobacterales bacterium 70-9 | reverse complement strand
CAGATCGAAGATCCGCGGGGTGATGCCCTTGCCGATCAGCTTGTCGACGACATGGGAGCCGATGAAGCCCCCGCCGCCGGTCACCAGGACCCTCATTCCCTTATTCCTCCTCGCCGGCCAGAGCCGCGGCGCGGCTCTCCGGGCGGTAGTAGAGCGGCACGCACCAGTGATTCTCGGCCACCCAGTCGGTGTTCGGCAGCTCGTCCGAGCGGCCCATGATGCGGTGGCAAGGCTGGTCGTAGACCTTGCCGGTGCTCTTCTCGATCTCCTCGAAGACGATGTACTTGTAGAGGCCCGAGGTCATCCCGTCGGGGAGCGCCAGGCGGGCCGGGTGGACCGGGTCGAGGTGCTCGCGGGCGTAGTCGTTCTTCCAGTCGACGATCTCCTGCATCCGCTCGGCCTGGACCAGCGCGACGGCGGCGGTGAACTCGTTCATGCGGAAGTTGAGGCCGTCGACCTGGTGATCGAACTTGCCGTAGTTGCGGAACTTGCGGGTGTACTCGAGCAGCTCCTCGTTGCCGGAGACGAGCACGCCG
>MKSH01000030.1:37123-37638 GCA_001898095.1 Solirubrobacterales bacterium 70-9 | reverse complement strand
GTTCCAGTCGGCGCCGTGGGCGTGGGCGCAGTCCTCGAGCAGGAAGATGCCGTGGTCGCGGCAATAGGCGGCGATCTTCTCCGAGTCGAAGGCGAGGTGGCCGCCGACGTGGACGAGGATCGCGGCCTTCGGCTTGTGCTGCTCGGCCTTCGCCTCGAAGTCCTCGAAGGACATGCAGAGATCGTCGCGGCGGCAGTCGACGAACTCCACGTTCGCGCCGGCGCCGACCGCGGCCAGCGGGGTCGCCATGAAAGTGTTCGACGGGCAGAGCACGGTCTCGCCCTTGACCCCGGCGAACTCGAGCGCGGCCAGCGCGCCGCCCGCCCAGCTCGAGAGGCCGACGGCGGGAAGCTTGTTCCACTCCCCCCAGCGCTCCTCGAAGGCGGCCAGCTTCTTGCCCTCCGACCACTGCTCGGAGTCGAGGACCTCGGTCCACAGCTCGAAGAGGCGGGGACGGTCGCGGTGGTCGAAACCGATCGCGAACTTGGTCACGTCGGGCAGGGATGTCTCGGCGG
>MKSH01000030.1:33513-37022 GCA_001898095.1 Solirubrobacterales bacterium 70-9 | reverse complement strand
CGGGACGGACCTTCCATAGATCGGCATTCTCAGGCGTCGACATGAGGAGCGGGTGAGACCGAGTCGCTTTTCTCGGCCTCCTCCTCGACCTCCGCCTGAACCGCCTCGATCTCCTCCGCGTGAGCGGTCTCGATCACCGCCCCGACCGCCTTCGAGCCCGCCAGCAGGACGACCCCGCCGATCGCCAGGAGCACCGAGAAGACGAGCACGGTGCCGCCGCCGGGGGTCCCCGACCACGACTCTTCGAAGATCAGCGGGGCGAGGATCACCGGTACCACTACCTGGACGGCGAACATCACCGGCGTCACCTGGGTCGCCGGGCGGCGCCCCAGCGCGCTCATCTCGCTGAGCAGCGCCAGTCCCTCGGAGGCGGCCGCGGTGGCGAGCCAGATCGCGGCGACGATCAGCGAGCCGTCGGAGAGTTCGTCGGTGAGGAGCTTCGAGGCGATCGCGGTCCAGGCGTAGCCGAAGCCGGAGGCGACGATCGCCAGCGTGCCGGCGGCGCCCGCCCGCCGTCGGAACACGTAAGGGGCGACCACCGGGATCGTCACCAGGGCGAGCGCGATCGCGATCGGCACCGTCCCGGCGTCGCTGGTGGTCCGTTCAGGGGCGGCGAAGGCGACCCCGGCGACGCCGAGCACGATCAGCGCGACCGACCCGTACTCCCGCCGCCCCGGCTTCTCCCCCAGTTTCGTCACCCCGAGCCAGAGCAGCAGCACCAGCCCGCTGGCGAGGCAGGGCTGGACCACGGTCAGCGGCGCGAAGAGCAGCGCCAGGATCTCCAGCGGCCACCCCGCCAGTCCGATCAGCGTCGCGACGAGCCACCGCGGATTCCGCACCAGCCGCCCGATCAGCGACATCCGCAGCGCGTGCTCGTGCCCGACGTCCCGCGCCTCGAGCGCCTGCAGCGCGACCGAGGTGTTGTAGAGAGCCGACGCCCCGATCGCGCAGATGATCCCCAGAGCGAGCACCCGGCGAGGTTAGTCGCCGCGCGGGTCCTATTTCCGTTCGAAGCGCTCGCCCAGCGCCATCGTGATCCAGACCGTCGGGAATAGAGCGAGGGTCTCGATGGTCCAGATCGCCCCTTCCTTCACTCCAAGACGTTCGAGGAGGTTGAAGATGGCCAACTGCGCCGAGAAGCAGAGAACGAAGCCGAGGATGTAGCCGCGGTAGAGATACATGAAATCGAGGCTAGCGCGAGAAAAAGGTGTAGAGGATGAGTCCACTCATGGCGGTGACAGTGAGCGAACCGGCGACAGCGGTATTGCGTCGTCGCACTTCATCTGACCCCTTGATCGAGCTAGGCAGAGCCTGGCCGAGGAACACGCCGATGGCCATCGCGGCAGCCACACCACCGACGGCGGAGACGAGTTCTGAGGTGAGAAACGCGACGGGCAGCACCCGAGGGATGCTGCCCGCCTAAACCGCACACGTGGTGGGCGGAAACGAAAAGTTCTGTCGCTAAAGCGTCAGGTCTCTTGATAGAGCGGGCCGTCGCCGCCCTCGGGGAGGGTGAGGCGGCCGCCCTTGGCGGTGATCGCGCCGCACTGGACGCAGTTGGAGGCGGTGACGTGGACGTCGACCTCGGCCGCGCCGTTGTTCTGCTGGTCCTCGGGGATCTCGTAGACCTGGGCCGGGCACATCGAGACCCAGGTCTGGGCGACCTCGCGCGGCACGTGGGTCTGGATCCGGACGTGGTTCGGCGCGTCGTCGCGGGTCGCGTTGCCCGAGAGGAACACCGAGCCGAGCTTGTCGAAGGTCAGCTCGTTGTCCGGTTTCGGGTACTTCGAGCCGGCCTTGCCGAGCGACATCGGCACCTCGGAGTCGTGCTCCTGCTTCCAGTGCCCGCCGGGGAAATAGCCTTTGGTGATCGTCATCGCCGAGGCGATCGCCCCGCCGACGAAGAAGCCTTTCGAGAACGGCTGGCGCATGTTGCGGGACTCTTTGATGTCCTTCTCGATCGCCGACTTGTGGACCCGCTCGTCGTAGGCCTCGAAGTTGACCGCATCGATGTCCGCCTTCAACGACTCGACGATCGTTTCTGCCGCGTAGATGCCCGCGTGCATCGCGTAGTGGACGCCCTTCAGGGTCGGGATGTTGACCATGCTCGCCGCGTCGCCCGCGACCAGCATGCCCGGCACCGTGAGCCGCTTGGGCATCGCGAAGTAGCCGCCGGACGGGATCGTCTTCGCCCCCCAG
The DNA here is from genome assembly GCA_001898095.1 of Solirubrobacterales bacterium 70-9. Classification (GTDB taxonomy): domain Bacteria; phylum Actinomycetota; class Thermoleophilia; order Solirubrobacterales; family 70-9; genus VAYN01. The sequence continues at coordinate 34,823 of MKSH01000030.1, read as the reverse complement.
GCGGTCCGTTTGCCGCCCTCGATCAGCTTCTTGATGAAGGGGTGCGTCTTCAGCTGCTGCAATGCGTCGTGGACGCTGAAGGTGGCGTCGGTGTAGTCGAGCCCGGCGACCATGCCGATGCAAATTTTGTCTTCGCCCATCGGGTAGATGAAGCTGCCGCCGAACTCGTTGTGGCGGGCCCCGGGACGCAGCGGCCAGCCCATCGTGTGGATCACGCGGTCGAGCGGCTTCTGCACCTCCCAGACCTCTTTCACCCCGAGCTCCCAGCGCATCGGGTCGGCGCCGTGCATGTCGAAGTAGTCGTAGGCGGCGTAGGTGAGGTGGCCGACGGTCCCCTCGGCGAGCACCGTCGCCTTCGCGATCACGTCGGAGCCGGGCTCGAAGTTCGCCTGCTCCTCGTTGTCACGGCCGCGGCCGCGGTCGCCGGAGCGGACGCCCTTGACCACCCGGTCCTCGACCAGGAGCTTCGTCGCGGCGGTTTCGCTGAGGATGTAGACACCGGCTTCTTCAGCTTTGTCGGCGAGGAAACGCCCCAGTTTCGCCACCGAGGTGACGTAGTTGCCGTGGTTTTTGAAACCCGGGGGCGGCGGTTTGACCGGGAACGCTTTCTTCGGCGTCAGCAGGTAGACCGCGTCCTTCTTTACCTCCTGGTAGACCGGCCACTCCTCCTTCGGCAGATCCGGGAAGAGCTCTTCCATCGCCGAAGGCTTCATGTTCGCCCCCGAGAGGAGGTGGGCCCCTGCCACTTTGCCCTTCTCGATCACGGCGACCGGCACTTCACCGAGCTTCTCGGTCAGCTCCGGCTCGTTCTCGAGCAGCTGCATGAGTTTGTTGGCGCAGGCGAGGCCGGCGGGGCCACCGCCGACGATCGCGACGCCGACCTCGATCCGATCCTCCGGCGCGTCGGTCGGCGGACCGATCACCGAGTTCGAGTCGAACGGCGGCGGGAACTCACTGGGTGGCACTGCCGGCATCTGGGGCTCCTCCTCAGGGGCGAAGGTGGGGCTGAGCCGAAGCTCAGCCGCCCTTCTTGGCTTTGATCGCCTCGGTCAGCTTGGGGACGATTTTGTGCAGATCGCCGACCACGCCGAGGTCCGAGACCTCGAAGATCGGAGCGTTCGGATCCTTGTTGATCGCGAGGATGTTCTCCGAGTTCTGCATACCCACCTTGTGCTGGATCGCGCCGGAGATCCCCGCCGCGAGGTACAGCTTCGGCGCCACCGTCTTGCCGGTCTGGCCGATCTGCGCCGCGTAGGGGTACCAGCCGGCATCGACGACCGCGCGGGTCGCGGCGACGGCGCCGCCCATCG
>MKSH01000030.1:25482-33472 GCA_001898095.1 Solirubrobacterales bacterium 70-9 | reverse complement strand
ATGTTCACGTCGGCGCCGCGCTGCTCGCCGCGCTGCACCAGGGTCGCCTTCGACGACCAGGCCGAGAGCTCGACCTCGACGTCCTCGACCGCGGCGGTGCCGCCACTCTCGTTCATGTCGAACGCGTTGAGGCGGCCGATGATGATCCCCGGCTCGGAGACGTAACCGACGTCGGCGATCTCCGAGTCCTGCAGGATCGGACGCTCGACCACGAGCTTGCCGTCCTGGACTTTGACCGCGGTGACCTCCATCGTCACGCCGGCGCCGAGACGGGCGGTGAGGCCGGCCCCGATCTCGAAGCCGAGCAGACCGCCGCCGAACAGCGCGTAGCCGATGCCGTTGTCGGCGATGACCTTGGCCATCGCGTCGACGATCGGCTGGGCGAGGCCCTCCGGCACGCCTTTGGCCCGGTAGACCTTGGCGGCGCCGTATTTGCCGAGCCCCGCGGCAGCGTCGTCGGAGACGTCGCCGACCACCAGCGCGCTCGCCTCTCCGCCGATCTCAGCGGCCAGCTTGGCGGCCTCGGAGATGGCTCCCAGGCTGTTTTTGTTGAAGTTGCCCTCGTCGTCGTGGAGGGCGTAAACCAGGATGCCTGCCATCTAGATCAGTTTCCTTTCGTCCAGCCAGGCGACGATCTTTTCGACCGTCTCGTTGGTGTCCTCGTCCTCGATGATCTCGCCCGCTTCCTTCGCCGGGGGCGGGTTCAGCGCCAGGACTTTCGTCTTCGAGCCGGCTTCGCCGACCTGACCGGCGTCGATGCCGACGTCGCCGGTGCCCTTGTTGTCGAGCGGCTTCTTTTTCGCGCCCATGATCGCTTTCAGCGACGGGTAGCGCGGCTCGTTGATCGCGTCGCCGACGCTGATTACGGCCGGCAGCTCGATCTCGACGGTGTCGTAGCCGTACTCGGCCTGGCGCTCGCAGCGGAGCTTGCCGCCGTCGACGTCGATCTTGATCACCTGGGTCAGCGAGGGCATCTGCAGGTGGTCGGCGACGATCGCGCCCATCGTGTAGCACTCGCCGTCGTCCGACTGCTGGCCGAGCAGGACCAGGTCGGGGCTCTCGGCCTCGAGCACCTTGGCCAGCGCGTAGCCGGTGGCGCAGGCGTCGGAGCCGGCCAGGGCATCGTCGGTCAGCTGCACCGAACGGTCGGCGCCGAGGGCAACGGCCTTGTGCAGGGCACGGACGGCGGATTCGGGACCCATGGTCACCGCGACGACCTCCTCGACCGGGATCGCGCCACCCTCCTTGATCTGCATGGCCGCCTCGAGGGCGTGCGTGTCGAAGGGGTTGAGGTTTTTCTCACCGCTGCGGTCGAGGCGCATCGTGCTCGGGTCGATGCGCTTCTGGACCGCGGCGTCAGGCACCTCCTTGACCAGGACGCAGATCTTCAAGTTGAGGCCTCCTTGGGGAACGGTTCTCGGTCTGCGGAGGGGGCGGCGCCTTGCGCCTTCACGGCCCCTTCGCGGCCGGGCATGTTATCGGGATTCGCGGTTGACTGATCAGTCAATCAGCACTATATCCGCTAAGGGTGCGGACCTGTGCACAGATCCGTGTAGCACAAATACGTGGAATACCGCGTATTTAAGCCTAGGCGCCGGCGGCGTGGCGCTCCGCGGCGCCCTCACGGATGAACTCGACGATGTCGTCGGTACCCGATCCCGGCGTGAACACCTCGGCGACGCCGAGCTTCTTCAACTCGGGGATGTCGTCGGCGGGGATCGTCCCCCCCACCGTGACCAGCACGTCGTCGACCCCCTGCGCCTTCAGCAGCTCCACCACTTTCGGCACCAGCGTCATGTGGGCGCCGGAGAGGATCGAGAGGCCGACCGCGTCGGCGTCCTCCTGGATCACCGTCTCGGCGATCTGCTCCGGGGTCTGGTGAAGCCCGGTGTAGATGACCTCCATGCCGGCGTCGCGCAGAGCGCGGGCGATGATCTTCGCGCCGCGATCGTGCCCGTCGAGGCCGGGCTTGGCGACGACGACTCGGACCTTGCGTGCGGTGGCGGCCTCCATTGCAACGAGGAACACTATTCACTCGGACGCGATGGGGGACGGACGGGGGACCCTCTGGTCGAGTCGGTTCGGTGGCGGGGCGAGGGATCGGGAGGAGACTGGAAGGGACGGGGCAAGGGACCCGGCCCTCTCGTAGGCGGTCCGGGCAGGCTGTGACCGCCTACGAGAGGGCCGGGTCTCGGGGAGAGGGGCGAGGGCGCGAGTCCCGTGCGGGTCTCGGGGGAGATCCGTGACGTTGTGCGCGGGATCCGTGCGGAACCCCACGTTCCCCGAGGGAAGACGTCGCGAAGTGACCCTTCCGTGAGGGCCGAGATGTCGATGGGCCGAAAAGCGCTGATATAGAGCGCTTTTCGGCCCATCGACCTGGGGGCGTCGTGGAGGCGTTACGTCTTTCCCCGGAGGCGCACGGAGCCTGCGCACTTCCCCCCGGAAGCCTCGCGTCCTGGGCGTCTCGCGGCGGCCACAGCCTGCCCGGACCGCCGCGAGACGCCCAGGACGGGACCGTCCCCGACCGCGCGGGTCCCGAGCCCCGCCGTCAAGCGACCTCGCGCGGTGGCGGCGCGGCACGGGTCGAGAGCCAGGAGCCGACCAGGATCAGGGCGAGGCCGACGAGGGCGCCGGCGCCCGGTTCCTCACTGAGGAAGACGATGCCGAGGGCGAGGGCGATCACCGGGTTGATGTAGGTGATGACGGAGGCGCGCGAGGGACCGGCTTCGCCGATCAGGATCGCCATCAGGACCAGGGCGAGGGCGGTGCAGAGGAGGCCGAGGACGACCACCGAGGCGAAGGCGCCGGCGGTCGGCGCGGTGCTCGGCAGTTCGACGATCGCGAGCGGGGTGAGGACGACGGCGGCGAGCGTCAGACAGGCGCCCATCATCGCGGTCGGGTCGAGGTCGCCGAGTTGGCGGCGGAGGATCAGCGGGCCGGTCGCGTAGCCGCAGGCGGCGATCAGCACCGCACCGACCCCGAGGAGTTCGCCGCCGTCGCCCGAGACGTCGACGCCGACCAGCGCCGCCACCCCGCCGAGGCCGACCAGAAGCCCGATCAGACGCCTGCCGGTGACCCGTTCCGAAGGTTCGAAGCGGAGGCTGAGCAGGGCGATCAGGAGGGGCGTGGTCGCGATCAGGATCGCCGCGGTCGAGGAGGCGACCTTCTTCTCCCCGGCGGCGATCATCGGGAAGGGGATCGCAATCTCGGCGATCGCGAAGGCGAGCAGCCAGCGGCCACGGCCGCGCAGCGAGGGCAGCGTCCCGGCCCGCCAGGCGATCGCGACCAGCACCGCGGCGCCGAGCGCGACCCGCAGCCAGGCGAGGTCGAGCGGCGGCATGCCGCCGTCGTCGGCGATCTTGATGAAGAGGTAGGGAAGTCCCCAGAGGACCGAGACGGCAGCAAAGGCGCCCCAGGCGCGCCGGCTCATCGTCCCGGGCGGGGGAAACGGCGCGGCGCGGGCCGGCGGTTGGCGGCGACGCGCGAGGCGCCGAAGCCGGCGACCGTCGCGATCACCGTCACCGCGATCGCGGTGAGGCGCCGGCCGAGCCGCTCGAAGCGCAGCGTCTGCCATCCCTCCGCCTTGGCGATCGCCGCCAACGGGGGATCGGGGTTGACCGCGACCGGGTTGCCGACCGCACGCAGCATCGGCAGGTCGGACTCGGAGTCGGAGTAGGCGTAGGAGGCGGCAAGGTCGATGTCGTGGGCGCGGGCGAATTCCTCCATCGCCGTGACCTTGCCCGGCCCGTAGACGAAGGGGCCGTCGAGGTTGCCGGTGAAGTTGCCCTCGGCGTCGACCTCATAGCGGGTGCCGATGCCGCCCTCCATGCCGAGCACCGTGGCCAGCGTCTGGACCACGTCGTTGCCGGCGGCGCTGACGATGAAGGTCGGCCGACCGGCGTCCTGGTGGGCGTGGACCTCCTCCAGCATCTGCGGGTAGACGCGTGGCAGGATCGCCGCCATCACCTCCGGGCCCATCCGCTCGATCGTCGTCGCGGGGACCCCGGTGATCAGCTCGCGGGCCACTTTCAGCACCTCGCTGGTGCGCGCGTCGGTGGTCCCGCGCAGCCGGTAGCGCAGGTGCTCGACCCCCCAGCCCCAGAGCTGGCGCCGGCTGACGACGCCGCCGCGCGCCGCCACCCGGGCGAACTGCATCCCGCTCGACCCTGCCATCAGGGTCTTGTCGAGATCGAAAAACGCGGCGGCTTTGCTCATCGGAACAGCGCCGGGGAGCCGGCGCGCGGCTTTACGCCGCGGCCACCTCGAGCACGATCGCGTCGCCTTGGCCACCGCCGGAGCAGATCGCCGCCACGCCGAGACCGCCGCCGCGGCGGCCGAGCTCGTGGACCAGCGCGCCGACGATGCGCGAACCGCTGGCGCCGATCGGGTGGCCGTAGGCGATCGCGCCGCCGTTCACGTTCACGTTCGTCTCGTCGATGCCGAGGATCCGCATCGAGCCGATCACGACCGAGGCGAAGGCCTCGTTGATCTCCCAGAGGTCGACGTCGGCGGGCGTCTTGCCGATCTTCTCCAGCGCCTTCAGCGCCGCGTTGCCCGGGGTGCGCGCCAGGTAGGCGAAGTCGTCGGCGACCATCGCGTAGGAGACGACCTTGGCCAGCGGCTTGCGACCTTCCTTCTCCGCCCCCTCCTCCGAGGCGACGACGATCGCGCCCGCCCCGTCGTTGACGCCGGGGGCGTTGCCGGCGGTGTGGGTGGCGCCGTCGCCGCCGATTGCCTTCAGGCCCGCCAGCGCCTCCAGGGTGGTCCCCGGGCGCGGCGCCTCGTCGACCTCGACCGTGGTGTCGCCCTTGCGACCCTTGATCGTCACCGGGACGATCTCGTCGGCGGTCCGCCCCGCCTCGGACGCCTCGCCCGCCAGCTGCTGCGAGCGGACCGCGAATTTGTCCATATCGGCGCGGGTGATCTCGAGCTCGTTGGAGACCTCTGACGCCTCGTTGATCATCTGCTTGCCGGTAAAGGGGTTCGTGAGCCCGTCGTGGGTCATCGCGTCGAGCGCCTGGACATCGCCCATCCGGAAGCCGAAGCGCGCGTTCGGCAACAGGTAGGGGGCCTTACTCATCGACTCCATGCCGCCGGTGACGGCGATCTCGAGGTCACCGGAGCGGATCCCCTGGTCGGCGAGGCCGAGCGTCCGCATGCCGGAGGCGCAGACCTTGTTGATCGTCTCCGAGGGGACCTCCTTCGGGATGCCGCCCTTGATCTGAGCCTGGCGCGAGGGGATCTGGCCCTGGCCGGCCTGGAGCACCTGGCCGAAGATCACCTGCTGGACCTGGTCGGCGCCGACGCCGGAGCGCTCCAGCGCGGCCTCGATCGCGATGCCGCCGAGCTCGGGGGCTTCCAGGGATGCGAGGGCGCCGCCCATCTTGCCGACCGGGGTGCGCGCGGTACCAAGGATCACTGAGCTGGACATCTGCAGGCCTTTCCTCTCCTTTTGATGCGGGCCCGCGGTGCGGGCGCCTCGCCTGCGGGACGATAGCGGCACGAGCCGCGCGCCCCGCCCGTCTAGACTCGCCGTCCGATGAAGGTCGATGTGAGACAAACGTCACTGCCGGAGGCCGACGCGGCGCTTGTCGCGGTCGGGCTCTACGAGGGCGACTCGCTGCCCGAGAGCCTCGCCGACGCGCCCGGCGCGGGCGACGCGAAGGGCTCCTTCAAGACGCTGACGCGGCTCTACCCGGGCGGCCCGGAGCGGCTGCTGGTGGTCGGGCTGGGCGAGCGCGACGACTTCGAGGTGGAGAAGCTGCGGGTCCTCGCGGCAATGGTCGCGGGCGAGGCGGCGAAGCTCGAGGCGGCCTCGCTGGCCTGGGCGCTGCCGGAGGCCGAGGACGAGGAGGCGGCGGCCGAGGCGATCGTCACCGGTACGATCCTCGGCTCCTACCGCTTCGACCGCTTCAAGGGCGGCGGCGATGACGACGTGCCGGAGGCGCGGCTCGAGACGCTGACCGTGCTCGGGCCGGCGGAGCTCGCCGGGTCGGTCGAGACCGCGCGGATCTACTCCGAGGCGGCGAACCGAGCCCGCGACCTGCAGGAGACGCCCGCCAACTTCGCCAAGCCGGAGGATCTCGCCGCGCGTGCCGAGGAGATCGCTGCGGGTTCCGACAAGGTCGCGGTCGAGGTCCTCGACGGCGAGGCGATCCGCGCCAAGGGGATGGGCGGCCTCGCCGCCGTCAGCCAGGGCGGCCCGGTCGACCCGCGCCTGATCACGCTGCGCTATGCGGGCGGCGGCAGCGGCCCGACCCTCGCCTTCGTCGGCAAGGGGGTGACCTTCGACACCGGCGGCATCTCGATAAAGCCGGGCGCCGGGATGCAGGAGATGAAGTTCGACATGTCCGGCGCCGCCGCGGTGCTCGAGGCCTTCGCCGCGATCGTCGAGCTCGGCCTGCCGGTCGACCTGATCACGGTCGTCCCCTCGACCGAGAACATGCCTTCGGGGACCGCGGTGAAGCCGGGCGACGTGATCACCCAATACAACGGCAAGACGGTCGAGGTGAACAACACCGACGCCGAGGGCCGGCTGATCCTCGCCGACGCGCTGGCCTGGGCGATCGAGCAGGGGGCGGAGCGGGTGATCGACCTGGCGACCCTGACCGGCGCGGTGGTGGTCGCGCTCGGCTCGACCTACGCGGCGGTGATCTCCAACGACGACGCACTGGCGACCGAGATCTCGGCGGCGGGCGAGGAGAGCGGCGAGCTGGTCTGGCGCCTCCCCCTCCACCCCGAGTACAAGGCGATGATGAAGGGCACGGTCGCCGACCTCTCCAACCTCGGCACGAAGCGCGAGGCGGGCACGATCACCGCCGCCTCCTTCCTCGAGGAATTCGTCGACGACACCCCGTGGGCCCACATCGACATCGCCGGGACGGCGTGGGACGTGAACCGCGCCTACACCGGCAAGGGCGGCAGCGGCTACGGCGTCCGCCTTCTGGTCCAGCTGGTCCGTGACCTCGCAGGCCGCGGATGACCAGCGCATCCAGCGACCGGAGGGAGCGGTACGAGCGCCGAGCGCGAGTTCCTCGGTCGCTCGCGTGCTTGAGCACGCCACGCTCCCTGCGTCCTTGACCTGCTTGGTCCTCGACGGCCTGCGGATGCGCCGCCGTGGACGACGCCGATTGGGTCAGCGGCGCTAGCCGCGCGGAGGTAGTCGAGCCCGGCCATCTCGGCCCCGGCGGCGGCGGTCGCCACCGGGTCGGACCACTCGAGGGTCCGGGTGCGGGTGAGCTGGGCGTCGATGCTCACCGGTGGCCGCTCCGGACCGGCGCCGGAGTGCCGGAGCGACGCGGCTCGCCGCCGCGGTACTGGAGGTCGGCGGTGATCTCGTCCATGCGGATCGCGATCTGCGGGCCGCGCCGACGGGCCTGCTTCTTGTCTCTGTTGGGGGTCAACCTCATCGTCCCTCCGATCAGGGCGCGTTGGTTTCGTCATGCAACCAGCAACGTGCCGCGACCCTAGCCGACTCGGTTTTGTGATGCAACCGATGTGTGAGAAGATCACACGATGCTGCGGCGCGACTATCCGAACCAGCCTTGCTCCCTGGCGCACTCGCTGGAGGTGATCGGCGAGCGCTGGTCGCTGCTGATCGTCCGCGACGTGATGAACGGCAACCGCCGCTTCTCCGGCATCCAGGCGTCGCTGGGGATCGCCCGCAACGTCCTCTCGGCGCGCCTCCAGCGGCTGATCGACGAAGACATCCTCGAGCGCCGCGCCTACCGGGAAAACCCACCCCGATACGAATACTTCCTCACCGAGAAGGGCCTCGACCTCTGGCCCGCCCTGATCGCCCTGATGGGCTGGGGCGACCGCCACTCCGGCAACCCCGCCGGCCCGCCGATGCGGATCGTCCACAAAGGCTGCGGCGGCTTCGTCTCCGACCGCGGCATCTGCGAGGACTGCGGCGAGGTCCTCACCGCCCACGACGCCAAGGCGGTCCCCGGCCCCGGCGCCGCCGTCTACGAGGACGCTCCCTTCTCCC
>MKSH01000030.1:21442-25362 GCA_001898095.1 Solirubrobacterales bacterium 70-9 | reverse complement strand
CCGCACAGGAATCCCGCCGACCGACTGGATCTCCGCCCCATCTCGAAGCTCCTCGTAGCTGCGAATCCCGTCGACATGACCGAGGATGTCGAATGGACCGAACTCGGTGATGAAGGTGAAGTTCATTCCGGCCTCCAGCGTCCTCGCGTCGACCTGGAACGGAAGGTCATCGGGCGCGCCTCGCAGCTGCACCCCGATGTCGCGTAGCGCCCCTGCCAGGCGCTCCAGATTCCTGCGGCCTCGGGCGTAGGCAATGTCGAGGTCATAGGTCGGATAGGCGGAGCCGTGAGCGAGACCGGCGACACCACCGATAACGACGAAGTCGACCTCCTTGCGATCGAGCGCATTCAGCAGAGGCCCCGCTTCCAGGACTGGCTTGTCGCCGCGTGGATCCATGATTTCCCAAGCCGCCCGGTCTTCACCATTCGCCCCCGGCTTCACCCCGATACTGCGCTGCGTGCGGAGAATTTCGTCCGCCCACCCCAAGCCTTTCTCGACCCGGTCCGCCGGTGAGAACTCGAAGTTCCGTTCGTTCAGGGTCAGATCGACGCCGGTGTCGCGAGCCGAGGCACCGAGAGTCAAGTTGGCGCTCAACATCCGCAGCAATTCCCGCAGCGTCTCGAACGAAGGCGAGACCTTGCCCGACTCGATCCTCGAGATCGCCGACTGGGTCGTGTTGGCACGGGTCGCAAGCTCGTCCTGGGAGATCCCATAGGCGGTCCGGACCTCGCGCAGGAACTCGCCGGGGGACTGCTGGGGCTTGGTGACCGTCGCGAACGCACCCATTCGCGATTTATAGCAGATTCGCGATAATCGCTTATTCGCTATATCGGCTCACCAGGTACCTTTGCGGGGACGACATCGACGGAGGAGACGGCATGGCGACGACGGCGGGAATCGGGTCCAGGGAGAAGATCTTCATCGGCGGCGAGTGGGTAGAGCCGGCGGGGGCGGATCCGCTGCCGGTGGTCAACTCGACCACCGAGGAGACGATCGCGACGACCCCCGGCTGCTCTCCGGTCGAGGTCGATCTCGCGGTCGAGGCGGCGCGCGGGGCCTTCGAGGGCTGGTCGCGGACGCCGCGGGCGGAGCGGGCCGAAGCGCTGAGCGCGATCGCCGCCGGGGTCGGCGAGCGGGCGGAGGAGCTGACCGCGACGATCACCCAGGAGCTGGGGATGCCGGTGAAGCTGACCCAGATGATCCAGGTCGGCCTGGCGATCAACGACCTCGCCTCGATGGCGGCGGCGATCGAGGAGGTCGCCTGGGAAGAAGAGATCGGCAACTCGCGGGTGCTGCGCGAGGCGGCCGGCGTGGTCGGCGCGATCACCCCCTGGAACTATCCGCTGCACCAGATCACGGCGAAGATCGCCCCCGCCATCGCCGCCGGCTGCACGGTGGTGCTGAAGCCGAGCGAGGTGGTGCCGCTGAACGCCTTCATCCTCGCCGAGGTGATCGAGTCGGTCGGGCTGCCGCCCGGCGTCTTCAACCTGGTCACCGGGATCGGCCCGGTTGTCGGCGAGGCGATCGCCGCCCACCCCGGCGTCGACATGGTCTCCTTCACCGGCTCGACGCGGGCCGGGCGGCGCGTCTCCGAGCTCGCCGCGGCGACGGTGAAGCCGGTGGCGATGGAGCTCGGCGGCAAGTCGCCGAACGTGATCCTCGGGGACGCCGACTTCTCCCGCGCGGTCCCCGACGGGGTCGCCAAGTGCTTCCTCAACTCGGGCCAGACCTGCAGCGCGCTGACCCGGATGCTGGTCCCGCGCGAGCGGCTGGCCGAGGTCGAGGAAGCCGCCGCCGCCACCGCCGAGGCCTTCACCCCGGGCGACCCGTTCGATGCCGAGACGAAGCTCGGGCCGCTCGTCTCCGCCGCCCAGCGCGAGCGCGTCCGCGGCTACATCGCCAAAGGCGAGGCCGAGGGGGCGAAGCTCCTGACCGGTGGTGCCGAGGCCCCCGAGGGGCTCGAGCGCGGCTTCTTCGTCCGTCCCACGGTCTTCTCCGAGGTGACCCCGGAGATGACGATCGCCCGCGAGGAGATCTTCGGCCCGGTGCTGGCGATCCAGCCCTACGACGACGAGGCCGACGCGGTCCGGATCGCCAACGCCACCGACTACGGCCTCGCCGGCGGCGTCTGGTCGGGCGACGAGGACCACGCGATCGAGGTGGCGCGGCAACTGCGCACCGGCCAGATCGAGATCAACGGCGGCGCCTTCAACCCGATCGCCCCCTTCGGCGGCTTCGGCCAGTCGGGCCATGGGCGCGAGAACGGCCGTTGGGGTCTGGAGGAGTACTTGCAGGTGAAGAGTTTGCAGCTGTAGGACGGGAAAGGGACGCGGCCCTCTCGGATGCGGTCCGGGCAGGCTGTGACCGCATCCGAGAGGGCCGGGTCTGTGAGGAGAGGCGGAGGTGCGTGACGAAGATGCCGGGAACGTCACCTCGGTGTGAGGGAGATGCCGGGAACGTCACGCCGATTCGCGGGAGACGTCACCTGTCGCGGGGTTCCTCCACGTTTACAAACTCGTGACCACGGTTTGACCCTCCTATAGGGGGGTCAACTCACGCAGCGCGATTCGGCCTCTGGGAGAGCGCGACGAACTCGCACGCCGAGGTGACGTTCCCGGCGTCTTCCCTTAATGAACGCGACGTTCCGGGCGGGACGCTCGCATCTCTCCCCAAGGACCCCGCCGACCTCCCGTCCCTACGCCGCTCCGCCGAAAGCTCCCCCGTCCTGGGCGTCTCGGAGGCGGCCACAGCCTGCCCGGGTCGCCTCCGAGACGCCCAGGACGGCCGGACCCCGGCCGCACGGGCTCCGAACCCGGGCCGCCCTACGCCGGCAAGGTGAAACGGACCCGCGTCCCTGGATGCGCGTCTTCGAGCCAGATGCGGCCGCCGTGGGCCTCTACGATCGCGCGCGAGATCGCCAGGCCGAGGCCGGCACCGTCCTCGTTGCGGGAGCTGTCGCCGCGGTAGAAGGCGTCGAAGACGCGCTCGCCCTCGGCCGCCGGGATGCCCTCGCCGGAGTCGGCGACCTCGACCTCCACCCCACTCGGCCCGCCCTTGGCGCGGACGGTGACGCTGCCGTCGGCGGGGGTGTGGCGGATCGCGTTCTGGATCAGGTTGAAGAGGACCCGCTGGACCTTCTCCGCGTCGGCCTCGGCGACCACCTTCTCGGCCGGCAGCTCGGCGGCGAGGTGGACGCCGCGCTCCTCGGCCGCGGTGCGGAAGGCGGCGACCGTGTCGCCGATCAGGTCGCCGAGCTCGACCCGGCGCATGGTCCAGGAGATGTCGCCGGCCTCGATCCGGGAGAGCTCGAAGAGGTCGTCGATCAGGTCGCTGAGCACGGCGACGTGGGTGCGGATCTCGGCCAGGTAGCGGTCGCGGTCCTCACCGGCGACGCCGTCGTCGATCGCCTCGACCAGCAAGCGCAGCGAGGCCAGCGGCGTGCGCAGGTCGTGCGAGGCGGCGGCGACCAGCCCGCGGCGCGCCTCCTCGACCTGGCGCCGCATCCGCTCTTCCATCGTCTGGCGCACCGCCAGCCCGGCGGCCAGCGCCGCGGCGGCCACCGCAACCAACACGGCGAGGATCTGGGTGAACCCCATCTGGTTGGGGATCGCCACCGCGGCGGCACCCGCCAGGAAGGCGGCGAGCGCGATCAACCCGGCGCGCCACATCCCCCGGCTCACGGCCGGAACCTGTAGCCGACGCCCCACACCGTCTCGATGAAGCGGGGCTCGGCCGGGTCGTCGTCCAGCTTCGCCCGCAGGCGGCGGACGTGGACGGTGACGGTCGAGGTGTCCTCGAAGAACGGCTCGCCCCAGACCGCCTCCATCAGCTGGTCGCGGGAGAAGACGCGGCCCGGGTTGGCGGCGAAGAAGGAAAGCAGGTCGAACTCGCGCATCGTCAGCATCACCTCCTCGCCGTCG
>MKSH01000030.1:20784-21339 GCA_001898095.1 Solirubrobacterales bacterium 70-9 | reverse complement strand
TCTGACTCCTCGCCGCGCGCGGTCAAGAGGATCACCGCGATCGGCGGCCCGGAACGTTCCTGCAGCCGTTCCATCACTTCGATCCCGTCGATCCCGGGCAGCATCACGTCGAGCACGACGAGGTCGGGGCGGTGCTCGGTCGCCGCGTCGAGAGCCTTGTAGCCGTCCGGCGCGGTGTACGTCTCATACCCCGCCCGCTCCATGTAGCGGCCGACGATCTCGACGATCGTCGGCTCGTCGTCGACGACCAACACGGTCGCCGTGTTCGCGGTCGCCTCCGCGGCGGCCTTATCCGAAGGTGAAGGCATATCCCTGCACGCCTTCTTCCGGGACGAGTTCGAGCACGTGGTGTTCCACCTTCGGCAATTCGACCAGGTTGTAGAGGCGGGTGTCGGTCACCTTCACGTAGCCATTGTGGACGTCGGTGCCGTCGTCGGCGGCGGCAATCGGCCTGCCGTCGAGGAGGACCTTCATCCGGCGCGGCTTACCCGGCGAGCCGAGCACCAGGTAGACGCGGCGGGCGCCGAAGTTCAGCGCCAGGCGGGCGCCCTTCTT
>MKSH01000030.1:0-20736 GCA_001898095.1 Solirubrobacterales bacterium 70-9 | reverse complement strand
TTCGTTTTCCCCCGGCTGGGTGAGCGTGAACTGGTGGGTCCCTTTGGTGATCAAGCCGTTGGTGAAGTCCTCGGCGCGGCCCGAGCCGAGGTAGGACTCCGGCGTCGACACCGTCGGTTCGGCGGCCATCCCGTGGGCGCCGGCGCGCTCCTTGCCCGGCGGGTGGCCCGCTTCGGTCAGGAGCTCGCGGATCACTTCTTCTTTGGTCGCGTACTCGCCCTCGCCGAAGTGGGCGTAGCGCACGTTGCCGCGAGCGTCGACGAAGTACTCGGCCGGCCAGTAGAGGTTGCCGTAGGCGTTCCAGGTCCCGTTTTCGTTGTCCTGGACCACCGGATACTGGATCCCGTCGGTCTTGATCGCTTCTTCGACGTTCGAGGCCTCGCGCTCGAAGGGGAACTCCGGCGTATGGACGCCGACGATCACCAGGCCGTCCTTGGCGTAGCGCTTGTACCAGGCGTTCAGGTAGGGCAGCGTGCGGATGCAGTTGATGCAGCTGTAGGTCCAGAAGTCGATCAGGACGACCTTGCCGCGCAGCCCTTTCATCGTCAGTGGCTTGTCGCCGGGGGTGTTGAACCAGTCCTCGGTGTCGGTGAATTCGGGGGCGACGCCGATGTCGTTCAGGGGGACGGTTTCTTCCTCGCGCGCGGTGAGGCGCGATTCGGTCGGCGCGTTCTTGGAGTTGCCGGTGCCGGTCGGATGGCCTTCGCGAGTGGGGACGCCGGCTTCGTTTTCGCCGGCGCCCGATTCGCCACCTTCGTTTTCGATTTCCTGCGCCTTCAGACCGATCCCGTGGCTGTCTTCGCTGCGGATTTCGGCCAGCGCTTCCTGGGCCGAAGAGCTCTTTTCGATCCCTTCGGCGGGATTCGTGAGGAAGCCGGGCAGATCGGCGACGACGTTCGACTGGAACTTGGTGTCGTACCCCTGCCACATGGCGAAGGCGACGAGGACCATGATCGCCCCCATTGCCATCTGGAAGGCGCCGCTGCGACGGGCGAGCGGGGCGGCCAGCTTGCGACCGCCGATCATGATCAGGTAGAGGACGATCGCCGAGCCGATCGCGTAGGCGATCACCACCGCGAGCCGGCCCGCGTTGAAGGACTGCGAGGCGGAGAAGGTGAGGACGCCCGCGAGGATCGGCCCGGCACAGGGGGCGTAGAGGACGCCGAGGCTGAGGCCCAGCCCGAACCCGGGCCAGAAGCCGTCGCCGCCGTCCGTCTTCACCCCGACCCGGCTGGTGAAGCGCGAGGCGTAGCCCTCCACCCGGGCCGACAGCGCTGGGACCAGGAGGACGATGCCGAAGCCGGCGAGGACGACGATCGCGATGTTCCGCAGCAGGTCGTTCGGCAGGCCGAGCGCGTCGATCACGTAGACCAGCGCGAAGAGGGCGAAGGTGAAGGAGACGACCAGCCCGGCGACCACGCCGAGCGGTTTGCGCCGCCCGCCCGTCGCCCCGGCCGAGAGCGCGATCGGCAACACCGGCACGACGCAGGGCGACACCGCGGTGGCGGCGCCGGCGACGAAGCCGAAGATGAGCAGCAGGAGCATGCGTCAGAAGCCTTTCAAGGCTTTCTTACGAGTTTGTGACGGATACGGCTCAGCTGCGGGGCGGGATCGCCGTCACGGCGCCCTCGGCGAGGTCGCCGACGATCGCCGCCCGACCGACGTCGTCGGTGATCCCGTAGTGCTCGCAGATCACCAGCTCGTGCTCGCGCAGGAGCGGCCGGGTGGCGTCGACCACCGGCGCCCCGCGCAGCCGATCCGAGTCCACGGCCGCCCAGACCCCCACCCCGGGAGCCCCCGCGCACATGTCGACCGGCACCGCGACGATGCGGGCGCCGCGTCCCCGCCGCCCCCCGGCCAGCCGCACCACCAGCCAGGTGGGCTCGTGCGAGGTCGAGTCGATGTAGACGCTCTGCACCTCGCCCGCCGCCTCGCCCTCGAGGTCCGCCAGCTGGGTCCCGACCCAGCCGATCGCGGCGCCGAGGGCGAGCGGTTCAGGCATCGGTGTGCCGCTCCAGGAGCTCACTCGCCGCCGTGGCGGGGTCGAGCTCACGCCGCACCACCCGCTCCAGCAGCTCCGCCGTCGGCGCGTCCTCGGCCGCCCAGGCCTCCAGCTGCCGGCGCATCCGCGAAGCCGCGATCCCGATCACCTCGCTGCGCAGGTTGCGCGCGCGGCGCTCGGCCAGCGTCCCTTTCTCCTCGATGAAGGCGCGATGCTCGTCGATCTTCACGGCCAGCTTGTCGACGCCCACCCCGTTCATCGCTTCGGTGCGGACGATCGGCACCTTCCAGTCGCCCGCTTCGTGGGAGAGCGCCAGCACGCTGCGCACCTCGCGCACCATCGTGTCGGTCATCGGGTGGTCGGCCTTGTTGACGACGATGATGTCGGGGATCTCCATCACCCCGGCCTTCAGCGCCTGGATCGAGTCGCCGGAGCCGGGCATCAGCGCGAGGATGATCGTGTCGGCGTGGTCGACGATGTCGATCTCGGCCTGGCCGACGCCGACGGTCTCGATCAGCACGTCGTCTTTGCCCGCCGCGTCCATCACCAGGGCGACCTGCAGGGCCGCCTCGGAGAGCCCGCCGAGGGCGCCGCGCGAGGCCATCGAGCGGATGAAGACGCCGGGGTCGAGGAAGTGCTCGGAGAGGCGGATCCGGTCGCCCAGCAGGGCGCCGCGGGTGAACGGGCTGGAGGGATCGATCGAGAGCACCGCGACCTCGCGGTCCGCTTTGCGCATCTCCCCGGTCAGGGCGCCGATCAGCGTGGACTTCCCCACCCCGGGCGGCCCGGTGAAGCCGATGATCCGCGCCTTGCCGGTGCGCGGGTAGACCTCGCGGACGAGATCCCAGCCGGCCGGGTCGTCGGACTCGATCAGCGTGATCGCGCGCGCCAGGGCACGCTTGTCGCCGGCGATCAGGCGCTCGGCGAGCGGGGCGTCTTTGGCAACGTCAGGCACGGGGTCGCCAGTCTAAGCCTTGGGTCCGGCTGCCCGACCCGGCACTAAAGTTGCCCCGCCGTGCTCCGCTTCCTCTCCCGACACAAGATGCTGAACTGGCGCTACGGGCGGCTCGCCTGGCGCTGGTCCTGGCGTCGGCTGCTGACCTCGGCGGGCCGCCGCTGGCGCACCGACGGCTTCGTCTTCTTCGGCCGCGG
Source organism: Solirubrobacterales bacterium 70-9 (assembly GCA_001898095.1). Lineage (GTDB taxonomy): Bacteria > Actinomycetota > Thermoleophilia > Solirubrobacterales > 70-9 > VAYN01. The sequence continues at coordinate 17,582 of MKSH01000030.1, read as the reverse complement.
CCTGGAAATCGAGATCTCACCGCGCGGGCGGGTCGATTTCGGCCGCTTCGTCTGGATCGGCGACCGGACCAAGATCCGCTGCCACGAGGGGCTGGTCGAGATCGGCGCCAAGTCGGTGCTCGGCCAGGAGTGCACGATCTCCGCCTACCAGCACGTGCGGATCGGCGAGCAGTGCGTGATCGCCGACCGAGCGATGTTCATCGACTTCGATCACGGCGTGGTCGAGATCGAGCGTCCGATCCGCCAGCAGGGCATCTACAAGCGCGACGTCGAGGTCGGCTCCAACGTCTGGATCGGCTACGGCGCCTGCATCCTGCGCGGCGTCCGGGTCGGCGACAACTCGATCATCGGCACCAACTCGGTGGTGACCAAGGACGTCCCCGCGAACGCCGTCGTCGGCGGCATCCCGGCGCGGATCCTGCGCATGCGAGAGGCGCCGACCGAGCTGCGCTGGGATCGCCCGGTCGAACCGGACCCGGAGGCGCCCGGCACGCTGCGCCCGCCGCCTGCGGCGTAGGGCGCGCTCGAGGGACGGCGAGGGACGCGGCCCTCTCGTAGGCGGTCCGGGCAGGCTGTGACCGCCTACGAGAGGGCCGGGTCCCGGGGAGAGGTGCGAGGGCGCGGGTCCCGTGCGGGTCCCGGCGGAGATCCGTGACGAGGGCGAGGAGACGTGAGCCTTCCGTGACAGGCCCCTGCCCAACGCACCCGGGTCGGCGTTGCGGAGGCGTGACGTCTCCCCCGCAAAGCGCACCGACCCCGCGCACTTCCCCCCGGAAGCCTCGCGTCCTGGGCGTCTCGGGGCGGTCACAGCCTGCCAGGACCGCCGCGAGACGCCCGGGACGCGACCGTCCCCAATCGACCGGGCCGCGAACTACGCCGTCCCCGGCCCTCCCCCTACTCCAGTTCGGCCCGGATCTCCGCCGCGCGGGTCTCGTTCAGCTCGGTGGCGAAGCGCATGTAGCGGATCAGCAGTTCGATCTCGCTCACCGAGAGCTTCTCGAGCTGTGGAATCCCGCGGTGGGCGAGCGGGCCCCAGAGTTCGAGGGCGCGGTGTTCCATCTCGTCGGTGACCTCGAGCAGGACCTTGCGGCGGTCCTCCGGATCGGCCACCCGGCGCACGAAGCCCTTCGCCTCCAGTCGATCGACAACCGCGGTCACCGAACCGGTGGTCAGACCGGCCCGCTCGGCCAGCTCCCCCGCGCTGATCCGGCCGGTCTGCTGGATCACGTCGAGACAGCGTCCGTCGGTCCGGTTCACCCCCAGCGCCCGGCTGCCGGCGTCGTCCATTTTGTCGGTCGCCACCTGGCTCGCCCGGGTCGCCGCCACCAGCTCATGGACCAACTCGCGCTTCGTCTTTTTCTTCATGCGGGTCGGCATCGTGTTATCTTGATTTTCAAGATACTTGAGAATCGAGAGAATTCTACTACCCCGAGGAGGGCTGGGTGAACGGCGCGAACGCGATCGAGGCGATCGATCTGAAGAAGGCATACGGCGAGGACGTGCAGGCGCTCGACGGCCTCACCTTCGCGGTTCCGGCGGGCAGCGTCTTCGGGCTGCTCGGGCCGAACGGGGCGGGCAAGTCGACGACGGTGAAGATCCTCACCACCCTCGCCCACCCCGACGGCGGCTCGGCTCGGGTGGCGGGCTTCAGCGTGTTGGAGGAACCGGCGCGGGTGCGCGAGTCGATCGGCGTCGTCTCGCAGGCCGGCGGGCTCGACCAGGAGGCGACCGGGCGGGAGAACCTGCGCCTCCAGGGACAGGTCTTCGGCATGGGCGGCAAGGGCCTCGAGTCACGGATCGACGAGCTGCTCGGCCAGTTCGGGCTCGCCGACGCCGGCGACCGCCTGGTGCGCGAGTACTCGGGCGGGATGCGGCGGCGGCTCGACGTCGCCCAGGCGCTGGTCCACAAACCGCAGGTGCTCTTCCTCGACGAGCCGACCACCGGCCTCGACCCCGAGGTGCGGGCGGAGATGTGGGAGGAGATCGGGCGGCTCGCGGGCGAGGGGCTGACCGTGCTGCTCACCACCCACTACCTCGAGGAGGCCGACCAGCTGGCGGCGCACCTGGCGATCGTCGACAAGGGTCGGGTCGTCGCCGAGGGCTCCCCCGACGAGCTGAAGCGGGGGCTGAACGGCGACGCGATCCACGTCGAGCTCGACGCCGACGCCGACGAGGCCGCGGTGCGGGCGGCGCTGGAGCGGATCGACGGGGTCGACGAGGTGCTGGTCGACGAGCGCGTCGTCCACGCCCGCGCCGCCGACGGCGCCCGCACCGTCCCGGCCGTGCTGGCGGCGCTCGAAGGCGCCGCGGTCGAGGTCGGCTCGGTCACCGTCGCCCGTCCCTCCCTCGACGACGTCTACCTGCGCTTCGCCGGCCGCACCTTCGGCGCCGCCGAAGCGAACGACCGAGAGCGACCCGCCCACCGGAAAGGAGTGCACCACTGATGAAGGCCCTGCGCGACACCCAGCACATGACCGTCCGCCACCTGATGGCGCTCTGGCGCCAGCCCTGGTGGATCGCCGTCTCGCTCGTCCAGCCGGTGATCTGGCTGCTGCTCTTCGGCGCCCTGTTCAAGTCGGTGACCGACATCCCCGGCTTCGGCTCGACCAACTACATCCAGTTCCTCGCCCCCGGCGTGGTCGTGATGACCGCCTTCTTCGGCGCCGGCTGGACCGGCATGCCGGTGATCGAGGACATCAACCGCGGCGTCATCGACCGCTTCCTGGTCAGCCCGGTGCGGCGCAGCTCGCTGATCTCCGGCCGGCTCGCCTCCAGCGCGCTGACCACCGCGATCCAGTCGCTGATCATCGTCGTCCTGGCGCTGATCGTCGGCGCGACGTTCGCCAACAGCGTCCCCGGGGTCGCCGTCCTGATCCTCGTCTCGGTGCTGCTCGGGTCCGCCTTCGGCTGCCTCTCGATCGGCCTGGCGCTGCTGGTGCGGCGCGAGGAGACGCTGATCGCGACGGTCCAGTTCCTGCTCCTGCCGCTCTCCTTCATCTCGGTGACCTTCATGCAGAAGGACCTGATGCCGGACTGGATGCAGTCGCTGGTCAAGTACAACCCGCTGAACTGGGCTGTCGAAGCCGGGCGCAGCGCGGTCACGCCGGACCCGTCCTGGGGCGCGATCGCGGGCAAGACCGGCCTCCTGGTCGCCTTCCTCTGCCTCTGCGGCGTCTTCGCCGTGCGGGCGTTCAGGACCTACCAGCGGGCGGTCTGAGGCAGGGCGGCGGGCCTGGCGCGGGCGGCAGGCGGTCCGAGGCGGGCGGGCGCCTCAGTGCTGGGCGCCGAGCCGGCGGACCCCGCGCTCGGTGACCGCCCAGATCTTCTCGCCGGAGGCGGTGTAGAGCTCACCCTCGACGACGCCTTCGGCGCCCAGTTTGCGCAGCACGCCGGCGACGTCGGCGGTCTCGCGTTCAAGCGAGGCGGCGACGGCGATCGCGGTGCGGTCGTCGTCGTTGCGGCCGCTCTGGGCGAGGACGGCGAGGATCGAGGCCTCCTCGGCGCTCAGTTCGCCGGTGGCGGGGTCGGAGATGCTGGTCGAGGCGGCCTCGGCTGACACCGGCTCCGTGGTCGCGTTCAGCGCGGTCGTCTCCGGGGCTTCGTGGTCGGCCTGGGTCGCGGTCGCAGCTTCAGCGGCGGCGAAGGCGTCCGACTCGCTCGCGGCCGGCGGCACCTCGGCGGCGGGCGGCGGCCCCGACCCGGTCGGCTCCGTCGGGGTCTCGGCGGCCTCCGCGTGGGACTGCCCGAACTCGGCCTCTCCCCCGCGCCGCCTGCGGCGCAGGATCGCGGCGCTGAAGACCGCCCCTGCCGCCAGGCCGGCGAGGGCCAGGCTGCGGCGCTGATCGGTCAACCGCTGCATCGGGCTGCGGCGGGCCTTGGACTTCGCGAAGGGCACGCGCGCAGGTTAGCGACCTCGTGCGCAGTCCTCGTTAACGATCATCGTCGGGTTTCCGGATCGACGCCGAGCAGCCGCTGGCCGACGTCGCGCAGCCGCTCCAGCCTTTCTTCCAGCGCCTTACACAGTGCCGTGACCTTGTCCTCACCGGTCAATCGGATCATCTCGACAAGCAGCTCCTCGACCCGCTCGTCGGGAGTGTCAAACGTCCGATCCATCCTGCATAAACGCTACCACGATGCAGACAATACGCTTCCACCCGGGTTCCCACCTGACGTTATCTTCCCGCGTGCCGCGGGAAGAGCGAAAGGTGATCTCGGAGGGCGTCGCGCTGCGCTTCGGTCAGAACCTGCGGCGCTGCCGACAGCTCGCCGGCCTCTCCCAGGAAGAGCTCGGCGAACGCGCGTCGCTGCATCGGACCGAGATCGGCAAGCTGGAGAAAGGCGAGCGGGTGGCCCGGATCGACACCCTGGTGCGGCTGGCCGGGGCGATGGCGATCCGCCCCGAAGAGCTGGTCGACGGCATCCACTGGACCCCCGGCGAAGCGAAGTACGGGACCTTCACCTTCGGCAGCCCGCCGCTGTCGTAGGAACCTAGGCGGGGCCGAGCTTGGCGCCGACGAGCTCGGCGTAGACGGCGGCGGTCTGGACCGCCACGTCGCCCCAGTCGAAGCGCAGGACGTGCTCCTTGGCTTCGGCGATCAAGCGCGCCTCCAGCTCCGGGTCGGAGAGGACGCGGATCGCCACCTCGGCGAGCGCCTCGGGGTCACGGGCGGCGAAGCGCAGGCCGGCTTCCTCGTGCGGGACCACCTCCCGCAGGCCGCCGGTGTCGGCGACGATGCAGGGGCAGCCGGAGGCCATCGCCTCCAGCGCCACGAGGCCGAAGGGCTCGTAGATCGAGGGCACCACGGTGAGGTCGGCGATCGCGTAGAGGGTGTGCAGCACGTCGTCGCCGATCCAGCCGAGGAAGGTGCCGTGCTCCATCAGCCCGAGATCCTCGGCCTGACGTTTCAGCTCCTCCTCGTGGGTGCCGGAGCCGGCGACCAGGAAGCGCGTCCCCGGCGCCGCCTCGATCACCTTCGGCATCGCCTCCAGCGCCAACTGGAAGCCCTTCTCGTAGACGAGCCGGCCGATCAGCAGGACGAGGCGCTCCTCCGGCGCCGCGAACGACTTTCGCAGCCGCGCCAACTCGGCCGGGTCGGGCTGCGGCAGGTCGAGCGGGTCGATCCCGTTCGGGATCACCGTGATCCGCCCCTCGGCGACGCCGAAGATGTCGGCGATCTGTTCGCGCATGTAGGCGGAGCAGGCGATCACCCGCTGCGAGCGGTTCGTGATCCAGCGCTCGACCCCGTGGATGTAGGACTGCGGATGGTCGTTGACCCAGCCCTGGTGGCGGCCGTACTCGGTCGCGTGGATCGTCGTGATGAGTGGCGCGGACATTCGGCGCGAGAGGTGGTCGCAGGCGTTGGCGACGAGCCAGTCGTGGCCGTGCACGAGGTCGAACTCGTAGCGGTCCCCGAGCTCCACCCCGGCCGCCAGCATGTCGGAGTTCATCCGCTCCACCCAGGCGACGAACTCGCCCAGGTCGGTCGGTCGGGTGGGCTCGCGGATGCGGTGGATCGCCACCCCGCCCGCGGTTTCCTCGGCGGGCGACTCCTCGCCGCCGCGGGTGAGGACGTGGACCTCGACGCCGAGCTCGACCAGCGCCTCGGAGAGCTTGCGCACGTGGCGCGCGAGGCCGCCCTCGATCAGCGGCGGGTACTCCCAGGAGAGGATCAGGACACGGGTCATGGGCTGCTCGTCAGAGGCTGATCAGGGTTCCAGGAGGGGCGTCAGGCGGAGGTCCGGGGCAAGCGAACGCATGCGCGGATCGGTGTCACGGTTGCATCCTATGGCTTCGTAGAGCGCCCGCGAGTGATCGGTGGACCGCTGCCAGGCGTAATCGCCCGCCTGGCCGCGGCGGTCGAGGAAGGCCCAGTCGCTGGCCTGGACGGCGAGCAGCTCCCGCGCGGCCCGCTCCGCCCGCCCGCCCGGCAGGCCGGCGCGCACCGCCTGCAGGAGGCGCAGCTCCAGCCGGCGCGTCGCCCAAGCCAGGTCGGCGACCGGCGGCGAGTCCCAGGTCGAGAAGTCCTTGTCCTCGCCCCAGCTGGAGCGACGCAGCGGCCGGCGCTCGGGCTCGTGGTCTTCGAGCGCCTGCGGGACGGTCATCAGCCGCACCCCCGCCGCGGCCGCTCCCTCCAGCACCGCGGCGAGCCAGAGAGGCCCCTCCGACCACCAGTGGCCGAGCAGCTCGGTGTCGATCGCGAAGGTGATCAGGCCGCGCCGGCCGGACGCCGCGGCGTAGTCGCGCAGGCGAGCGGCGATCGCGGCGACGAACTCGCCCGCCTGGCGCCGCGCCGCCGCCGCCCCGGCCTCCGGGTCGTAGGCGCCGCCGCCGATCTTCCAGAGGCGCATCCCGCGCAGCGATTTGCCGTCGAACTGGGCGTAGGCGGGGTCGGAGGGGTAGCCGGAGAGGTCCCAGAGCCAGGCAATCGCCTCCCAGTCGATCGGCAGCGCCACCGGTCCCGCCGCGGTCGCCACCGGGCGGAGCGCGGCGAACGGCTCCTCGTGGCGGCTCTGGTCGACGCAGAACCACTCGACCCCCGCGCGCGCCAGCCCCCACTCGAGGCCCGGGTCGTAGGCGCACTCGGGCAGCCAGAACCCGCCGTCCCAGCCGAAGCGGCGGCGGTGGGAGCGGATGCCGGCGTCCAGCTGCAGGCGCAGCCCGGCGTCGGTGGCGAGCAGCGGCAGCAGCGCGTGGGTGGCCGAGGAGGCGGCGAGCGCCACCCGTCCCTCCGCCGCCGCCCGCTGGAACGGCGCCAGCGGGTCACCGCCCGCCGCGTCGAACAGCTCCAGCGCCCGCGCGTAGCGATCGCGCTCGGCGGCGCAGGCGGGCCGCTCCTCCGGTGCGATGTCGTCAAGGTCGGCTTCCGCGGCGCCGATCCGCCAGTCGACCAGGAAGCGCCGCAGCCGCGCTGCCGCCCCCGCGTCCTCGAGCTGGTCGGCGAGCACCGGGGTCACCGTCAGGGTCAGGTCGCGCGCCACCTCCAGCACCGGCAGGTAGGAGCGGACCACCGCGTCGAAGAGCCACTCCTCGCCGAACGGGTAGGTCCCGAAGCCCTCGACGTAGGGCATGTGCGAGTGGAGGACGATCGCCAGATCGCCCGCCGTCCCCGCGCCGGGGGCACTACGGCCGGCAGACGGCAAGGAAGTCGAGCGCGCGGTCGAGGTCCCCGGTCGCGAGGCGGAAGTCGGAGGCGGCGATCGCCGGCGTGAAGCGGTCGTAGAACGGCTCCGTCAGGCCCAGACGGCGATGGACGGCGTCCCAGCCGGCCTTCAGCGCCCAGGCGTGGACGCGCAGCTTGCGGGCGTGGAAGAGGCCGTAGAGCTCGACCCGGCCGAAGTGCGCCTCGCAGAGGGCGCGGAACTCCTCCGCCCGGTACTCCTTGATGTGCCATGGGTTGTCGGACTTGTCGGCGCCATCGGGGGCGAGCGTCAGGAGGTTCGGGGTCGAGACGTAGGCGGCGCCGGCCGACGAGTCGGCCAGCATCGACTTGAAGTGGTCGAGCACCGCGCCCGGGTCCTGCACGTGCTCGATCGTCTGCAGGAAGGTGACCGCGTCGCAGGGCTCGGCGAAGGTTTCGACCAGGTCGCGCTCGAAGCGCAGGTTGGGGCGCACGTAGCGCAGGCGGGCGTGCTCGTGGGCCTCCGGGTTGGCGTCGACGCCGACCACGCTCGCCGCGCCCGCCGCGGCCAGCAGGTCGGACCCGTATCCCTCGCCGCAGGCCATGTCGACGACGCGCTTGCCGGCGATCCGCTCTCCGATCCACTCGTAGACCGCCAGGTGGCGCCGGAACCAGTAGTTCTCGGCGGGCACGTCGGGCAGCGTCCGCTCCCCGGTCAGGGGCAGCGGCGGCACCCCCTCGGGCTGGTTTGCCTGCAGGATCTCCTCGGCCACGCGCCGCACGGTATTGCAGCGGACCACACGGTCACCGTTAGAGTCCCGCGCCGATGCCAGCCTCACCGACCGCGACGCCGGAGCACATCAAGGACGTGAACACCCGCTACCACGACGCGGCAGCGCACGAGTACGACGCCAAGTGGGGGATCGATTTCGGCGATATAGGCCAGGATCAGGTGCGCCAGAAGCTGGTCAAGGCGCTCGGCGGGGGCGACGGCCAGACCTTCGACGCGGCGCTCGAGATCGGCTCCGGGACCGGCTACTTCTCGCTCAACCTGGTACAGCTGGGGCTGATCGGCAAGCTCACCGCCACCGACATCTCGCCGGGGATGCTGGCCCAGTTGGCGACGACGGCCAAAGCCCTCGGCCTCGAGAGCGTCGACACCGTGGTCACCGAGGCGGAGACGCTGCCGTTCGAGGACGAGAGCTTCGACCTCGTGCTCGGCCACGCCGTCCTCCACCACATCCCCGACCTCGGCCGCGCCTTCGCCGAGTTCAAGCGGGTGCTGCGGCCGAGCGGGTCGATCGTCTTCGCCGGCGAGCCCTCCCGCTACGGCGACCGCCTCGCGGCGTTGCCGAAGCGCGGCGGCATGCTGGTCGCCCCGGTCTGGCGCCGCCTGGTCGGCGCCCGTGGCCGCGCCGTCGCCGAAGTCGACCAGTCCGAGGGCCACTCGCTCGAGGGCGAGGTCGACGTCCACGCCTTCGCCCCCGCCGACCTGCGCCGCCTGCTCGAGCGCGCCGGCTTCGACGACCGCCGCGTCGGCGGCGAGGAGCTCCTCGCCAACGCCTGGGGCTGGGGCCTGCGCACGGTCGAGTCGAGCGCCGAGCCCGACTCCGTCCCCCTCCGCTGGCGCCGCTTCGCCTTCCAGAGCTACATCGCCCTGCAGAAGGTCGACACCCGCCTCCTCGAGCCCCACCTCCCCGCCGAGCTCTTCTACAACCTGCTGGTCAGTGCGCGGAAGCCGGCGTAGAGCGGCCGCGGCCGGCGCGTTCGCACTTCTGGCCGCCATGCGGTCATTTCTGCGAACGCGCGGGTGGTGGGGTGGCGATTCGGGGCCGGTGCGGCCGGGGACGGCGTACTTCGGAGGCAGTGCGGCCGGGTCCGGCCGTCCCGGGCGTCTCGGAGGCGACCCGGGCAGGCTGTGGCCGCCTCCGAGACGCCCGGGACGCGAGGCTTGCGGGGGGAAGTGCGCGGGGTTCGTGCGCTTTCGGGGGGATCCGTCACCCCTCCGGGGCGCCGAGGGCGGTGCGTTCGCAGAAATGACCGCATAGCGGAGCCAACTGCGAACGCACCGGGGGAGGGGGTGACGGGAGGGTCGCGGGCGGGACGATCTCCTGCCTTCCTCGAGGGAGATGCGGGGGACGTCACCAGGACGTGCGCCTTGGCGGGGGATCCCGGGCCGCCGCAGGCCTCCGTTCGCTCTTTGTTCGCCATACCCGTACAAGCAGCGAACGGAGCGAGGGGACCCGTGGCCGATGTGAAGTATTCCCTGAAGAAACGTCACGTTCCGGACGCCTTCGTTGCGGATCTCCCCCGGGACCCGCACGGGACGCGCGCCCTCTCCCTCCCCCCGAGGGACGGCCCTCTCATAGGCGGTCACAGCCTGCCCGGACCGCCTATGAGAGGGCCGCGTCCCTTTCCCGTCCCTTTCAGCCCCTCCGAACCCGAAACAGCTTCTGCCGGGCGTCAATGCCCTTCAAACGTCGCTCGCCGGCGAAGGAGTAGGCGAAGTGGTCCTCGCCGGCGGCCTCGCGGGTCGGGGAGTCGACGAGGACGCTGCCGGGGCGGGCGATGCCGGTGATGCGGCTGGCGAGGTTGACCGAGCGGCCGTAGTAGTCGCCCGACTGGGGAAGGGTCGGGCCGGTGGCGATGCCGGCGCGGAGGACCGGGAACTGGTCCCCTTCCGCGGCCGCCGCGGCGACCAGGTCGAGGGCCACCTCGACCAGCGGCTCGGCCTGCGGCGAGACCAGCATCACCGCGTCGCCGATCGTCTTCACGAGGCGTATCGGAGCGGTGACGACGCCGGTCGCCAGCTCCTCGAAATGGCCGACGACCGCGCCCAATTCCTCCGGCGCGATCTCCTCGCCGAGGCTGGTGAACTCGACCAGGTCGGCGAAGCAGACGGTCCGCTCGACCACCCCGCCGATGTCCCCCGAGGCGAGGTCGGCGGCGCCGATCACGTCGCGTTTCACCTGCTCGAGGAGGTTGGCCTGGAAGGCGTAGCCGAGGAACTCGGTTCCCAGCGGCAACAGGAACTCGACGCTGCCGACGAGCCGTTCGGCGAGCTCGCGCTCGTTGTCGCCGGGGGCGGTCAGATTGCGGACGACAAGGTCGCGGTTGGCTTCGGCGACCCGTGCCGTGGCCATCCCGACGACGCGCGCGTTGCGCAACATCTCCTCGACCGGGAAACCGGCGTCGAGGATCGCCTTCGTCCGCACCGCCGCGTCCAGGTCGGCCTGCGTGCCCACCTTGTCGTCGAGATCGTCGCCGTAGGGAATGCCGAGGGCGGCGCGGAAGGCGAGCGCCAGCTCCAGCCCGAGCCCCGACTGCCGGGCGATTTCGTTGGCGCTATAGCGCGGCCCGTCGCCGGCGATCGCCCGCTCGACCGGCAGCACCGTGAGGTGCCCGGAGGCGACCGCGTCGCGCAGTTCCGCCAGCGAGACCCCTTCCGCGCTCAGCTTCTCCAGCAGCCCGAGTCGCGCCTCGCGCGCGCCGCCCTCGAGGTCGTCGAGGAGACCCTCCGCGGCGAAGTCGATCTGCCTCCCGCCCGCCATCGTCTGACTATTTTGACGCAGTGCGGCGCACTCAGGCGTAGGCGACGGCGCCGCCGCGGCGCGGATCGCCGCCGCCGCTGAGGGCCCCGGTCGCCGGATCGCGGGCCACGGCCTGGACGCCGCCGAAGAAGAGGTTGATCTCGGGACGACGGGCGACCGGGACCCCCCGGGCCTCCAGTCGGGCCAGCGCGGCAGCGTCGATACCCGGCTCGGCCTGCACCACGCCGCCCTCGAAGTGGATCCGCGGGGCGGCGATCGCCCCCGCCGGGCCCATCCCCTGCTCGACCACCCGCACCACCGTCTGCAGGATCGCCGAGCGGATCCGGTTGGAGCCGGCGCTGCCGACGGCGAGCACCACCTCGCCGTCGCGCAGGACCACGGTCGGCGCCATCATCGAGGTCACCCGCGCGCCCGGCACGCCCTGGTGGAAGCCGAACGGGTTCAGGTCCTCCTCGCCCAGCATGTTGTTGAGGATCACCCCGGTCCCCGGCACCAGCACGCCCGAGCCGGAGCCGTTCGAGCAGGTCACCGCCGCGCACATTCCCTCGCCGTCGATCACCGAGATGTGGGTGGTCGAGCCGAGCAGGTCGGCGCGGTGGCGGTTGGCGGCGTCCATCGCCTCGACCAGCTGCTCGGGGCCGCTGGACGGCCCGAGCCGCTCCAGCACGTCCAGCGAGTAGGCGATCAGGGTGCCGCCCGAGGACGGCCGCGGGTTGGTCAGCACCTCGGTGCCGCGGAACTCGGCCCGCACCGGGGTGCGCTCGATCGCCGCGTAGGCGGCAAGGTCCCCACGGCCGAGGGTGCCGCCATCGGCGACCACGAAATCCGACAGCGCCGCCGCCACCTCGCCGCGATAGAACGGCGCCACGCCCTCGGCGGCGAAGCGTTCGAGCGCCACCGCGAGCTCCTCGAAGCGGAAGATCTCCCCCTCGCGCAGCGTCCGCCCCGCCGGTGCGTAGAGCTCTCGCGTCCCCGGCAGCCGCGCGTGGATCGGCTCGAGGATCTCGAGGATGTAGGCCTGCTCGTGGTTCACCGGGGCGCCCTCGCGGGCGAGCCGGATCGCCGGGACCACCAGCTCGTCAAGCGGCATCGAGCCGAAGCGGCGCAGCGCCTCGACCAGCCCGGCGGGCGTCCCCGGCACCCCGCAGGAGACCGGGCCGACGAAGAACGCCTGCGTCGTCTCGGCGTCGAAGACCACGTCGACCCGCTCCAGATCCCCCGTCCGCGGCGTCTCGTCCAGCCCCGGCACGGCGACGAAGAAGTCCAGCAGCGTCGTCTCGCCCCGATGGTGGACGGCCATGAAGCCGCCCGCGCCGAGCCCGGTCAGCGGGCTCTCGACCGCGAAGGAGGCGAGCACCGCCCCGACCGCGGCATCGACGGCGTTGCCGCCGGCGCGCAGCATCGCGGCACCGGCCTCGGCGCTCTCCGGATGGCCGGCCGCGACGACGCCCGGCATAGCCCAGGCCGGCTCAGCCGGGGAGGAACTCGGGGACGTCGATCCCCAAGGTGTCGCCGCTGCCGCGCTGCGTCTGCGGCGGCCGGCCGCGGCCCATGTCTTTGGTGCGGCGGATCGTCGGTTCCGCATCCACCTGGGCGGAGGAGCGACGCGGGGCGCCGCGGCCGTCGAAGCGGGTGGCGACGACGGTGACCCAGATCTGGTCGGAGAGCTCCTCGTCGACGTTCGCGCCGAAGATGATGTTGGCGTCCGGGTGGGCCGCCTCGCCGACCACCTTGGCCGCCTCGGAGACCTCGACCAGCGAGAGGTCGGCGCCGCCGGTGATCGACAGCAGGATCGCCCGCGCCCCATCCATCGAGGTCTCGAGCAGCGGCGAGGAGATCGCTTTTTCGGCGGCCAGGATCGCGCGGCCTTCGCCGTGCGCCATGCCGATGCCGAGCAGCGCCCGGCCGGCGTCGGACATGATCGTCCGCACGTCGGCGAAGTCGAGGTTGATCACCGCGGGCAGCGTGACCAGGTCGGAGATGCCCTGGACGCCCTGGCGGAGCACGTCGTCGGCGACCTGGAAGGCCTCGACCATCGAGGTCTGCTGGTCGAGCACCTCGAGCAGCCGGTCGTTGGGGACGACGATCAGGGTGTCGACCTCGTTGCCGAGTTCTTCGATGCCTTTGGCAGCCTGACTGGCGCGCTTGTTGCCCTCGAAGGTGAACGGTTTGGTGACGATCCCGACGGTCAGTGCGCCGACCTCGCGCGCCAGGCGGGCGATCACCGGAGCGGCGCCGGTGCCGGTGCCGCCGCCCGCGCCGGCGGCGACGAAGACCATGTCGGAGCCCTTCAGCAGGCGCTTGATTTTGTCCTGCTCCTCGAAGGCGGAGCGGTGGCCGACGGCGGCGTCGGCGCCGGCGCCGAGCCCGCGCGTCTGCTCGTCGCCGATGTGCACGGTGACGTCGGCGACGCAGAGCTGCAGCGACTGAAGGTCGGTGTTGACGGCCATGAACTCGACCCCGGGGATGCGAGCGTCGACCATCCGGTTGACCGCGTTGACGCCGGCCCCGCCGACGCCGACGACCTTGATCACCGGCTGGTGCGGTTCACCGGAGCCGGGCGCCTCGTAGGCGGGCTCCTCGCGGCCGTAGCGCGGGCCCTGCATGAATTCCTCGCTGGTCTGACGCGGGCGCGGCTCCTCGGCGAACACCCGTTTCAGGCGCTCGGGGGCGGGCTCGGAGGACTCCGGCGGGTCCTCGCGGCGCGGCGCGGGCGGCTCCGGCTCGCGGGCCACGGGTTCACGCGGGGGCTCGGGCTCGCGGGCGGGCGGCTCGGGCTCCCGCGCCACCGGCTCGCGGGCCGGCTCGGGCTCGCGGCGGGCGGGCTCTTCGCGCGGCGGCGGCGCGGGCGCCTCGGCCGCGGGTGCGGGCTCGCTCTCCTGGTCGAAGAAGCTGCCTGGAGCCTCGGGAGGGTCCTCCGGGGCGTCGGCCCCGGTCGAACGAAACAGATCTGCGAGGGGACCCTCGCGCATCGATGCCCGCTTGTTACGCCGAGCCATTCGCCAGGACCTCCTTGGCCAAATCCCGGTAGTAGCTTGCCGCGCTGCTCTCAGAATCGTACTTGAGCACGCTCGCGCCCTTCACGGGCGCCTCGGCGAACTTGATCGCCTTGCGGATCCGGGATTCGAAAACGAGGTCACCGAAGTTCTCCTCGAGGATCTCCACCGCCTCCTTGGCGTGGATCGTCCGCGTGTCCAGCATCGTCGGCAGGATGCCCTCGATGTGGACGTCTGGGTTGAGGTTCTCCTGAATCATCCGCAGCGTGTTCTGCAGCTGGACCAGCCCGCGCATCGACAGATACTCGCATTGGACGGGGACGATCACTTTGTTCGCCGCCGTCAGCGCGTTGATCGTCAGCAGGCCGAGGCTCGGCGGCGTGTCGATGCAGACGAAGTCGTAGTCGGCCGCGACCTCCTTCAGCGCTTTCTCCAGCGAGCGCTCGCGGCCGATCTTCGTGCTCATCGCAATCTCGGCGCCGGCCAGGTCGATCGAGGCGACGGCGATGTCGATCTCCCGCTTGACGATGATCTCGGAGAGCGGCATGTCGTTGACCAGCACGTCGTAGAGGCTGTATTCGACCTTGTCCGGATCGATGCCCTGGGACATCGTCAGGTTGCCCTGCGGATCGAGGTCGACGCAGAGCACGCGGTAGCCGGACTCGGCGAAGGCGACGGCCAGGTTCAGCGTCGTGGTCGTCTTCGCGACGCCGCCCTTCTGGTTGGCGAAGGCGATCACGTCGGCGGTGTCGACCGGCTCGGGCGCCGGGGCCTCCTGCGGCTTGAGGAAGTCGAGCCGGGTCGGCGCGATCAGGTCGATCGCCTTCATCCGCCCGTCGCCCGACTCGTCGTCGTCGTTGTCGTCGTTGATCGCCCGCTCGGCGACCTCATCCTCCACGGGAGCGACCCGCGGGGCCACTGCCTCCGGCTCCCGGTACTCAGGGTCGGGCTGCGGCGCCTCTGGCGCGGGTGGCGCCGATGGGTGTACCTCGCCCGCAGCCTGCGAGGACGAGGTGCGCTCATCGGCGACAGGACCCGCGGCCTGCGGCCCCTCGTCAAATTCGTCCGCGTACGCCGAATCGTCGTATTCCGGCTCGTAGTCGGCGACCGGCCGCTCGGGGACTGCCTCTTCCATCCGCTGCAGCTCTTCTTCGAGCGGATGCGTCTCCTCGGTGACGACAGGCTCCGGCTGGTTCTTCTTCTTGCGGCTTAGAAATCCCATTGCGCGGTAATTCGGATACGACCGTCTTTTTCCTGCCGTAAGACGAAATTGCTAGGAATTGCCCGATACCCGAGCTCCTCGACAAGCGGCTGGTGATCGTCACCGGCAAGGGCGGGGTCGGCAAGACGACCGTCTCCGTCGCCCTCGGCATGCGCGCCGCGGCCGAAGGCAAGCGGACGATCGTCTGCGAGGTCGCCGCCCAGGAGAACGCCTCGCGGATGTTCGAGCACACCACCGTCGGCTTCCACGAGGTCGAACTGGAAGAGAACCTCTGGGCGATCTCGATCGACCCCGACGAGTCGATGCGCGAGTACGTCCTCCTGCAGCTGAAGGTGCGGGCGATGCGCGACATGCTCTTCCGCAGCCGCATCTTCAACTACCTCACCGCGGCGACGCCGGGGCTGAAGGAGCTGGTCACGATCGGCAAGATCTGGGAGCTCGCCCAGCTCGACCGCAAGGTGAAGTCGGGGCGCAAATACGACACCGTGATCGTCGACGCGCCCGCCACCGGCCACGGGGTCGGCTTCCTGCAGACGCCGCGCACCTTCGCCAACATCGCCCGGGTCGGGCCGATCCACTCGCAGGCCAAGACCCTCGACAACTTCATCACCGACCACGACAACACCGGGGTGGCGATCGTCGCCCTGCCGGAGGAGATGCCGGTCAACGAGTCGGCGGCGCTGGAGCACGACCTGGTCGAGGAAGTCGGCGTCGCGGTCGACCGCGTCTACCTCAACGGGCTCTACCCGGAGCGCTTCTCGAAAGAGGACGCAGAGCGGCTGGGCGCGCTGGCGGCGGGCGACGAAGGCGCACCGAAGGCGGCCGCGCGGGCGGCGCTCTCGGAGTTCGGCCGGGCCCGCTCCCAGCGAGCGCAGCTGGCCCGGCTGCGGCGCCGCGCCCAGGCACCGGTGAAGACGCTCCCCTTCCTGTTCGAGCCCGACCTCGGGCCGGAGGCGGCGCGGCGACTGTCGAGGAAACTCGCGTGAGCCCCTCCTCCCCACGCCTCACCGACGCCCTCGAGGGCAAGGAGGTGATCATCTGCGCCGGCTCAGGCGGGGTCGGCAAGACGACCACCTCGGCGGCGATCGCGGCGGGCCTGGCGGCGCGCGGGATGAAGGTCTGCGTGCTCACCATCGACCCGGCGAAGCGGCTCGCCGACTCGCTCGGGCTGGAGGAGCTCGGCAACGACGCCCGCCAGGTGGAGCCGAAGCTCTTCGAGGCGCAGGGGATCGAGATGAAGGGCGAGCTGTGGGCGATGATGCTCGACCCGAAGCAGACCTTCGACGAGCTGATCGCGCGCCAGGCGCCGGACGAGGAGTCGCGCGACCGGGTCCTCGAAAACCCGATCTATCAGCAGATCTCCGGGGCGCTGGCGGGCTCGCAGGAGTACATGGCGATGGAGAAGCTGTTCGAGCTCCACACCGAAGGCGACTACGACGTGCTCGTCCTCGATACGCCGCCGAGCCGCAACGCGCTCGACTTCCTCGAGGCGCCGCGCCGCCTCACCCAGTTCATCGAGGGCAAATCGCTGAAGGTCTTCATGAAGCCGACCGGGTTCGCGGCGAAGGTCGCGGGGCGCGGCGCGACGGTGGCGCTCTCGGTGATGAAGCGGATCGTCGGCTTCGACCTGATCGCCGACCTGGCCGAGTTCTTCAACGCCTTCAGCGGCATGGTCGACGGCTTCCAGGCGCGGGCCGAGCGGGTCAACAAGCTGCTCGCCGCGCCGACCACCTGCTTCCTCGTCGTCTGCGGGCCGCAGGGCGAGCCGATCGACGAGGCGGTCTACTTCCACCGCAAACTGGTCGAGGCGAAGCTGCCCTTCGGCGGGGTGATCGTGAACAAGGTCCACTACCCGGCGGAGGAGCTATGCCGCGGGGGCAAGGCCGACGACCTGCCCGCGGCACTGGCGGAGAAGCTCGGCGACGAGGACCTGGCGCAGCGGGTGGCGGCGAACTTCTCCGACTACCAGGCGCTGGCCGAGCGCGACGCCCGCAACATCGAGCACCTGGCGCGGGAGCTGCGGGCGACCGGGGTGATCCGCGTCCCCTACCTGGACGAAGACGTCCACGACCTGGCCGGCCTGGCCCAGATCAACCGCTACCTGTTCGCGACCGGCGAGGAGCGGGTCGCGATGGCCGCGGGTCGCGCCTGACGACTAAGAAGCGTCGCGCCCGAAGTGGGTGAACTCGAGGTGCGAGACCTCCCAGTCCGAGTCCGGGACCGGGAAGAGGTGGCGCACGCGGGGGGTGTCGATCCGCTCGCGGTGCTGGAGGTCGCGCTCTTCGGCGGCCGGCCACTCAAGCGAGTGCCCGGAGCTGTCCTCCTCGACCTCGTCGAGCCAGTGGGTCGCGGTGACCTTGATCTCGCCCGGGGCGGGGATCGGCTCGAGGATGCGGGTGTCCATGTGGTCCTCCTCTTCCTCGGGCTCCTCGCCCCCTAGCTCGACCGCGCCTTCGAAGGGCGCGGCGCCCTCAAACTCGTCGGCCAGGTACTCCTCGGCTTCGCGGATGTCGGCGGCCGGGCCGTCGATCACCCCGTCGGCCGTCTCCACCTCCGGCGCTTCGACGATCCGGAATTCCTCCGCGGCGGGCTCCTCGTACACGTCGACCTCCTCGGCCTCGTCGTCTTCTTCCGCGTAGACCATGATCTCGGCGTCGCCCGCTTCCAGGCCGGTCGCGATCAGGGTCTCGTCGGC
>MKSH01000029.1:19537-27273 GCA_001898095.1 Solirubrobacterales bacterium 70-9 | reverse complement strand
CGGGGTGGACGCGTTCCCGATCTGCCTCGACACCAAAGACGCCGACGAGATCATCCGGGCGGTCGAACTGATGGCGCCGACCTTCGGCGGGGTCAACCTCGAGGACATCTCCGCCCCGCGCTGCTTCGAGATCGAGGACCGGCTGAAGGAAACCCTCGACATCCCGGTCTTCCACGACGACCAGCACGGCACCGCGGTGGTGACGATGGCGGCGCTCTTCAACGCGCTGAAGATCATCGACAAGCCGATCGAGGACCTTCGCGTGCTCGTCGTCGGCCTCGGCGCCGCGGGCGTCGCGGTGACGAAAATGATGCTCGAGGCCGGGATCACGCAGATCATCGGCGCCGACCGCAAGGGCGCCCTCTCGACCGAGCGCCCTGACTATGCCTCCGGCGAGATGAACTCGACCAAGCGCTGGTACGCGGAGAACTCCAACCCGGAGAACATCCAGGGGCAGCCCGACGACGTAATAGCCGGCATGGACCTCTTCATCGGCCTCTCCGGCCCCGGAATCATCCAGGCGGACTCGCTGGCCAAGATGAACGACGACGCGATCGTCTTCGCGATGGCCAACCCGACCCCCGAGGTGATGCCCGAGGATGCCGCGCCCCACGTGCGGATCATGGCCACGGGTCGCTCCGACTACCCGAACCAGATCAACAACGTCCTCGCCTTCCCCGGCATCTTCCGCGGCGCCCTCGACGCCGGCGCTCCGCAGATCACCGAGGCGATGAAGCTCGCCGCGGCCAAAGGCATCGCCGCCGCGGTGGCCGAGGACGACCTCGCCGAGGACTACATCATCCCCAGCGTCTTCAACCGCGAAGTCGCCCCGAAGGTCGCCGCAGCGGTGGTCGAGGAGGCCAAGCGCGACGGCATCGCCCGTCTCAACGAGGAAACCGGCACCTTCACCCCGGTAGAGGCATCCTGATGCGGGTACGAGCGGTCAGATGAAGGTTCTCGTCACGGGTGCCAGCGGCCGGATCGGCAAGGCGCTCTGTGACGAACTGCTGGCCCGCGGGGACGAGGTCGTGGGACTGACCCGCGACCCCGACAAGGCGCGCGCGGCGCAGTCCCAGATCACCTGGCACGCCTGGGAGCCGACCCTGGAACGGCCCGCGGAGGCCGCCTTCGAGGGCGTCGACGGGGTCGTCAACCTGGTCGGCGAGAAGATCGCCCAGCGCTGGACCGACGAGGCCAAACGCAAGATCATGGACTCGCGCAAAGTCGCCACCCACAACCTGGTGGGGGCGATCGAGGGGCTGGCGAGGAAGCCGAAGGTGCTGGTCAGCCAGTCGGCGGTCGGCTACTACGGCAACCGCGGCGACGAGCCCTTGGACGAGTCGAGCGCGCCCGGCGAGAGCTTCGACGCCTCGGTCTGCGTCGAATGGGAGAAGGCGGCCCACGAGGTCGAGGCGGCCGGCGTGCGACTGGCGATCGTGCGGACGGGACAGGTGATGGAGACCGGCGGCGGCATCCTCGGTGAGCTCCTCCTCCCGTTCAAGCTCGGCGTCGGCGGACCGCTCGCGGGAGGCCGCCAGTGGGTGCCCTGGATCCATCTCTCGGACGAGGTCGGGATCCTGATCTGGGCCCTGGACACCGAGAGCGCCAGCGGCGTCGTCAACGGCACGGCTCCAAATCCCGTCACGAACGCGGAGTGGTCGAAGGCCCTGGGACGGGCCCTCCACCGCCCCGCCGTGCTGCCGATCCCGGGCCTCGCGGTCGAGGTGAAATTCGGCAAGGAGTTCGGCAAGGTAGCCCAGGGCGGGCAGAAGGTGTTGCCCAAACGCACCGAGGAACTCGGCTACGCGTTCAAGTACCCGGAGATCGACGGGGCGCTGCGGGATCTGGTCGGCTGACTCCGCGGGAAGCGTTCGAGGAGGGGCCCCGTGGGGGTGACCCTTCACTCACGAACTGCGGGGAGGTTCGCTCAGGGTCACCCCCACGGGGCCTACGGGCGCTTACGAAGGTTCGAGGGATTCGCGGACCGAGTCTCGGACGGAGGATGAACCCGCGCCTTCGACAGCTTTGATGATGCGCGCCATGCCTTGGCCGCCTGAGGCGTCGACGAGGAGCGGGATGCCGGCGGATTCGAGGATCGGGCGGGCGAACTTGTTGCCGGGGCCAGGAGGTTCGAGGGTGGCGACGGCGCTGGTGTCCTCGGTGGCGCGGCGGGAGTTGGCGCCGTTGGTGGCGAGATCGACCCCTCCCCCGGGCCGCTCGGTCGACGCCAGGCAGCGCACCGCAATCTTGAAGCTCCCAGCGCTCGCCCCATGCGAGCCCAACTCCGCCTTCGCCCCCCCGCAGAGCTGCGCAGCCACATAAACGCTCACCGCGGCGCCCGAAGCGTCGCCCCCGCCACAGCCCGCCACCCCGAGCCCCACCGCCGCTGCCACCAGGAGCACCGCCCCCGTAGGGAGGACCCGGGGATGACCCTGAACGAACCTCCCCGCAGTTCGTGAGAGAAGGGTCACCCCCGGGCCCTCCCCGCCAGGCCGTCCGCCGCCAGGCCATCCCCCGCCCGCTTCACCCAAAGAAGACTTCCGCCTCGGCGTAGAGCTCCTCCGGGACCGTCTTCAGCTCGGCCGTAGCCTCGGTGAGCTCGACCAGCTTGATCTCGGTGCCGCGCAGCGCCGCCATCGTGCCCCAGCGGCCTTCGTTCGCCGCGTCGATCGCGTGAAGGCCGAAGCGGGTGGCGAGGACGCGGTCGAAGGCGGTCGGGGTGCCGCCGCGCTGGACGTGGCCGAGGACGGTGGCGCGGGTCTCTTTGCCGGTGGCCCGCTCGATCTCGCCCTCCAGCCAGTGACCGACCCCGCCGAGGCGGATGTGACCGAAGGCGTCGGTCTTCGAGTCGTCGGCGTCCGGCATCCCGCCGACCGGCTTGGCGCCCTCGGCGACGACGATGATCGGGGCGAAGTGGCTGGCGAAGCGGCGGCCGACGAGATCGCAGACCGCGCCGACGTCGAACTCCCGCTCCGGGATCAGGATCGCGTTGGCGCCGCCCGCCAGGCCCGCGTGGGCGGCGATCCACCCCGCGTGCCGTCCCATCACCTCGACGATCAGCACCCGGTGGTGGGAGTCGGCGGTGGTGTGGAGGCGGTCGATCGCCTCCATCGCGATGTTGACCGCGGTGTCGAAGCCGAAGGTGTAATCGGTGGCGGAGAGGTCGTTGTCGATCGTCTTCGGCACGCCGACGACGTTCAGGTCGTGCTCTGTATGGAGCCGGGACGCGGCGCCGAGCGTGTCCTCGCCGCCGATCGCGATCAGGCCGTCGACCCCGGCCGCGGCCATGTTGGCGGCGATCCGGTCGGGCCCGTCGCCGCGGGCGAACGGGTTGGTCCGCGAGGACCCCAGGATGGTGCCGCCACGGGGCAGGATGCCGCGCACCTCGGGCACCCCGAGCGGTCGCCGATCGTCCTCCAGCGGCCCCCTCCAGCCGTCCCGGTAGCCGACGAACTCGTGCCCCTGCACGCCCGCTCCTTTGCGCACCACGGCACGGATCACCGCGTTCAACCCAGGGCAATCCCCGCCGCCCGTCAGCACGCCTATCCGCATCCGGTTAGCTTAGGGATCGATGGCCGACGGCCCTGACCTCAAGGCGATCACCGCGGCGCAGCAGCGGACCTGGTCCGACGGCGACTTCTCGATGGTCGCCGCGATGATCACGTTCGTCGCCGAAAACCTCACCGAGACGCTGACGATCCTGCCCGACGAACGCGTCCTCGACGTCGCCTGCGGCAGCGGCAACGGGGCGATCGCGGCGGCGCGGCGCTCCTGGGGCGGCGCGGTCGGAGCCGACTTCGTCCCGGCGCTGCTGGAGCGGGGACGGGAACGGGCGGCCGCCGAACGGCTCGAGGTCGAATTCGTCGAGGCCGACGCCCAAGACCTCCCCTTCGAAGACGCGAGCTTCGACGTGGTGATGTCGATCTTCGGCGCGATGTTCGCCCCCGACCAGGAGCGCACCGCAGCCGAGCTCCTCCGGGTCACCAAGCCCGGCGGCTGGATCGGGATGGCTAACTGGACCCCCGACGGGGCGCTCGCCGACTTCTTCACGATCCTCGTCAAACACACCGGCGGGCCGCCCCCGGGCACGGTGCCACCCGTCCTCTGGGGCAACGAGGAGCACGCCCGCAAGCTGTTCGGCGACGGGATCGTCGGGATGCGGGTCGAACGTCGCGTCAGCCGCCAGATCTTCCGCTCGCCCGAGCACTACCTCGACTTCTTCCGCCGCTACTTCGGCCCGATGAAGATGGCCTTCGAGAAAGTCGGCCCGGAGGGCGCGCCGGCGCTGGAAGCAGACATCCTCGCCTACCTGGAAAAGGTGAATTCGGACGAGCGCGCGCTGGTGCTCGAACCGGAGTACCTGCAGCTGGTCGCGGTGCGCGCTTAGGACGGCGCTAGGCGCGCGGACGCTCGGGCCCGGCGGGGTGCAGCCCGCGCAGGACCATGTTCACGATCACGCCGATCAGCATCACGCCGAAGAAGACGAGGCCGGCGACGCCACCCCCCTGGCCGAGCCAGGCGTAGATGATCAAAGTGACGGAAATCGCGATGAAGGTCCAGACGGCCAAGAACATGGTCGGCATCCTATCCGGCGAGGCTGACGCGCGTCTCGGCGAGGAACTCGGCGACCCCGTCGGCCGACTCGGCCGGGGTGGCGCCCTCCCCCGCGGCGCGGACCAGACGGCTGCCGATGATCACCCCGTCGGCGACCTTGCCGACCTCCGCCGCCTGCGCCGGGGTGGCGATCCCGAAGCCGACCGCGACCGGGGTCTCCCCCGCGTCGGCCTTGGTGTCGGCGACGAACTGGGCCAGCGCCGGGGGCAGCTCGCCACGCTCGCCGGTCGTCCCGGTGGTCGAGACGAGATAGATGAAGCCGCGCGCCACCTTGGCGATCGCGGCGCGCCGCGCCGGTGAGGTGGTCGGGGCGACCAGCGGCACGACCGCCAGCCCGGCCTCGATGAAGGCGTCGCGCACGTCCTCGGCCTCCCCCAGGGGCAGGTCGGGGATGATCACGCCGGCGGCGCCGGCGGCACCCGCCAGGCGCGCGAACTCGGTCGCCCCGCCGTGCGCGAGCACCATGTTCACGTAGACCATCATCACCACCGGGATCCGGTCGGAGACCGCTTCGCAGACCTCCAGCGCGGTGCGCAGGGTGGCGCCCTCCGCCAGCGCCTGGGTGTCGGCGGCGTGGATCGTGGGACCGTCGGCGAGCGGGTCGGAGAACGGCACCCCGAGCTCGATCAGGTCGGCCCCGGAATCGACGTAGGCGCGCGCCACGGCAAGCCCCGACTCGCGGTCGGGGAAGCCGGCCATCATGTACGGCATCAGCGCCGCGCGCCCCTCGTCCTTGGCCGCGGCGAAGGCGTCGCGGATCCGCTGCTCGCCGGCGATCGTCATCCGACCTCGGAGATCTCTTCGCCCTCGACCCGACGGGTGTACTCGGCCAGGTCCTTGTCGCCGCGGCCGGAGAGGCAGAGGACGTCGAACCCCTCCCCCTCGAGCGGATTCTCCAGCAGCCAGGCGATCGCGTGGGAAGACTCCAGCGCCGGGATGATCCCCTCCAGCCGCGCCAGCTCGCGCAGTGCCCCGAGCGCGCCGTCGTCGGTCACCGCGAAGTACTTCGCCCGGCCGGTATCGCGCAGGTAGGCGTGCTCGGGCCCGGTCCCCGGATAGTCGAGCCCCGCCGAGACCGAGGGCGCTTCGAGGATCTGGCCCTCCTCGTCGGCGACGATCGCCGAGAGCGAGCCGTGCAGCACGCCGGTCGAGCCGTGCCCGAGCGAAGCGCCGTGACGGCCGGTCTCGATCCCGTCGCCGCCCGCCTCGACCCCGACCAGCGCCACCTCGGCGTCATCGATGAACGGGGCGAAGATGCCGATCGCGTTGGAGCCGCCGCCGACGCAGGCGATCACCCGGGCCGGCAGCGCGCCCTCGGCCGCCAGCGACTGCGCCCGCGCCTCCTCGCCGATCACCCGCTGCAGGTCCCGCACCAGCGCCGGGTAGGGCGCCGGCCCGACCGCCGAGCCGATCACGTAGTGGGTCGTCTCGACGTTCGCGACCCAGTCGCGGATCGCCGCCGAGACGGCCTCCTTCAGGGTCCGGGCACCCGCCTCGACCGGCGCCACCTCGGCGCCCAGCAGCTTCATCCGCTCGACGTTCGGCGCCTGGCGGCGGATGTCCTCGGTGCCCATGTAGACGATGCATTCGAGGCCGAGCAGCGCGCAGGCGGTCGCGGTGGCGACGCCGTGCTGGCCCGCCCCGGTCTCGGCGATGATCCTCTGCTTGCCCATCCGCTGAGCCAGCAGCGTCTGCCCGAGCGCGTTGTTGATCTTGTGGGCGCCGGTATGGGCGAGGTCCTCGCGCTTCAGGTAGACCCGCGAGCCGACCCGCTCGGAGAGGCGCTCGGCGAGGTAGAGCGGCGTCGGGCGGCCGATGAAGTCCCGCCGCAGGGCATCCTGGCGCTGGTTGAAGGCCGGATCGTCGCGCGCCTCTTCCCAGGCCGCGGTCAGTTCGTCCAGGGCCGCGATCAGCGTCTCAGGGACGTAGCGGCCCCCGTACGGGCCGAAACGCTGCGGAATAGCCGCCCGCGTACTCTGCTCTCGCTCGCTCGCGCTCATCATCACCGGAAGTCTCGCTCACTCACTTTCGCGTCCGCCGCGGGCGGGTGGACCCCGTCACGCGATTACGGCCTGCTGGGCGTTCTCGAAGAAGGCGGCCATCGCGGCGTGGTCCTTGCGGCCCGGCTCGGCCTCGACCCCGCTGGCGACGTCGACCGCGTAGGGATGGACGACCTCGATCGCCGCAGCGACGTTCTCCGGGCGCAGCCCGCCGGCGAGGACCGCGGGGACGTCGGAGCGGTGCCCGCGCAGGAGCTCCCAGTCGAAGCTCTCGCCAGAGCCGCCCCAGAGGCCCTTGGCGCGGCGGTCGAACAGGTGGAAGTCGGTGCGGTAGGCCTCGGCGCCGTGGACGTCGGCGGCGGAGGAGACGTGGACCGCCTTGATCACCTTCACCCCGGCGCGGCGGGCGACCTCGCTGCAGAAGGAGGCCCCCTCCTCGCCGTTCAGCTGGACCATTGAGAGCTGCTCGTCCTCGACCGCGCGGACGACCTCGGCCAGGGTCGGGTTCACGAACACCCCGACGATCTCGGCCTTGCGCCGGAACGCGGCGGCGATCTCGGCGGCGACGGCGGGTCGGGCGTGGCGGGGCGAGTCCTCGTAGTGGATCAGGCCGATCGCCCACGCCCCGAGGCGCACCGCCTCGGCGGCGTCGTCCAGATTGGTAATCCCGCAGAACTTGACGCGCATTCCGTCCAGATTACGTGACGCCCCACCCGATGCGTTCGCAGTTATGGCCGGATAGCGGCCAGAAGTGCGAACTCACCGGTCCGGGGCGAAAAAGAACCGCCCGAGGGGCCGGACTCCCCCCGGGCGGCGGTGTGCTTCCCTCAGCCTTTCGGCGAGGCTTCTTCGACCTTCGCGGGCCGTTTGCCCAGCGTCACGGTCGCAGTCTTTTCCTTGCCACCTCGGAGGATCTTCAGCGTCACTTCTTCGCCGACCTTCTTCGAGTTGACGAGTTCGATGATTTCTTCCATGCCCTTGATCTTCTTGCCGTCGGCTTCGGTGACGATGTCGCCGCCGAGGGTGATTTCGGCGCCGTCGATCGTCGCCTTCGTGGTGCCGCCTTCGACTCCGGCCTTGTCGGCGGGGCCGCCTTTTTCGACCGACTGGATCAGGACGCCT